>CADCWL010000266.1 GCA_902806405.1 uncultured Thermomicrobiales bacterium | reverse complement strand
CATCACCGAGTTGCGCGGGGGAATGCCGCCCGGGCATCAGCGGTGGTCCTCCGCTCCTGGAGGTACGAGCCGGAACCAGTAGAAGGCGTGCGGGCCAAGGGTCAGAAAATAGGGCAACTGGCCGATCGCCGGAAAGCGGGTCTCCCCGATCAGCTCGACCGGTCGCCAGCCGTCGAATTCCCCCATGTCGAGTTCGACGTATTGAACGAAGCGGGAGAGGTTGACGACGCAGAGCAAGGTCTCCCCTTCGTGGCGTCGGATGTAAGGGAGGACCTTCAGGTTCTCCGGGTGGAGATACTCCAGGGTTCCCCGGCTGAAGGCTCGGTAACGCCGACGGACCGCGATCATCCGCTTCGTCCAATTTAGGAGCGAGGTAGGAGTCCGGCCCTGGGCCTCGACGTTCACCGCTTGATAACCGTAGACCGGGTCCATGATGACCGGCGAGTAGAGCCGTGCCCAGTCGGCGCGGGAAAAGCCCCCGTTGCGGTCCCCGCTCCATTGCATCGGCGTCCGGACGCCGTTGCGGTCGCCGAGATAGATGTTGTCGCCCATCCCGATCTCGTCGCCGTAGTAGATGACCGGAGTGCCGGGCATCGAGAGGAGGAGCGAGTTCATCATCTCGATCTGGCGGCGGCCGTTATCGAGCAGCGGCGCCAGGCGGCGGCGGATACCGACATTGATCCGCATCCGAGGGTCCTTCGCATACTCGTAGTACATGTAGTCGCGGTCGGCGTCGGTGACCATCTCCAGCGTCAGCTCGTCGTGGTTGCGGAGAAAGATCGCCCATTGGCGATCGGCCGCGATCTCCGGCGTCTGACCCATGATCTCCACGATCGGAGTCCGCGTCTCGCGCCGCATCGCCATGAACATGCGGGGCATCAGCGGAAAGTGGAACGCCATATGGAACTCCGGCTCCTCGTCGGAGCCGAAGTAAGCCACCACGTCGGACGGCCATTGGTTGGCCTCGGCCAGGAGAATCCTGCCCGGGAACTCGATCTCCACCATCTTCCGCAGGGCGACCAGGAAGGCGTGCGTCTCCGGCAGGTTCTCGCAGTTGGTCCCCTCCCGCTCGTAGAGGTAGGGAACGGCGTCGCAGCGGAATCCGTCGAGGCCGAGGCTGAGCCAGAAACGGACCACGTCGAACATCTCGCGCCAGACGGCCAGGTTGTCGTAGTTGAGGTCCGGTTGATGGCGAAAGAAGCGGTGCCAGAAGTGCTGGCGGGCGACCGGATCGTACGTCCAGTTCGAGATCTCGGTATCGGTGAAGATGATCCGGGCGTCGGCGTATCGCTCGGTGTCGTCGCTCCAGACGAAGTAGTCGCGCTTCGGCGACGCGGGGTCGGCACGGGCCTCCTGGAACCAGGGGTGCTGGTCCGAGGCGTGGTTCATCACCAGATCGGCGACCACCCGCAGCCCCCTGGCATGCGCTGCATCGAGAAACTCGCGGAAATCATCGACGCTGCCGTAGTCCGGGTGGATCGAGAGGAAGTCGGAGATGTCGTAGCCGTCGTCGTGGAGCGGTGATGGGTAGAAGGGCAAGAGCCAGATGCAGTCGACGCCCAGATCCCGGATATGGTCTAGCTTCTCCGTCATGCCACGGAAGTCGCCGACGCCGTCGCCGTTGCTGTCGCAGAACGATCGGACCGGTGCTTCGTAGAAGATTGCGTCCTTGTACCAAAGCTCGTCAGGGTTCAGCATGGCCAGCGACCCTCGCCCGATGCTGCGGGCGGATACGAACCGAGAGACGGGCGCCGCCAAGCGGGCAAGGCGTGCATTACCGTCATTATCTTCTATCCCAGGCCGGAGTTGCGCTGCGTACGCCACTCCGGACCGACCACATGATGGTCCGCTATCCGCACGACTCGGCGTAGTCGACGCGGACCCAAGGTCGAAGGGCGAAGAGACGAGCGGGCTCCTCGTGCGGGTCGAGCCGAAGCCGTTGCTCTCCTCCAGTCCAGAGGTGGGTCTCGCCCGAGAGGAGATCGTCCACCCGGTACGGCTCCGCCTCCTCGATTCCTAGTTCGGCCAACGGCAACCGGATCGTTGTCTCGTGGGTGCCGAACGGGTCGACGTTGACGACGATCAACACGATGTCCGATCGATCGGCCGTCGCCTTGCCGTAGCAGAGCACGTTCTCGTCGTCGCTGGAGAAGAAGCGGAGGTTGTCGTACTCCTGAAGAGCGGGGTGCCGGCGGCGGATCGCGTTCATAGAGGCGACGTAGTCGACGATGTTGCCCGGGCGGTCCCAATCCCAGACCTTGTGCTCGTACTTCTCGGACCGGAGGTACTCCTCCTTGCCGGGGACAGCGGTCGCCTCGCAGAGCTCGAAGCCACTGTAAATCCCGTAGACCGACGAAAGGGTCGCGGCAAGCGCGAGCCGGATCTTGAACGCCGGGCGGCCCCCTTCCTGCAAGATGTAGGGGAGGATGTCGTGGGTGTTCGGGAACAAGTTGCCCCGCATGTACTCTGCGACCTCGGTCTGGGTCAACTCCGTGAAGTACTCCGCCAGTTCCCGCTTGAAGTTACGCCAGGTGAAGTAGGTGTAGGACTGGGTGAAGCCGGCCTTCGCGAGCGCCTTCATCACCTTGGGTCGGGTGAACGCCTCGGAGAGGAACAGGACGTCGGGGTGGGCCCGCTGCACCTCGGCGATCAGCCACTCCCAGAAGGCAATCGGCTTGGTGTGCGGGTTGTCGACGCGGAAGGTCGTGACGCCCTGCTCCACCCAGAAGAGGACGATCCGCTTCAGCTCGGCCCAGAGGTTGCGCCAATCGGGGGAGTCGAAGTTGATCGGGTAGATGTCCTGGTACTTCTTCGGCGGATTCTCGGCGTAGCGGATTGAGCCGTCGGGGCGGATGTGGAACCAATCGGGATGCGCCGCCACCCAGGGGTGATCGGGAGACGTCTGGATGGCGAGATCGAGGGCCACCTCCAGGGCGAGCCCGTGCGCCGCGGCGACGAAGGCGCGGAAGTCGTCGAGGGTGCCGAGGTCCGGGCTGATCGCGTCGTGGCCGCCGTCCGCGCTTCCGATCGCGTAGGGCACGCCCGGGTCGTCGGGACCGGCGACGAGCGAGTTGTTCGGACCTTTCCGGTGGGTTCGCCCGATCGGATGGACCGGCAGGAGGTAGACCACGTCGAAGCCCATCGCGGCGATCGCCGGCAGGCGTGCAGCGGCCTCGCGGAGGGTTGCGCTGCGGCCGGGCACGGTGCCCGCCGAGCGCGGAAAAAACTCGTACCAGGCCGCGTAGCGGGCGGCGACCCGGTCCACCACCACCTCCAGCTCTCGGCCGTACGTCGCGGCTCCCGCGCGCGAACGGCTGCGCCGCATCGTGGCGGCCAGATCATTGCCGAGCAGATGGTGCACCGCCGCCGCCTTATCGCCACCGACCGCGACGGCGATCGCCGAATTGAGGAGGCCGTGGTCGTCCGGGGAGGACCGGCCCCGTGCCTCCTCGATGATGGCCCGGCCCTCCCGCAACTCGAGCGCCACGTCGAGGCCGGCAGCGGTCTTTTTCTCGAGCTCCTCGCGCCAGGTGGCGAAGTGGTCCGGGAAGGCCTGAAGCGTGTAGACGTAGCGGGTGTTCTCGGTGAGCACGACGGACGCGGTCCAACGGTCGTTGCCAACGTGGCGCATTTCAACTTCGAGCCAGCCGTCGTCGGCCCGCCGCCGATAGCGGAGGACGGCCGCGATCGCGTCGTGGCCGTCCTTGAAGATGTCGGCCGAGACCTCGAGCAGATCGCCCACCTCCCGCTTGATCGGGTAGCGACCGCAATCGAGCTCGGGGCGGACGCGTTCGATAATGATGCGGCTGGGCTGCGCGGCGCTGCCCGGCGATGGGATCGAACCGGCCACGGTTGCTCCTCCGGGGTAGGTCGGCAGCAGCGGGAGCGGGGGCCGCGCGACGACGCCGACGACGCCGACGACGCCGACGACGCCGACGACGCGCGGGAGCTTAACGGCCGGGTTGCCGAGACGCAACCGGGCTGTGTCTCGGGCGTCGCCCCTGGGCTTCGAGACCCGCGGCGGGAGCGGTCCGCGCGCCGCGCACCGGGGGGAGGACGCGATGACGCGCTGGGGGTGGCTCGGGGTCATGGCGCTGACCGCCTTGGCGATCCTGTCGGTCCTCACGCCAGGCGGCGTCGGCCGACAGGCCCCGCTCCGCGTCACGCCCGTGGCTGCCGCCGGGCGCGCGACGGCCGAAACGGGGTACCGGAAAGCATTAGCACCACGGTTCGAACGGGCCGCCCTCGACGCGGACGCGCTCGTGGAGATCGGGGAGCGCCGAAGCCGGAACTTGCTCGAGATTCGGGCGGCTCAGAACCGGATGAGCAATAGCCTGGCGGCGATCGACCTCCTCCTTGCGAATGGACCTCCGCCAAAAGGCCTCCAAACGAGCATATCCGGCTACCGGGAAGGCGCCGAAGCGATGCGGGAGGCGATGACGGAAGCGCAGGCGGGGTTTGTTCGCCTCGACTGGGATCGGGTCGCGGCGGCGTACGAGCGCGCCGAAACCGGCGCCGCCGCGCTCCATCGAGCCGAGCGCCTCCTCGCCTCCGCCGCTGCTGGTGCATCGGCGACACCGGGGCCGCCGACGTCGGGAGAGGGTAGATGACTCTTCCTACGGCCGCCGTTGGACCGAACAGGGTCCGCAACGTGCTATAACCCCTTGGCGCGGTCGTTGACGCGGCGGCAGTGGTCCACCTGGACCGGGTCGCAGCGATCGGTTCCCAGGACGGAGCGGCGCGCGCGTAGGGGAACGTACCCGGGGCCAGGAGGCGCCTGACGTCCCTCGGCCGGGAGGTACTGGCGATGTTGTACGAGGTGACCTACCAGGTCGGCGGCGACGAGCGGACCGACACCGTCGATGCTCCCGACGCCGCAAGCGCCGCCGCGTCCGTCCGGGAGGCGAATGGGCACTCGCCGGAACTCTTTGAGCTGCTCCTGGTCCACTTGGTCGAGGACCACGTCGCCGATCGTCTCGCGGCTCGGCCGCCAGACGGCGGGGTCGTCGCCGAGGATTGACCACCGGTCCGACCAAGAGGAACGCCCCCCGGGCTCGACTGCACACCGGACGGACGCTTCGGCGGCGGCGGAATTGACGGCCGAACGAGGAGCGGGAGGGCGCGTGGCCGGCCAGCGTGGTGAGATTAAGGGACGTCCGCAGGCATGGCCGGGCCTCCCGTCGCCGCTTGGCTCGACCTGGGATGGCACCGGTACGAACTTCGCGGTCTTCTCGGAGACCGCCACGGGGGTCGACCTCTGCCTTTTCGATAGCGCCGATGCTCATCGGGAGCAGGCGCGTGTGCCCCTCGCGGAGCAGACTGCCCACGTCTGGCACGCATACCTGCCCGGCGTCGGTTCGGGCCAGGTCTACGGCTACCGAGCCAAGGGGCCTTACCGGCCGGAAGCCGGCCTCCGCTTTAATCCAGCGAAGCTACTGCTCGACCCCTATGCCCGCGCCCTGGCCGGGAACGTCGACTGGTCCGGCCCCGTCCACGGGTACCGTCCCGGAGACAAGCGCGCCGATCTCCTGCGCGATGCCCGAGACGACGCACCGCATGTGCCGCGCTCGGTGGTCGTCGACGACGCTTTCGATTGGGGCGACGACCGCCCCCCGGCGGTCCCCTGGCCCGACTCCGTCATCTACGAGCTCCACGTCAAGGGTTTTACCCGCTGCCACCCGGACGTGCCGGAGCCGCTACGCGGGACCTACGCCGGACTTGCCCACCCCGCGGCGCTCGACCATCTGCAGCGCCTGGGTGTCACAGCGGTCGAACTGCTGCCGGTCCATGCCTTCGTCGACGACGCGTTCCTGGTAGGTCGCGGCTTACGGAACTACTGGGGGTACAGCACCGTCGGTTACTTCGCCCCCGAAGGCCGCTACGCGAGCAGCGGAACGAACGGCGAGCAGGTCGCCGAGTTCAAGGAGATGGTCAAGGCGCTCCACGCCGCCGGGATCGAGGTGATCCTCGATGTTGTCTACAACCACACCGCCGAGGGGAACCACCTCGGCCCTACCCTCTCGTTTCGCGGCCTCGACAACTTGGCCTACTACCGACTGATTTCAAATCAACCGCGTTATCACATCGACTTCACCGGAACCGGCAATACGCTGAACGCTCAGCACCCGCAGGTGCTGCAACTGATCATGGACTCATTGCGCTACTGGGTGCTGGAGATGCGCGTCGACGGCTTCCGCTTCGACCTTGCCTCCGCCCTCGCCAGGGAGCACTTCGCAGTCGATCGCCTGTCGGCCTTTTTCGACATCATCCACCAGGACCCCGTCCTGTCGCGGGTCAAGCTGATTGCGGAGCCGTGGGACATCGGCGAAGGCGGCTACCAGGTCGGCAATTTTCCCGTCCTCTGGACCGAGTGGAACGGCAAGTACCGGGACGCGGTCCGCTCGTTTTGGCGTGGGGACCGACGACCCGTGGCCGAGATGGGGTACCGACTGACCGGATCGAGCGACCTTTACCAGGACGACGGCCGCCGTCCCTTCGCGAGCGTGAACTTCGTCACCTGCCACGACGGCTTCACCCTCGAGGACCTCGTCTCCTACGAGCGCAAACACAACGACGCCAACGGCGAGGGAAACCGGGACGGCAGCGACGACAACCGCTCGGCAAACCATGGGGTGGAAGGGCCAACCGCGGATCGGGACATCGCCGCCACTCGCGCCCGCCAGAAGCGGAACCTGCTGGCAACGCTTCTCCTCTCGCAGGGAGTGCCGATGCTCTTGGCCGGCGACGAGATGGGCCGGACCCAGCGCGGCAACAATAACGCCTACTGCCAGGACAACGAGATCGGCTGGCTCACCTGGAAGCTCGACGACGCCGACCGGGCCTTGCTCGCGTTCACACGCCGCCTCATGGCGATCCGCCGGGAGCAACCGACCCTGCGCCGACGCCGGTTCCTGGAGGGCCGGCGCATACGAGGGTCATCGGTCAAGGACGTGAGCTGGTTCCGACCGGACGGTCGGGAGATGACCGAGGCCGACTGGCACGACGCCGGCCTCGGTGGCTTCGCCATGCTGTTGTCCGGCGACGCGATCGGCGAGCGGGACCCGCGCGGCCAACGCATCACTGGAGATACGTTGCTGATGCTGCTCAACCCCGGATCGGAGGAGCGTACATTCCTGCTCCCCCCATTGGCCGGTCCCGGCAGGCCCGCCTGGTCCCTCCTCGTCGACACCGTCGATCCCGACAACGGCGACCACCGGGGGTTCGCGGGGGGGAAGGACGTGACGGCCGGGGGCCGCAGCCTTCTGCTCTTCCGGCGGGTTCTGACGGGCGGTCCGCGTCCAGGATAACGAGATCGGAGGACGGCGCGGTTGCCGTCCTCCGACCTGGGCCCACGATTCGTTCCACGGTGCGGGAACCGCCTAGAAGTCTGCCGCCCGGAGACCGGGATCGGTGCAGATCAATGCCAGAAGCTGGCGCAAGCGCTCGGCCTGGATCGGACTGAGGTCCCCCACCAGCGACGCCAGACGCCGCTTGTACGCTCCGCCGAGCTCGTCGAGTAGCCGCCGACCGACCGGCGTCAGCGTGGCGAGGACCATCCGCCGATCGGCGGGATGGGCCCGCCGCTCTGCCCAGCCCTGGCGGGCGAGGATGTCGACATAGAGGGTGGCGGTGCGGCGGGCCACCGCCAGTCGCCGAGCCAGCTCCGACGGGGCAACGCCGGCGTCGCCGACGACACCGAGCTCAAGCAGCGCCGCGAACGCGCCCGCGGTCAGGTCGAGGTCGGCAAGGGCATCGGTGGCGGCTCGATCCAGTGCGCCCGCCGTCTTCAAAAGCTGCATGAAGGCGGCGAAGCGGGCTCCTTCCGCGTCCTCCACCGGCACGGTCGTGGCAATAACAGGCTCCGCCGCGAGCCATCCCGGGTGAACGGCAGGAGCGGCCGCAATCGCGGCGGCCGGCTCACGGGCGGGCGCAACGGTGACGTGAGCGGAATCGCGCATCGGTGCTCTCTCCCCTCCGTCGCCTTCTCGTGCCGGCGCCGGAGCTCGGGCCGCCCTCCCGTCGTTCCGGGAAGGTCGGCACTACGCCGAGCGTCATTGCCCGGCGAAAAGACACTCCGATAGTACGATTGGGAGGGGCACGGCAAAGACGGGAAGCGTTGCCGAATCGGCCAGAACAACGTAGGGATACTTGGAGGTCGTGTCGGGAAAATTACCCTCCCAACACACCACGGCACATCGTCAGACCCGCGTTTTTCGGTAACGGTCCTGGGAGCAACGCGGCGCCCAGGACGGTCGGTGATGGCGGAGTCCGAACGGGAGCACGGTTTATTCGTCATCCCTTCCAGAATCGAGAGGTTCCCATACTCGTCAGGTGGAGGGGCTTCGTGGGGTCGGCTCTCGCTCGTCCGCATTGCGGGGCGACGGCACGGCACGGCTTCATCACCCGTTCTCAGGAGCGAATCTCCACGGTACGGGATGGCCAACCCGTCGCGCCGTCGGGCAACGGCGGTTGGCGCTCCTCGGGCGCCACGGTCCCCTCCCCGTCCGTGACCCGAACCACGATCCGATGCTCCTCGCCGGCCGCTGCGAACGGAGATTTCCAGCGGATCCAGGTGAAGGGCGGATTGAGGGCCGGTTCCAGCTCCGCGTCCGCCCAGGTCTGGCCGTCGTCGACGCTCACCTCCACCCGGCTCACACCCCGGTCGCCCGCCGAGGCGACGCCGGCCACGACCGCCTCGCCCGGCGCGACCTCCCCGTCGCCGCCCGGCACGTCGATCCGCGCCCAAATCTGGTACGGCGCCGGATCGCTCCAACCCCGCGTCTGCCAGTAGCCCAGGAAGTCCTCGGCGACCAGCTCGATCCGCTCCAGCCACTTGACGTTCTTCATGCCATAGATGCCGGGAACGATCAGCCGCGCCGGGTAGCCGTGATCGGGCGGCAGCGGCTCGCCGTTCATGCCGACGACGACGAGGGTGTCCGGGTCCAGTGCCCGCTCCAGCGTGATTGAGTCCTCGTACTGGTCCGTGCAAGAGAGCTTGAGGTCGACCGTGCCGTCCTGAACGCCAGCCTGGGCCAGGAGGTCGCGGAGCGGGATCCCTTGCCATTCCGCCGTACCGATCAGGTCACCGTTCAACTCGTTCGAGATGCAGCAGAGCGTCGTGATCTTCCGGGTCGTGGCCCGGGACACCAGCTCCTCGTAGCCGATCGCCAGCGGCCGATCGACGAGCCCATCGATCCGCAGCGACCACCCCTCGCCGTCGACGGTCGGATCGGAGATGTTCTTGGAGACGTGGTAGAAGTCCGGAACGGTCGTCAGGAGCGGGGTCAGACCATTGCTCGCCTCGAGCGCCGCGAAGCTCGAGCTGCTGGCTCCAGGCGACGTTGCGTCCGTCGCCTCCGGGTCTGCCGCCGCCGCCACGTTGTTCTCGCCGTCGAGCCGGGGGACCGCGGCCGACGTCGGGGCGGCGACGGCCGCGGGTGCCGCGCCGCGGGCTTCGGCGTTGGCCAGGATCTGCCGCGTCGCCCGTTCCGCGGCCGCCGGGTCCCCCTTGACGCCCGGCCGCATCAAGCGCCAACCCATCCCGCCGACGCCGAGCAGCAAGGCGAGGGTACCCCCGCCCCAGGCGGCCCGTTCCACGAACGAGCGCCGGTTCACCGTCGCCGCTCGCCCGTCCCCGGCCGGGCCCGTGGGCGACGACAACGCCGCCCACGCCAGGGCGAAGAGGGCCATCGTCACGCCGAGTTGGACAAGGATCTCGGTCGCGTGGCGACTGTCTCGGGCGAGGACACCGAGGTTGGCGACCGGGAGGATGACGAGGACGGAGAACAGCCAGAGGACCGTTGCCACGATCAGGCCGGCCGAGAGTCGGCCGGTGTGGCCCGCACCCGTTCTGCCGGAGGCGACGAGGCGCCCGGCGGCGGCACCCGCTTCGTGCCCGACCGCGATGATGCCAACGAGAACCGCGACGAAGAGGGTATTCTGGGCCAGGCTGCCGAACGTTTCGGTGGCGAGGCCGAAGAGGCCGAGCGGGGTCAAGCGGGAGATGGCCCCAACGACGAGTTCGGGAAAGGCTTGGACGCCGCTCGACGACCACGCCAGACGCCAGAGGAGCTGCAACGCCAACATCGCCAACGCCGCGAGCGCGCCCGCGCGCCCGCCGGCCCGTTCGTGCCGAGCCCGAAGCGGCGACGCGGACAAATCGTCAAGGCGCGTCGACCGCGAGAAGGAGCGCGACATCGGGTTGCCTTTCTGAAGCTCGACTCGGTGCCGGAACAACACGCGAGTGTCCGTCCCGCGTCGGGCGGGACGCGACAGGCTATGACGTTCGGCCAAACCGGCGTGAGGGCGGGGGCCGCTCGCGGCTCCGACTCTAACCGATGGTACGCGGCGGGACCAATCGGCAGATCAATCGCTCGCCTGCACGGTCGTTGCCAACCTGCCCTGCCACAGTTTCGGCTGACGGGCGGAGCCTCAGCCTACCGGCCCTCGACGAGAGGACGCCGCGTCGGTGGGAGCACCGCGGACCGTTTGCGCCTCGCCAATCGAACCGGTCGTCGTCGCCTCGTGGGCCGCGATGGTGGCGACGAGGACCTGATCCATGAAACCGGCCGTCTCCACGAACAGCCGGACGGCGCGGCCGGTAGCGAGTTCCTCCTCCTCCACCACCCTCGTCATCGTCTGCACCACCGGGTGCCGGAAGTAGAGGAACGCCTCGACCGTCTCACTCGCCGACAGCCCGGCAGCGGCCCCCGCCCGCCCGTAGTGTTCGCCGATCTGACGCCCCTCACCCAGCAACGACTCCCGGTCTCCCGCGGAGGGAGCCAGGGAGGCATACCGGATGGCGAGATCGACCAACCGGCGGCCGAGGCGGCGGTGCTCCTCCTGGGTCGTCGTTCCGTAAGCGCGGTACCAGCGCCGCTCTCGGGCCCCGCGGAGGAATGCGTCCTCGTACGCCGAGAGCGAGCGATCGGTGAGCGCCTGGTTGCTGACCCGGGATCGCTGCTCGCGAGGTGGCCCGCCGCCGACGAGGGCACGGAGATCGTTCTCGGCGTACCGTCGGTGCCCGCCGGGCGTCCGGAAGACCGGCACCCTGCCTGCGTCGCTCCACCGGCGGAGGGTGGACTGGTCGACCCCAAGATAGGCGCAAGCCGCGTGGATCGAGAGCCACGCCCCGCTCTCCTTCTCGGATCGGCCGCCGATGTCCCGGTCGGAGCCGTTGGCGCCACGGCCAGTCTGTGCCCGCGTGTCCACTCCTCCTTCGGTGCTCATCGGGCCAGCATCGGGGACCACTGCGGTGGCCGGCGCGCCGATTGAGGCGTTCGTCCAGGAAGTCGGCGGTCGTCGATCGACACCGAGGGGTGTTGCGCGATCCTATGGTCCAATCCGGGGCGTCCGCGAAGCAGCCACGTGCCCGTCGCGCATCCGTTCCGCTCCCGAGCGGGAATGCAGGCCATGGCTCGGCCCGTCCGAAAGGAGCGCCCCCCTGCCGAGCGCACGGGCGTCCAACCCGGTTCTCGGTCCCGCTCGGGCGTCACAGTGCGAGCTCTCCTGGCGTCTCGGACGGTGGGCCCACGGCAATCTCGACCCCATCGCTCGCTTCGACCGCGTAGCCGGCTCCCTCGCGGCGTACGCCGACCCGCACGCGTTCCCCCCGGACCACCAGTTGGTCGATCGCGAGCGTCCCGATCCAGGGCGGAAAGGAAGGGGATACCACGAGCCGGGCCGCCGCCTCGTCGAAGTGCAGGCCGAGCATGGACCGCGTCAAATGGGGACCGACGCCGGACGCCCACGCCTGCGGGCTGCAGCTCACCGGGTACCCGACCGGCGCGTCACCCGCCTCCTCCGCGGCGCGGGGGAAGCCGCAATAGAGCTCGGGAAGTCGCGTCTGAGGGTCCGCTGCGGCGGCGGCGGCGAGCGCGGCGGCGATCCGATCCGCCTGCCGATGGTACCCGTAGCGGCGCAGTCCCGCCGCCATCAAAGCGTTGTCGTGGGGCCAGACCGAGCCGTTGTGATAGCTCATGGGGTTGTACGTTGTCATGCCGGCGCTTAACGTCCGCACCCCCCAGCCCGAGTCGAGATCCGGCCGGCCGATTCGGGCGGCGACCGCCGCCGCTCGCTCCGGCGAGGGCAGCCCGCAGAAGAGGAGGTGGCCGGGGTTCGAGCTGACGGCGAGGACCGCCGCTTTATCACCGTCTAGCGCCTGGGCGTAGTAGCCCTCCCCCGGCATCCAGTAAGCAACCTCGACCTCGCGACCGATCCGGTCGGCCCGCTGACCGAGGGCGGCGGCCCAGGCCGCGTCGCCGCGCTCGGCGACGACCGCCGCCAGCCGCCGGTACGCCGCGTAGACGTAGCCCTGAACCTCGACCAGAGCGATGCGGCCGGTGGCTGGTCGACCGTCCGGGTGGTGCAGCGAGTCGTGGCTGTCTTTCCACCCCTGGTGGAGGATATGGCCGGAGCGCCCCGGCACCGCGCGGTACTCGACGAGACCGTCGCCGTCGACGTCGCCGAAGCGTTCGATCCAGTCGAGGGCGCGACGCACGTGGGGAAGTAGGTCGCCGTAGAGCCGCTCATCACCGCTCCAGGCGACCGTCTCGGCAAAGAGGAGGACGAACAAGGGGGTCGAGTCGACGCTGCCAAAGTAGGGCGTATGCGGCACCTCGCGTCGGCGGGCCATCTCGCCGTAGCGCATCTCGTGAAGAATCTTGCCCGGCTCCTCGTCGCGCTCCTCGTCAATCTCCGTTCCCTGGAGGGCGGCCAGGACGCGGAGCGTGGTCGCCGCCCGCTCCGGGGCGGCATGGAAGGTTTGGAGGCCGACGATCAGGCTGTCGCGGCCGAAGGGGGCGACGAACCAGGGGATGCCGGCGGCAGGGAGCGACCCTTCCGGGAACGACGTCTGGAGTGACGCGAGGTCGCTGTCGCATCTGGCGAGGAAACGATCGAAGGCGGCGTTGTCGGTGGTCACGGTCGCCTGTCGCAGGGGCGCGCCGTCGGCAAGCGTCGGCCGGACAGAGATCGGCGCGCCACTTGCGGGTCGGGGCGTGATGGTGACGGAGAGTGACCAGTCCGCGCCGGGGGGCAGGTCGATCGCGAAGGAGGCGACCGCGCCGGGTGGGATCGGAGGCCGCTGGCGCGGCGCGACCCCGTCCAAAGCCGGCAGGAGAACGGCCTGCTCGGCCACGGCGCCCTCGTCGCCCCCGATCACGGCGATCGCGGCTTCTCGGTCGAAGGCGATCTCGGTCTCGGCACGGAGGCCGTCGAGACCGACGTAGGCGAGCGTGACGCCGTCCGGCCGCGCTCGAGGGGAACGGAGATCGCCGCGCCGGGCACGGGGGAAGCCGCGGATGTCGAACAGGTCGCGGAAGTCGGCCGCTACCTCAATCGCGAAGGTGGCGGCCATGGGCGCGACCCCGTGGTTGCGGAGCGCAAACCGGACGCGGACCGCGTCGTCCAGCTCGACGTGCTGCTCGACCGCGATCGAGTGCGGCGGCGGTCCGGGAGGGTCGGCGCCGGCCCGCGGGACATTGGTCTCCGTGACGGCCGCCCGCGCCGGGTTCAGCACCCGCGCCGAGAGGCGTTCGAGCGGTTCGCCGTCGAGGCTGAGACGAAACCGGCTCAGGAAGCGCGTGTCGCGGAGGTAGAGCCCGGTTGCCGCCTCCCCGCTGCCGTCGCTCTGGCTGTCGCCGACCAGGTAGAGCTCGTCGCTCTTCAACACCAGATCGTGGTCGAGCACGATAC
>CADCWL010000265.1 GCA_902806405.1 uncultured Thermomicrobiales bacterium | reverse complement strand
GGCGCGGCAGGCGGCGCCCCGACCGCAAAGTGCCTCCCTCGCCCGCTTGAAGAGCCGAGGGCGAACACGCCGCCGGTCTCGTCGACAGGACACGGGGCCGGGCGACGCCGACCGCCGACGGCCCCCGCGATCCCCCGCCCGCCGCCGGTCGACCCCACTACCCCCCCTGCCCGTCGTACCCCGGACACCGGAGGCCCCCGTGCCCCACCTCGTCACCACCCTCGGCCCCAAGACCCTGGCCGACCTCGGCCCCGGCCCGATCCTCCCCCACGAGCACCTCTTCGTCGACCTCCGCACCGAGGACCGGCCCGGCTACGCCCGGGCGGACCCCGCCGCCGTCCTCCGCCCGATGGTCCCCGAGATCGAGCGCGCCCGCGCCGGCGGCGTCGTCGCCATCGTCGAGCCGAGCACCGTCGGCGTCGGCCGCCGCGCCGACCTCCTCCTCGCCCTCTCCCGCGCCACCAACTCCCGCTTGGTCCGACGCCCCGGGTTGCCCTCGTCGTGGTGCCCGCTCCCGGTGTCGCGCCGCCGTTCTTACGGCCAGGGAGGGCTTGTCTCGGCTCTCTCCTCGGGTCGAGCCCTCAGCTCCTCCAGCCACCCCCCGAAGTCGCGCTCGGGTCGGAAGCCCAGCTCCGCTTCCGCGCGCTGCATTGGGAAGTACTCCGTGATCGGCGCCAGCTGCTCGACGCCGCATCCGCGCAGCAGGTCGCCGGCGCCGGGGTAGTACGCGTCGACCACCCTTATAGGATCGCGTCGAAGCCCAGGACCGTCCGCCTCCGCGAATGGGAGGGGCGATTCAATGTTGAACGCCCCCCACCGGATCGTGCCGGCAAGCAGCGCGTCCATCGCCGCCATGACCGAGCGCGCGACATCGAGCGCGTCCACGCCCCCGTACAGCAACCGGATGCCCTCGCGGAAGAACGGCTCGGGGACGAACATCCCGTAGCGAAGGGCGACGCTCGGAATGCCGTGCTTCCGGCCGTGGTATCTGCACATCTCCTCGCCTGCGACCTTCGTGTACCCATAGACGTCGTTTGGGAGCAGCGGGGTGTCCTCGCGAAGGACGGCAACGGCACCATCGCCCTGCAGCGTGCGACTCGCCCCGTAGACGCCCATCGTGCTGCTGAACACTAAGCCCTCGACACCGGCCCCGGCGGCAGCCTCCCAGGTATTGAACGTCCCGGTCAGGTTCAGGTCGTGGAACTGTTGGGGCGTGTGGTCCTTCAGGTGGATGCCGTGGATGGCGGCGGTGTGGACGACGAACCCCGTCCCCGCGACCGCCCGCCGGACGTCCTCGAGCCGTCGGACGTCGCCCGCCACGAACCGGTGCCGGGTCTCCAGTGGCCGGATATCGAAAAGCACCGGCTCGTGCCCGGCCTCGGCGAGCATCGGCGCCAGCGCCCGGCCAAGGGTGCCCGACGCCCCGGTGATGAGCACGCGCATGGGATCTCCCTCCTTTTGCGACGCGACTACCTTGCAATCCGACGGCCAGCGCGGCCCGCGACTACGCGAGCAGGCATGCGCCAACTCCGGGGTGGGGAGCCGGCCATGCGTCTCGACCGCCTCTTCCCGCGACATGGCGTCTGCGCGGCTCGTATAGAAGGAGGTCGTCGTCGGCTCCAGTATCTCCAGGGCGAACGACCCTACCTGCTGCGCCTAAGCCAACGTCCATTGCGCGACCCACTTTCGCGACCCTTGTGCTTACGCTGGGGTCAGCCGGGGCACGGCGAGCCGATGCGCGGGCAGGGGTTGGGCGCCATCCTGGTTTGGAAACGTTCAACGCGGCGCGGCTGGTGGACGAAACGGCGAGCGGCACGCCGCCTCGTAGGGGCGATTCGCGATTCCCCCCGTGTTGCTGACCGCCAGCATCTCCGTCGGGAACGGGCCGCCGGCCTCCTTCCGCCCTTGCCGAGCCACCGCGACCATCGGCATCCTCGTCCTCTGGGACGCCAAAGACTCAAGGCCCGCGCGATGCCATTGCCCGCCAACGTCGACGGCGTGGCCGGTCTGGTACTCCTTGGCGCCGCGAGCACGACCGTCAGCAAGCCTCTGGTCCAATCGGGACTGGGCCGCCCTGTCCGTGAGCGGGCGGAGGTTGTCCTGCCGATCCGGGCGTGTACGCCTGGATGATCCTCCCGGTCACCGGCGTCGGCGTGTCCGCCGT
Organism: uncultured Thermomicrobiales bacterium; assembly: GCA_902806405.1. GTDB lineage: Bacteria > Chloroflexota > Chloroflexia > Thermomicrobiales > UBA6265 > CADCWL01. Next base: position 11,842 of record CADCWL010000265.1, on the reverse strand, counting down.
CGGCGTGTCCGCGAGAAGGATGATGGCCGCGAGACTGGTCACTCCGTCGGATGTGGAGCGACCCTTGCAGAAAGAACGTTGCCCTTGACGATGCCCCCGGCGTTTTGATTGCAGGGGTGGTAGTTCGAATTTAGCATACGCTAATTTGACTATTAGTGTGATGCATGTTAGAAATATTTTATTGGCGAACATCACGTCGGTCCGTGGAAAACAGAAAGGATTCAACCGTGGATCGCTTGGATCGCCGCGCCCTCCTGCGGGTGGGCGCGAGCGGTGGCGCCCTCGTCGGCGCCGCGGCCGGCCTGCCGCTGCTGCTGCCGCCGGGAGGCACCGCCGCCGACCATCCCGGCCACGAGACGACGCCGCCCGCCGGCGGATCTGCCCCCGAGCTGGCGCAGCCCGAAGAGCACGCCGGGCACAGCCTCAGCGCCACCCTCGGCGACGTCGACGTCGCGCGGATGGGCTTCGACCCCTCAGTCCTGGTGAGCGCCTTCGACTACGGCGAGGCGACCACGATGGCCGACGGCACGGTCGTCCGGGAGTTCGAGGTCAATGCCATCGACCGGGAGATCGAGATCGCGCCCGGCGTCTTCTTCCCGGCCTGGACCTTCAACGGCCAGGTCCCGGGCCCGACGCTGCGCGCCAACGAGGGGGAGCGCCTGCGCGTCCACTTCGGCAACGGCTCCGCCCACCCCCACACGATGCACTTCCACGGCATCCACAGCGCCTTCCACGACGGCGTGACCGGCATCGGCCGCAGCGACATCGAGCCGGGCGAGCGCCACGTCTACGAGTTCGAGGCCAAGCCGTTCGGCTCCCACCTCTACCACTGCCACTCGACCCCCCTCAAGCGCCACATCCACAAGGGGCTCTACGGCAGCTACATCGTCAACCCCGACCCGAAGCGGCACGGCGATGCGGCCAAGCGGCGCCACCCGGACCACCCCGAGTCGGCCGAGTGGCAGGAGTTCGTCATGGTGATGAACGCCTTCGACACCACCTTCGACGCCGGGAACGAGGTCTACGCCGTCAACACCGTGGCCTTCCACTACATGAAGCACCCGATCCCGGTCGACCGCGCCCGCCCGGTGCGCGTCTACCTGTCCAACCTCGTCGAGTTCGACCTGGTCAACTCCTTCCACCTCCACGCCAACTTCTTCGACTATTACGACACCGGCACCACGCTCGAGCCGACGCTGCGCACCGTCGACACGATCTCGCAGGTGCAGGGGCAGCGGGGCATCCTGGAGTTCAGCTACAAGGACCACGAGCCGGGGCTCTACATGTTCCACGCCCACGTCTCGGAGTTCGCCGAGCTGGGGTGGATGGGGGTGTTCGACGTCCGCTAGCGAACCCACGCCTCAGAGAGAGAGGAACCCGATGGCGCAGACGACCGCAACCCCACGTCCCCGCTCCGAGCAAGGCGAACGCGCCGGCTTCTCCGCCAAGGCGCTCCTGCTCGCGCTCCTGCCGCTCGCCCTCTTGGCGGGCGTGCTGGCCCTGATCGTCGCCACCGACGCCGGTCTCGGCGAGCGCACCGTGCCCCCCATCGAAACCCTCAACGTCCAGCAGGTGCGGCTCCCCGGACCGGGGCAGGTCGAGCTGGAGGTGATCAACGACGGCCCCGACCCGATCACCATCGCCCAGGTGCTCGTCGACGACGCCTACTGGCAGCACGAGATCGTCCCGGGCCGCACCCTGGAGCCGCGGGACTCGGCGACCGTCTCCATCCCCTACCCCTGGGTCCAGGACGAGGCCCACGCGATCGCCCTGTTGAGCGAGAGCGGCGTCCTCTTCGAGGCGGAGATCCCGGTCGCGATGGAGAGCCCGCGCGCCGACCGCGAGAGCGTGCTCCGGTTCGGCCTGGTCGGGCTCTACGTCGGCGTCGTGCCGGTCGCGCTCGGCCTGCTCTGGTACCCGTCGATGCGCCGCCTCGGGCGCCGCGGGATGAACTTCGTCCTCGCGCTCACCGTCGGCCTGCTCGCCTTCCTCGCCGTCGACATGTGGGGCGAGGCGCAGGAGATGGCCCTGGGGGTGGCGGGGTTCCTCGACGCCCCGGTCCTGGTGCCGCTCCTGGCGCTGCTGACAGTGGCGCTGCTGGTGGTCATTGGGAACTCGTTGCGCGGTCGGACTGGGGAATCAGCCGGGCTGGCGCTCGCCTACCGGATGGCCAGCGGCATCGGCCTCCACAACCTGGGCGAGGGGCTCGCCATCGGCGCCGCCTTCGCCCTCGGCGAGGTCGCGCTCGGGGTCTTCCTGATCCTCGGCTTCACGCTGCACAACGTGACCGAGGGCGTCGGCATCGCGGCGCCGGTCGTGGGGGAGCGGCCCCGCCTGGTCCACTTCGCGGCGCTGGCGGCCGTCGCCGGGATCCCGGCCATCCTGGGCACCTGGATCGGGGCGTTCACCTACTCGCCCTTCTGGACGACGGTTTTCTTCGCCGTCGGCATCGGCGCCATCCTCCAGGTGGTCTACGAGGTCGGCCGCCTCATCGTCCGCAGCCAGGCCAAGGCCGGCGAGCCGGCGATGACCTGGACCGTCTTCGGCGGGGTGACGGCCGGGGTGGCGGTGATGTACCTGACCGGCCTCCTGGTGGCGGCATGAGTGCCGCCTGTCGGGGTGCGACGGTGAGGGGGAGAGTTCGGTGCGACGCGTGGCGATTCTGATAACGCTGACGCTGGGCTTCGCCGCCGGCTCGCTGCTGGGCGTGGCGCCCGCGAAGCTCGACGCCCGGGGAGCGACGCCCGTCGGCGTCACCCGGCAGCGCCTGGGCGGCGGCGAGTCGGCCGAGACGCCGGGCTTCGAGCTCGTGCTCGCCCGCCGCACCCTCGCGCCGGGGGCCACGACCGCCCCCGGCCACCGCAACTCGGGGCCGGTCGTGCACTTCGCCGAGGCCGGCACCATCGGCTTCAGGGTCGTGGAGGGCGCCGCCGTCGTCACGCGGGCGACGGCCGGCGCCACCGCCGCCGGCGCCCCGGCGCCGACGGAGACGATCGGCCCCGGCGCCGAGGCCATCCTCAACCAGGGGGACTCGGTCTTCTACGACACGGGCGTGCTCCACGTCGTCCGCAACGCCGGCGACGTGGAGGCCGTCAGCTCGGAGGCGCGCCTCCCGGCCGTCGCGGAATCGACCGCGGCCGGGACCGCGGCGGCCTCGCCCGCGACCGGCGCCGCCCCCGTCGCGGTGGGACTGAGCGATTTCGCGATCGAGATACCGGACTCGCTCCCGGCGGGGCCGACGACGTTTGAGGTCCGCAACGTCGGCGCGGCCGAGCACCGCTTCGAGGTCGACGGGAACGGCGTCGAGGAGGAGATCGAGGCCACCCTGAAGCCGGGCGAGACGTCGACGCTGGCGGTGGACCTGCGACCGGGCACCTACGAGGTCTCCTGCCCGGTGGCCGGCCACGAGGATCTGGGCACGGTGATCGAGCTGACCGTCACCCCGTAAGGGGTCGGCACCGCCGCGCAGCCGATCATCGACCGAGGAGCGGCGGGCGGGACCATGAAGACGACGCTGTCGGAGGTGGTGGTGATGTACCTGACCGAGCTCCTGGTGGCGGGGTGAACGCGCTGGGCCGGGTCACGGTGGCGATGGAGGACTACCTGAAGGCGGCCTACCGCCTGCGGGACGAGGCGGGCCCGGTGACGACCCAGGCGCTCGCCGCGGAGCTCGGCGTCTCGGCCCCGTCCGTGACGAACATGGTCAAGCGCCTGCACGGGCTCGGCCTGGTGCACCACGAGCGCTACCGGGGGGTGGAGTTGACCGACACGGGGGAGCAGGTCGCCCTCGAAATCGTCCGCCACCACCGTCTCCTGGAGCTCTACCTGGTGGAGGCGCTCGGCTTCCCGTGGGACGAGGCCCACGTCGAGGCCGATCGGCTGGAGCACCACGTCTCGGCGAAGCTCGAGGCGCGGTTGGAGGCGGCGCTCGGCCACCCGACGCGCGACCCCCATGGCGATCCGATCCCGAGCTGGGAGGGAACCATCCCGGAAGCCCAGGACGTGCCCCTGCTCAAACTGGAGCCGGGCGTGCGGGCGGTCATCGCCCGGGTGTCCGACCGCGACCCGGAGCGGCTGCGCTACCTCGGTTCCCTCGGCCTCTACCCCGGCGTTGCCGTCGCCGTCCTCGAGAAGCTGCCGTTTGAGGGACCGATCCGGATCGGCGTCGATGGAGCCGAGCACGCCATCGGGCGTGCACTTGCGGCGGCCATCCGCGTGGCTGATCGGGGGGTGGGACCATAACGGCCTCTCGCACGACCATCGGACGGGCTAAGATGCGGTGCTAGTTGCCTTAGTTCACACCGGAGGTGCGGAATGGCGCTCGACGAGTACCTGGAGTCAGAGGTCGCGGTCGCGGTCGCGGCGACGGCGGTGGTCTTCTCGCCCCGCGCCCGTCGCGCGTTGCGGCGCGGCGCGGTCTACGGCCTGGCGGGCGCCCTGCGGGCCGGCGACGCGATCGGATCCTTCGCGCGCGGGGCGGCCCGCGGCGCCCAGGAGACCGCGGCGGTGACCACGGGGATGACGGAGACTGCCGCCCGACCGACGGTCGACGCGGAGGGCGCGGGGGGCGTAGCGTGATGCTCGAATCGCACGACGAGCGTCCCGATTCCGCCGCTACGGAGCGAGCCGAGGAGATGCTGGACCGCGCGGGGGAGCGGGTGGGTCGCTTCGCGTCCCTCTTGGGCCAACGCGTGCGGCGAGCTGCCGCCCTCGCGCGGGAGGAAGCCGAGGACATGTGGGCGGAAGCGCAGAGCATGCGCCGCCAGGACCCTTCGTAGGCCGGGCCGGCCCCGAGAGCGCCTCCGGCTTCGGTCACCCTTCGCATCCCCGCGTTGCCATGACGGCCGCTTTACGGACGGCGTTCACGTCGGCTCCCACCCGATCGTCGATGTTGCACGCTAGAGGGGTGGAAGAAGAGCGGGCCCAAGGGCGTGACCGACTGCACGTCGTATCTCCAGGAAGGAGCCAAGGGACCCGATGAGCGCGGCCGCCGCCGAACCACCCCGTCTCGTCCACTCCGTGCCGGGCCGGGTGCGCCTGCACCTGCCGAGCTTGTCCGGACATCCGCACCGCCATATCGAGGCCCACCTGCGCCGGGTGCCGGGCGTCCGGAGCGCGCAGGGTAACCCCCTCACCGGTAACGTGCTGATCCGCTTCGACCCCGACGCGACAAACGAGCGGACCCTCCTTGCCGCGGCGGAGGCGGTCGAGCCCGCGACGACCGCTGCGGGCAAGGATGTCCAAGAACCGGCCCCACCACCGGCGCTGCGAGAACGTCACGGACCGGCCCTGCGGGCGCGGATCGCGCTCCGGGGCCTCGACCGCGACCCGGGACTGGGCCTCCGGGTCGTGGAGCACCTCGAGCGCCGACCGGGCGTGCGACGGGCAAGCGCGAGCCGGATCACCGGCCGGGTGCTGGTGGAGTATGCCGAGCAGGAGGTCGCGCTCGACGATCTGATCGCAGAGGTGGCGCTCCTGGAGCTCCCAGCGCTCGCCGGCGAAGACCGGCCTGCCCACCCGCTCGAGTCGGGACCCCTGGTGCGGAGCGCGAGCCGTGCCATCGGCGCTTCCCTCGGACTCGGGCTCCTGGCCGTGCGACGGCTGGTCAGTGGTGGGGGAGTCCCCAGCGGCACCGACGCCCCAGCCGTTGCCGCCGGCGCCATCGGCCTCTTGCAAGCGTTTCCCGCCGTGCGCGACGGACTGGGCCGGCTCGTCGGGCCGGAGGTGGTCGATGCGGGGTTTGGCGTGGCGGGCGTCGTGGCCCTCACGCTCGCCGGCAGCCCGCTGGGGTTGGCGCTCGTCGGCTTGGAGGCGCTCCGCCTGTTCACGGCGGCGTGGGCCCAGCGGGCCGCGTGGTGCCGCTACGAGGAACGGGGCGGGGACCCTGCGTCGGTGCAGCCGGGCGCGGTCCTCCGCCTGGAGGCCGGCGAGCGGACGCCGCTGGAGGCCAGGATCAGGGACGGAGTCGGCACCGCCGCCGGCGCCGACGGGCTCCCGGTAGCGGTCGCCCCTGGGAGCAGGATCCCCGCCGGCGCCCCGCTCTACGGCGGGCCGTTCGTGCTCGAGCTGCAAGGCGGCGAACCGTTCACGTCGCGGCCCCGCCCCAACCCCGTAGCCGAGGCGGTCCATGACCGGTACGTCCGGGCTCTGGGACCGCTCTCGCTCGCCTACATGGCGGCCACCGCCGTCCTCACCCGATCGCCCTCCCGGACCTTCGCGGCGCTGCTGCTAGTGAATCCCCGTCCCGCGCTGATCGGCAGGCAGGCGGCGGACGCCGGGGCAGCGGCGCGGGTGGTTCGGGCGGGGGCGACGGTCGTCGGCACGCGGCCCGACCGGCCCGTCCGGCTCCCCGGTGTCCTCCTCCTCCACGGGCCGCGGGTGCTGACCGACGGGTTTGAACTTGCCTTGGTCGTGCCCTTGCCCGAGGCAGGTGACGGCGCCGAGGTGCGCGAGCGGGCGATTGGCATCGCCGAGGCGGCGGGGTCGCCGTGGGGGAACGCCTTCCCCATCGGCGGGAGCCTCGCGGCGACCGACGGGGCCTTCGACGGCAGGACGGCGACCGCGTCCGTGGAGGGCGCGCGCTACTCGCTCGGCCCGATCGCCGACGGGGATCCTGTTCCGGCGGCGGTCCGCCTCCGCCATCGCGGCGATCGTCTCCTCCTGCTCCGGAGGGAGGACACGCAGCGGCCGCTCGGCCTCCTAGTCCTACGGCCGCGCCTCGCCCAGGGCGTTGGCGAGCTTATCCAGGCATGCCGCCGACACCGGGTAGCGCTTGAACTGCTGACGGCCGGTGATCCGCTCGCCGCCCGAGGGGTTGCCGAGCGGGCGGATGTCCCGGTCGTCGACGGCGACGACCCGGTGGCGGCCGTGCGCGCGCGGCAGGTCGGCGGCCGGCTCGTCGCCTTCGCCTCCGACAGCGCCGACGCCGCCGCGGCGTTCGCCGCCTGCGACCTGGCGATCGGCCTCGAGCCGGGCAACGGGCACTTGCCCGCCCGAGCCGACCTGCTGGCCCACGATCTCGGCACGATCGCCGCCATCGTCGCCGCCGGCGCGCATCGGGAGGCGTCGGTCCGGGACGCCGTTGGACTCTCGGCGATCGGAAACGGCTTCGGCGCGGTGTGGGGTCTCGCGGGCGGTCCCGGGATCGCTCGCGCCGGCTACGCCTCGACGGTCTCCGCGCTCGCGGCCCTCGGTCTGAGCTGGGTCCGGCTGCGGGGCGGGGCACGACCCCGGGCCGCCACCCTCGGGTTGACGGATCCGCAACCGGAGCGGTGGGGACGCCGGGAGACGGCCGACGTGCTGCGTGCTCTCGACACTACCGATGAGGGCCTTGACGGCGCCGAAGCAGCCCGACGTCGGCGCGTCGTCGTCCCCGTACCCGAGCGAAACCGGTTGTGGGCAGCGGTCCTTGACCAGATCCGTTCCCCGCTGACCGGCGTCCTCGCCGCCGGCGCGGGACTCTCGCTCGTCTTGGGAGCGCCGGCGGACGTCGCCATGATCGGCGCGATGATCGTGGCGAACGCGGCCGCCGGCGCCTGGCAGGAGGCACGGGCCAACCAGGCCGCGGAGGCCCTGGTCCGGATGGGGACCGTGACCACGCGCGCGCTCCGGGACGGCGTAGCCGCGGGCGTGCCTGCGGACGAGCTGGTGCCCGGGGACGTCATCCTGCTGGTGGCGGGCGACCGGGTTGGCGCCGACGCCCGGCTGCTGGAGGCCCAGGGCCTCGAGGTCGACGAGGCCGCGCTCAGCGGCGAGTCGGTGCCGGTGCCCAAGGCGCCCGACGGCCCGACCGACGGTAGCCGGGTGGTCCTCGAAGGGAGCGACGTCGTCGCCGGCACGGCGCGCGCCGTGGTGGTGGCGGTCGGCCAGGGCACGCGCATCGGGGCGATGGCCGCGGCCCTCGCCGTCGAGGAGACCCGGCAGAGCCCCCTTGGGCTGCGGCTGAACCGCCTGCTTCGGCAGGTTCTCCCGTTGGCCGCGGCCGGCGGGGGGATCGTCGCGGCGTCCGGGACACTCCGCGGGGGAACGCTCCTGGGCCAGGTGGCCGCGGGGGCGAGCATCGCCGTCGCCGCCGTCCCGGAGGGTTTGCCGCTCCTGGCGAAGATCGGCGAGGCAGCGGTCGGGCGTCGCCTCGCCGGGCGCCAGGCCCTCGTCCACCGGCTGGCGGCGGTGGAGGCCCTCGGCCGCGTCGACGTGGCCTGCACCGACAAGACCGGGACCATGACGGAGGGGAGGCTGAGGCTGCGCCTGGTGACCGATCTCGACCGGGAGGAGGGCTTGTCCGGCGCGCTGCCGGCGGGGCCGCGTCGCGTGCTCCTGACCGCCGCCCTCGCCGGTCCCCACCCGGACGCCCTCGATGCCGCCACGGACCGCACCGACGCAGTGGTCGCGCAGGCCGCCGAGGAGGCCGGCCTCAGCGGCGAGCTGCGCCTGCCGCGAGAAGGGCGGTTGGCATTCGACTCCGCGCGGTCGTTCCACGCCGCCCTCGCCCAGGGGCGGCTCTGCGTCGAGGGGGCGGCGGAAGCCCTCGTGCCTCGCTGCGCCTGGGCGTCCCGCGAGGGGGGGCGGGTCGTGCTCGACCAGGCCGGACGGGACGAGCTGCTGGCGAGGGCGGAGCGGCTCTCGGAGCGTGGCCTGCGCGTGCTGATGGTGGCCGAGGGGGCGCCGGACGGCGCGGTCGACGACCCGCGGGGGCTGGTCGCCCTCGGGTTCCTCGGGCTGAGCGACCCGCTCCGGCCCGGGGTGCCGGCGGCGGTGCGCCGGTGCCACGAAGCGGGCATCCGGGTCGTCATGCTGACCGGCGACCACCCCGCCACGGCGCGGGCGATCGGCGGCGAGGCGGGTCTGCCCACCGCCGACGAGGGGATCATCACCGGCGCGGAGATCGCCGCCTTCGACGATGCCGAGCTCGACCGGCGCTTGGCACGGGCCGCGATCGTCGCCCGGGCGACGCCGCTGGACAAGCTGCGGATCGTGGAGAGCCTGCAGCGTCTCGGCCACACCGTCGCCATGACCGGCGACGGCATCAACGACGCGCCGGCCCTGCGGCTCGCCGACGTCGGCGTGGCGATGGGCCTGAGCGGTACCGAGGTGGCGCGGCAGGCGGCGGACGTGGTGCTGGCGGACGACGATTTCTCCACCCTCGTTGAGACCTTCGTCGAGGGGCGCAGCTTCTGGCGCAACATCCGTCGCGCCCTCGGCCTGCTGTTGGGCGGCAACCTGGGCGAGCTCGGCCTGCAGGTCGGCGCGAGCGTGGTCGGGCTCGCGTCTCCCTTGACCTCGCGCCAAATCCTGACGGTGAACCTGATCACCGATGTCCTGCCCGCCTTGGCCGTCGCCCTGCAGCAGCCGGAGCACCACAACCTGGCCGGCCTCGCCCGCGAGGGCACGGCGGCTCTCGACGCGCCCTTGCGCAACGAGATCCTGCGTCGTGGCGCGGCGACGGCGGCGCCGTCCTTCGCCGCATACCTGCTGACTCTGCGCGCCGGCGGTCTCCCCGCCGCCCGCACGGTCGCGTTCGCGAGCATCGTCGCCACCCAGCTCGCCCAGACGCTGGACGTCGGCTGGGCGGAGCGCGGCCCCAGCCGGTCGGTGCTCGGGGCCGTGGTCGCCTCGACCGGCCTCCTGATCGGGACGCTGGTCGTGCCGCCGCTGCGGACCTTTCTCGGCCTCGCGCTGCCGACGCCCCTCGGCCTCGCGCTGGTCGGCGGCGGGGCGCTGATCGCCGTCGTGCTGAGCCGAACGCTGAACGCCTCCGGTCTTGCCCGCGGGGGGGCGCGCCCGTTTCCCGCCCCGGCCGGACTCGGCGCTTGACCGGCGCTCCCGGTGCCGCCCCCCGCCGATCCCGGCGGTGTGGGCGGAGCCGGGGTCGAGCTCACGAAGCGACGTTGAGGTCGAGGCGTCGGGTCTGCGGCGGCCGAGTGGCCCGCCCGCACCGCGCTGCCGGCCCGCCGGCTCCTGGCCTCCACCCCCGGTGTGTAGCGGCAGAAACCCAAGGCGCCCCGCCTGCGAGCGGGGCCTCGTCGGGAGCGGCGTCGGGCGGCAATCGGTGGCCGACGGGGAGCATCCTTTGGCACCCTGCTCTTGCCCACCTGTGCTTTAGCCAAAGCTACATTGCGCATTAGTGTCGTGCCTGTTACGGTGTTGCCCTTGGGGACGGTGCGTTCACCGCGATTCACACGGTCGGCGTTGGGAGCGCTCCCGCGCGGCCGGATGGCCCGCCGGTTTCGAGCCTCCGCACCGGTCCGGAGAGTGGTACGGGGCCCCGGTCCGTGGGAGGGGTAGCACGTTGACTCGGCGGGGAAGGACGGAGACGTTGGCATCGGGGTCCCCGGTGATCCTCTACACCCAAGCCGGCTGTGCCGACAGCGGGCGCGTCCGTGCCTGGCTGTCCACACGCGGCACCACGTTCGTCGAACGGGAGGTGACGGACGACCGGAGGCAGCGCGGGACTTGGCGGCGACCGGGGTCTTCGCGACGCCGTTGGTCGTCGTCGGCGACCGCACGGTGCTCGGGTTCCGGCCGCGCGAGCTGGCGGCGGTGCTGCCTGGGAAGGTGGAGAAGCGATGAATCGAGCACGACCGATGCCCGGGCGAGAGGGGCGACGGGGGAGCGATCGCGGCTCGGCGCCGGCCCTGACGCGGCGCGCCTTCGCCGCCTTGGGCGCGACGGTCGCCGGCGCGGCGGCCGATGTCGCTCTCGGCAGGGAACGGGTCCGGGCCGCGCTGGCCGAGCACGTCCCCGACGAGCCGACCCCCGGGCGCCCGCGGCCGGAGGAGAAGACAGGGTTTTTCAGCCCGCAGGAGAAGACCCTGGCGTTCCGGAACTACGGGATGCTGGAGGAGTTCCTGGACAAGCCGGTGACGCCACTCGGAGCCCACTACCTCCTGATCCACTTCGACGTCCCCGCCCTCGACGCCGACGACTATTCCCTTTCGGTCGGCGGACGCGTCCGCACCCCATTGGCCCTGACGCTCGGCGAGCTGAAGGCCCGGCCGAACCTGACGCGGGCGGTCACGATGGAGTGCGCTGGCACCGGCCGCTCGACCATGTCGCCGCGGCCGGTCTACGTGCCGTGGGCGCACGAGGCGATCGGCACGTACGAGTGGACGGGGACGCCGCTGCGCCCCTTGCTGGAGGAGGCGGGCCTGCTCGACAACGCCCGGGAGATCCTCTTCACCGGCTGGGACAGCGGCGTCGATCTCGGGGTGGAGCACGCCTTCGAGCGGAGCTTGCCGGTGTCGGAGGCGGTGCGCGACGGCGTCATGCTGGCCTGGGCCGCGAACGGCCAGCCGCTGCTCCCCCAGCACGGCTTCCCGCTGCGGCTGGTGGTGCCGGCCTGGTACGGGATGGCGAGCGTGAAGTGGCTGCGCGCGATCACGGTGCTCGATGCGCCGTTCCGGGGCGTCCAGCAGGCGAAGGTCTACCGCTACCAGGAGACCGAGGAGGACGTGGGAGAGCCGGTGACCTGGAAGCGGGTCCGTGCCGTGATCAAGCCGCCGGGCATCCCGGACCTGCTCTCCCGCCACCGCTTCGTCGCGCCGGGCCGCCACGTGCTGCGGGGTATGGCGTGGTCCGGCGCCGGGCCGATCGCCCGCGTCGAGGTGAGCACCGATGGCGGGGCGAGATGGGGGGAGGCCAAGTTGGGCGAGGTGGCGGCTCCCTTCGCCTGGACCCCGTGGCGGGCCGTGTGGGAGGTCGACGAGGTGGGAGACTACGTGCTCGCCGCCAGGGCGACCGACGCGGCGGGGAACAGTCAGCCGCTCGACCCGAACGCCGTCTGGAACCGCCAGGGCATGGGGGGGAACGGGGTGCAGCGGCTCCCGGTCACCGTGCAGCGCGG
>CADCWL010000264.1 GCA_902806405.1 uncultured Thermomicrobiales bacterium | reverse complement strand
GCCGCCGCCGCGCGTCGCCTCCGGAGCCACCCTGGGCGCCGAGGCGACCGTCGCTTTAGCCGGCTCGGGTGACGGCCGGTGCCTCGGTCGGGGGCGTTGGTTGGGCCGCTCCATCGTCGCCTACGAAGCTCCTGACGGGCCCGGCTCCATCCGTTCAAGCCCAAACCTCTACCAGCGCCAACGAACCTCCTGCCGGCCGCGGGAGGGGGACCAGGCACCCCTCCGACGGCCGAAGCCTCTCCCGACATCTGCACTACCCCGTCGCCGATTCCTCTCCGGCACCGGCGACGCGGCCAGGCACGATGGCGTTGAGCCGTGGAGCCCGCCGCGGCCGGTTCTTCAGATGGCATGACCCATGCTTTGTGCCCACTACCCCCGGCGAAGAGCCGGGGGGAACCGGTCGTGCACGGTACGACCATTGAAAGGTGGGATTCATGTCCAGCTCGAACCCGAACGCCAACCGCTCCCAGCAGACCGGCATCGACCGCGTCGACGCCAACGACACCATCAGCGTCCCCATCCACGAGGAACAGCTCACCGCCACCAAGCAGGCGCGCGAGATCGGCGAGGTGGAGATCACGAAGGACGTCGTCGCCGAGGAGCAGGTTCTCAGCGTTCCCGTCACCGAGGAGCGCGTCCACGTCCAGCGGCGCGCGGTCGACCAGCCGGTCGATGCCTCCAGCGGCGCCTTCCAGGGCGGCACCATCTCCGTCCCGATCGTCGGCGAGGACGTCGAGCTCCAGAAGACGACGAGGGTCGCCGAGGAGATCGAGATCGGCAAGGAGGCGGTCCAGCGCACCGAGCAGGTGACCGGCACCGTCCGCCGCGAGGAGGTGCGGGTCACCGAGGAGGTCACCGACACGGACCTGCCGACCCGCTAAGACTCGAGCACGGACACCACGGGCACGTGAGGGGGGCGGCACCGTTCGCCCCTTTCGCGTGCCCCCCCAGGAGCGGCAGCCCGCTCCTTGGCGCCTCTCTGGATACCTGCGTTACCGACTGGCACGGCGACTGCCTTGAACGAGGCGACGACGGACGGCACCTCGTCGCGATGGTCGCGACCGGTTGCCCCCCGTTTCACAGTCCCGGGACCACGAAGGGAACGTTATGACGACCACCCTGACCACGATGCTCCGCACCGCCGCGCTCGCGCTGGCGCTCCTGCTCGGCCTGGCCGCCGTCGACGTCGGAGCCCAGACGGCCACCGAGGCAACCGACGATGCGGTCGACGTCCAAACCGGCACCGTCGAGGAGGCCGCCGACGAGGATGAGGGTTTCGACGACTGGGGCCTCCTCGGCCTGCTTGGCCTCGGCGGCCTGGCCGGTCTCCTGCGCCGCCCGCAGCCGCCGGTGGTGATGGACATCCCGGTCACGCGCACCACCGTCGAGCGCACGGTCGACACCGACGTCACCCGGCGCTAACGCCGCCGAGCGACGAACAGAAGGGGCGGAGACGGCTCGGCCGGTCCCGCCCCTTTCCGTGCCCGGACGTGCGGTTCCTGCGTGCCGCTCAGGAGCACCGGAGCGCCCTCTTCTTCTTCACCTGGATCCGGTTACACGGATCCCGCGTGGCGTCTCCGGCGCAGCACCGGGGCCGCACGACGGAGCCTTGAACCATGCACCCGCCCATGCCCGCGGTCGTACGGGTTCCAAGTCCCGAACACCTCCCTGCCGCACCGGCCCGGCGCCTCGCGCTGCAAGGCGATCCGCCCCGTCTGGAATGGAGAAAGTCGCCGACGGGGGCCGAACTGGTGGGCAAGTGGATCGGTCGCGATCGCCCCTTCCTCTACTCGCGGGGTCAGGTCCCGCTCCGCCCGCCGGCGGTACCGGCCGCCGCCGGTGCCGGTCGGCCTCACCCCTCGTGAACGACGGTCCTGCCTGCCCCGCTCGGGTCGCCCTCGACGGCCGTGCCGACCGCCCGGCTCCCAGCAGCCGATGCCCGTTGGCGAGCGTGCATCGCGGTCGTCCGGTTCGGCACCGTTCGGCCGCAGCTACCCCGACGATGGCGCCGTTCCTGCGCGTGCGGCGCCGGAGGGACGGCAATGCACGGCAAGTCGGCAACCAAACGGCATCCTGTCCATTCCCCGGCGTCGGCAGGGGCGCGGACGGCCGTGCTGCGCCCCGCGCTGGCGGTGACCGCGTTTGCGCTGCTCCACAGTGCCGCCGCGGCATCGCCGCTACGACGGGCGGTCGGCGCCCGACTGGGCGACCGCCGCGCCGCGGGCACGGAGCGGGTCCTCTACGTTGCGCAGGCCGCCCTCTCGACCGGTCTCCTCGGGCTCGACCTCCTGCGCCTGCCGGACCGCCCGCTCTACCGCGTCTCGGGTCGGCCGCGACGCGCGATGCAGGCGGGCCAGTGGCTCGCGCTGCTCGGCGTCGGGGGGGTCGCCGTGGCGGTCGGCCCCCGCCGCTTCCTCGGCCTCCCCCAGCTCTTCGACCTCGTCGCTGGACGCCCCCTGCGCGAGGGCGTCGTCGCCCAACATCCGCTGCCGGCCGGCGAGGAGCTCGGCTGGTCCGGCCCCTACCGCCTCTCGAGGCACCCGAACAACTACTTCCCGCTGCTCGCCTGGTGGCTCTCGCCGACGATGACGCAAAAGTGGGCCACCGTCGGCGTCGCGGCCGGCGTCTACATGCTCCTCGGCTCCCTGCACGAAGAGCGACGCTTGCTGGCCACCTACGGCGACCGTTACCGGCGCTACCGCGCGGAGGTGCCACACGCCCTTGGTCCGCCTCGCCGTCGCCCCGTCGAGGGCTGAGCGGCCGGCCGACGGCGTTGGGCCGCTGGGCCTGCGCCGGCAACCGAGAGCTCGCCGGTCGGCCCGAAGCGAGTGGTCGCCGGATCCGTCCGCTGCGTCCCGACGCGCCCTCGCGGAGAGCCAACGGACCCGGGACGAATCCCTGTCCGATGCCTCCCCCAACTTGATCCGCGGACAGAACCGGCCCCGCGTCGGGACGGCCCGTCCTCGCGACCGATTGGTGTGCTTTGGGGGTCGTCGCCGTGCCGGCCCGCCGTGGACCGCGAGTGCGGAGCGTGGGGGAACCTCATGCGACACGCGGCCGGCGGCGACCAGGCCGGTTACGTCCTCAGTGCCGCCCTGCTGGACGCCCTCGCGGGGCGGGGCCCCGCCGTCGAGCACCTCCGCGTCCACACCCCCGACCCCGTGCGACTTCCTCGACACCGTCGGCCCCGTCTGTGCCGCCGTCACCGAGGGCCGCACCGACCGCGACCTCCTCTTCAGCGGCACCGGCGTTGGCGCTTGCATCGCCGCCAACAAACTCCCCGTCGTCCGTGCCGCCCGCTGCCACGATGCGCACTCCGCCCACCGGTCCGTCGAGCACGACGACGCCGACGTCTTCTGCTTCGGCGCCCATATCGTCTGCCCCGGCTTGCTCTTGTCCTCCTCCGGATCTGCCTCTTCGCCGAGGAGGAGCCGTTCCGGCCACGACTGGCGAAGGTGGCGGGGCTGGAGCGGAGCATGATGCCGTCGGTCGATCCGGCCTGACACCCCGGTGATCAATACCGATGACCCCGCCAGGCGGATGGAGCGCAACCGCTCCGCCCAACTAGCACGGAATTGCGGACCGGCCGTTCTTCGCTTGGACGATGGCTACCGCGATGTTCCGGGCACACCAGCCGTGCCACCGGAGGCGCGCCAATCGTTCGGGCGCCGTCCAGCAAGCGGATGGTGCTCGACCACGGGCCAGGACCTACCGGCCGGGGGCCGGAAGCGTGGGCGGATCGGAGTAGGGTGGACCGGCCCCTCCGGTCCCTCGGGTACCGGTCGTCCACCGCTGATGCCCAGGGTCGCCGCGACGCCGACGAAAGGGCGCCAAGCCGGGCCGGACTTGCATAAACGGTGGGTCGGGCGGTGGTTCCAGGTCACATGCAATGCCGCGCCCGCAGCTTCCAGCTACGGACTGACCATGCTTCCCTCCGTTCGTCGAGGAGTCACGGCTTGGTCTCACGCTCCCACCATGCCTCCGCGTCCAGCGGGTAGATCGGGCGCCGGAGCCGCTCGTACGCGAACCCCGTCAGCTTCGGGCTGCTGATCCCCGGCGCGTCGACCTCTACGACCCGGGTGGCAATCGGCTCGAACGCGGCCCGGAAGTGGGCCGCGCTCTTGAGGACCAGGATGCGGCGCTCCGTCGGCTCGATGCCGAAGGCGCGGAAGTAGTTCAGGTCGTGCGGGTGGCCGCGCAGCTCGGTCAGCTGCAGCTCGATGCCGCCGGGACCGCCGATCTCCAGCACCGCCGTCCGGCCGCGGCTCGCCATCGTGCCGGCGCCCATCGGGCCCGCGAGTGGGAAGCTCCCCTCGTGGATCAGGCGGACCCGCCCGGTCACGGACAGCGGCGGGCCGTGCAGGCCGTCGTGCTTGCCGCCGACGGTCAGCGAGATTTCGCTCCCGACCCCCGCCGCCGCGCAGGCGGCCACCGCCTCGGCGTCCATAATCTGCGCCACCGCGGCCGAGCGTGCTCCCGCTTCAATCAGCCCGCGTAGGATCGCCGTCCCGTCCCCGGCCGTGCCGCTCGCTCCGGAGTCGGCGATGTCCGCCAGCACGTGGACGCTGCCCGCCGGTGCCGCCATCGCCGCCGCGATCGCCTCCCCGATCGGCGTCGGCCGCACGGCGAAGTCGTCGCGCTGCGCCCAGCAGATCGCCGCCAGCTCGTCCGCCGAGCGCCGAGCCAGGGCCGTGTCGCCGTCGGTGACGACGATCGTCGACACCCCGGCGAATGGCACGTCCGCGAACGGGAAGCCACCGAGGACCGTCGCCGCCACCACGCCCGGCTCCCGCTCCAGCTCCCGCGCCCGGTCGATCGCGTCTTTGAGGGGCGACTGCCAGGTCGTCACCATCGCCTGGTTCGGGACGATCAAGGGGAGCCGCGCGAACGCCATCGCCGGGCGGATCTCGCCGCGGATGGTAGCGACGAGCATCCGTAGCGCCGCGGCGCCCGTCTGCGGCATGTCGACGTGCGGGTACTCCTTGTAGCCGACCAACCCGTCGGCAACCGCCACCATCTCGTCCGAGAGGTTCGTGTGCAGATCGAGCGGTGCCACGATCGGCACCCCCGGTCCCACGATCTCCCGCACCGCCGCCAGCAGCGGACCTTCCGCGTCGTCCGCGTCCGCCAGCGCCATGGCGCCGTGGAGCACCAGCAGGACGCCGTCGACCGGCAACGCCGCCCGGACCCCCGTCAGGATTTCCTCGGCCAGCGCGTCGTACGCCGCCCGCGCCACCCGCCCCCCCGGCATCACTCCGCCGTAGGTGGTGGGCACCAACTCGACCCCCAGCCGACGGGCCTCCGCCACCGCGCCGCCGTAGACCGTCCCCGTCCCCTCCAACGCCAGGATCTCTGCGCCCCGGGCCACCCCGCCGAAGCCCAGCCGCTCGAAGTCGGCGAGCGTCGTCGGCTGCCACTGGAACGTGTTCGTCTCCTGCGCGATCCCGCCGGTTACGATCCGCATCCCACCCCTCCTTGCCACGCCGGGCCGGTCCCGACCGCTTCCCGCCGCCGGCGGGTCGGACACGACGCGCACCGTCGGCGACCGGACGATCTCCGACGGAGCTTCACGCTCAGGGACCACTACCTGCCGACAGCCCGCACCTCCGGCCCCGCGGTCGATCCCGTGCCACGGCCACCGGCGCCGCTTCGAGCCCCGGGAGGACGCAGGACCACCGGCTCGCGCGGCGCCACCACCCATCCATGATCATGGACCACCCCCCGTTTCGCTCCGTGCACCTTGACACTCCATCCGGCGACAGCGGCCGTGGACCGGGTGGGCGAGTCCGAGGGGCACGTCCCGGCCGGCCCCACCCCCCTCCCGCTCGGACCCGGTAGGGGCATTCCCCCTGGGGCGTACGGTGTCCGGCTCCATAGAGAAGCGGCGGGCCTGGGTCGCAGAGCACAGCAGACCAGGATCGGGCCGTTCCATTGCGCCGCGCGTCTCCCCGGGCGCGGCGTCCCAAACCGCCGCCGCCGTCGCGCGCGGCCTAATCGGACCGGAGCCGTGGATAGCGGTTCATCTCCCGTGTGAGCACCGCCACGTAGCGACCCACATCGTTCTCGACCGCCGGGGCGTAGACCTCGACAAGTTCGCGAAGGGTGACCGTCGCCGCGTACGGGCCCCGCGGGTCGAGGAGTAGATCGGCCCACGCCGCCGCCCCCGCCCGGTACGAACCGTACCGCTCCCACCGCCCCGAGCCGCGGCCCCGCTTGACCGCGAGCGCGTTGCGGAAGGATTGCGGGATCGTGTCGGTGTAGGTGTCATGCTTCTTCTCCACGAACGACATCGCGAGGTAGAGGCGCGAGAGCCCCTCCACCCGGCGGTAGATCCCCTCCGCCTGGTCGAGCATCGGCGACCGGAGCCGCGCGAGCTCCCGACGAAACCCCTCCGGCGTCGTGTCCCCCGTCCGCCGCCAGGCCGAGTTTCCCGTGACCCGGCCGGCGGTGCCGCGCGCCGCCGCCGCGGACGGGGCGCAACCCAGACCAGGAACGATGCCGCCGGCGAGCGCAGCGATCACCCTCCGTCGCGACACCTCCCCCGTCGGCGGCTCCATCGGCCCGCCGCTGCCCGAACCTCGCACCGGTCCCCCTCCTCGTTCCGTAGCCTGCGCGCCCGGCTCGCAACCCTCGACCCGCGCTCGGTCGCCGCCCCCGTGATCTTGCCATGAGGTTGATGTGGGCGCCGTCCGGTCCGTCCGCAGCGGGCTCAGCCGATTCGCGGGGCGCCGCGGGTGCCAACGGCACCGACGTCCTCGCCCCAGAGGTCTGCACGCGACTCTTTTGGCATAGCCGGCGTCGGGAATCCCCGTGGTGGTCGACGACCAGGGGAACTCGGTGCCGCGCGACGGCCGCGGGCGCGGTCAGCGCCACGACTGCGGCGCCGAGTCCGCGAATCCCTTGCCCAAACCCGCCGATGGCAAGCCCCCGACGTTCAGCGGCGGGAGCGTCACCGATCAACTACCACGTATTGGCGCCGTTCGCCTGCGCCGCGAGGAGTTGCGCCTTCGGGCGCAGGCGATCAGGCGGCAGCCCAGGGCTCGTCGGCGAACCGGCGTATCCTCGGACGACCAAGACGACACGCCCTGCCCGACGCGCGGTGGGATCGGTATCGTCCGCTCCTCGCGCCGCCAACTGGTCGCGATCGACCGTGGGTCGACGACCGCAGGGTGGTCGAGGGCATCCTCTGGGAGCGCGCCAGCGGCGGCCGGGGGCGCGATCCGCAGGAGCGATAGGTACCCTGGAAGGCGGTGCAGTCGCGCTTTGGGCCATGGCACCGGCCCACGATCTGGGACCGAGTGCCGGCCGTCTTGGGGGCCAACTGAACAAAGGGCAGGCCGGAGTGGAGCCCCCGCTCTCTAGACAGCACAAGGGTCCGGGCGCACCCGCTCGGCGGGGACACCCGAGATGGGGGTGACGATCAGCCCCTGGGCCGCTCTGCGCCGGCTTCGCGACCGAGCTCCGCCGGCATGGCGCTCGACGCGGCGAGCCTTTCGGCTGCGTGCTGCCGGCCAGGAGCGCCGCGAGGTGACCCTGTTCGGGGTCATCGGGGGCCGGTGGCGGCCGAACGACCCGGCAGCGGGCGGCCGGAGTTGCGTCCTCGGCGGCCGGCCGGCGACAGGGACGACGCCGCTCGGTCGGCGCCGGGCGCCGGCGCGGGAGCGGGGTGGTGGTCCCCGGGCCGAAGTCCGCACCGGTCGACGGCGGGCGACGCTTCGACGGTCAGGGCTACCGGGAGCGCATCCGGGAGGAGAGGACGATCAGCTCTGCCCCGGACTGCACGGCGCCGTCGCGGTCCGGTTCGACGAGCACCGGGAGACCTGCCTCGCCCTCCTCACCATTGACTGCCTCCCGCTCCGGCTCCGATCTTGCCGAGACGCGCGACCGGGTCGGCATCACGCTGACCCGGGCCAGGGTCGCCGCCGCGCCGTGCCCGCCTGGGGCGTGTGCGATGATGCGAAACGATGGGGGCTACTCTCCCGCCAGACCCTTCCGTACGCAATCGCCACCCGGAGCACACGCGGCCGCGCTCAGCCGTGGTCAGGGCGGGAGGACCGGAGTGATCAGGGGCTACGCCGAGCAGCCGAGCCCCAGGACGGGGGACCGACTGGTGCTGCGGGTGGCTACCGATGCCCCGCAGTTCCGCGTCGAGTTCTCCCGCTGCGGGGAGAAACTGATGCTCCGCGGGCGTACGTCCTGGCTGCCGGGACAGGATGCACCGCTGCACCTGCCGTTCCAGGACTGGGGCGCTCCGGGTCTGGGCCTGCGGGGAGAGCCGCTCGCGCCGTGGCCGGCCTACACCTTCACGATACCGTCGGAGTGGACGTCGGGCATCTACGTGGCCCTGTTCGTGGAAGGCGACGGCACCGGCCGGGATGCGACGCATCCCGATCGCACCACGCCGGACGGACGCGATGCCAAGGCACTGTTCGTCGTCCGTTCGGCGCAGGACAGGACGGCCCGGATCCTCTACAAACTCCCGCTGCTGACCTACCACGCGTACAACCTGGGCGGCGACGGGGTGTATGACCGGGAGACGCTGAGCGGGCACTGGTGCCTCTACAACGTCCCGCGTCCGCACGAGGTGCCGCAGCCTTTCCCGACGGCGGTCAGCCTCCACCGCCCCGGTGGTGGCACCGGCGCGACCCCGTACGACATCACCAACTTCGATCCGTTTGACCCGACGCCGCGGCAGACGTTCGTGCACTGGGACGCGCGCTTCGTGGGCTGGCTGGAGCGTGAAGGCTACGCGGTGGACTACTGCACCGACGTGGACCTGCACCGGGACGGCACCGCACTGCTCGCGCCCTATCGGCTGCTCGTGAGCGCCGGCCACGACGAGTACTGGAGCGATGCCATGCGGGCGGCGGTCGAGGGGCACGTCGCGGCCGGCGGCAACGTCGCCTTCTTCGGTGGCAACACGTGCTGGTGGCGTGTCGTCTTCGAAGGTGATGTCGCCTTCAGCCGAACCGAGTTCTGGCACGACGTCGGGCGGCCGGAGAACTCGATGATCGGGGTCAGCTTCCGCAACGGCGGCGAACGGGACCGGAACGATCACCCGCTCCCCGTCGGCTATCGGGTGCAGCACGCGGAGCATTGGGTGTATTCGGGCAGCGGCGTGGGCGACGGCGACGTCTTCGGGGGGCCGGGAGAGTACATCGTCGGCTACGAGTGTGATGGGGCGCACTTCGACCGCGTGGACCTGGAGGCCGGCCGGGCCGCCACGCCCAGCGGTGAGGACGGGACCCCGGCCGATTTCACGATCCTCGCCGTCGGCGACACCCGACCAAGCGGCTGGGGCTTTGGCAATTCGGCCGCGACCATGGGCCTGTTCACCCGCGGGGGTACGGTCTTCAACGCCGCCACCACCGACTGGGCCCGCGTGCTCAGCGGCGGTAGCTCACCGGTGGTGGAGCAGATCACGCGCAACGTCCTGGACCGGCTCGGTGGCTAAACGGGACGCTGCGGGCGGCGCCACCCCTCGCCCGGCACCGGCGGCTCCGTGCGCTTGCGAATCAGGTAGGGCGGCAGCGCCAACGCGTGCATGTTCGTTGTCCGAAGCGTCCTGATCGACTGCTCGGGCGTCTCGGTCAGCGGATCGCCGGGGCCATTGAGCGAGGTGTTGATCAGCACCGGCGAGTCGGTTCGCGCGTACCACGCGGTCAACAGCGTGTGGAGGAACGGGGTATTGACCGGCTCGACGGTCTGCAGTCGCGCGCTGCCGTCCACGTGCGTGATCCCCGGCAACCGCTCGCGGTACTCCGGATGGACGCCCGCCGCGTACTGCATGAAGGGCGCGGGCCGATCCACGTCGAAGATTCGCTGGGCGTGGTCGGCGAGCACGAGCGGCGCGACCGGACGGAACCACTCGCGGCCCTTGACCTCGGAGTTGATGTAATCCTGCATCTCCGGTCGCCCGGGGTCGGCGATGATGCTGCGGTTGCCGAGGGCACGGGGGCCGGATTCGCTGCGTCCCTGGTGGAGGCCAACCACCCGACCGCTCGCCAGCAGGTCGACCATGGCGGCGGCGAGGTCGGCAGGGCGTTCGGAGACGAGGTCGTCTGGCAAGGTGCTCACGGCGGCTTCGATCTCGGCCAGATCCGGCTCGGGACCCAGAAAATCGTTGGTCCAGCGGAAGGCGCTCTCCCGGCCCAAGCAGGCGATGAGGCCGTAGAGGGCGCAGCCGACGGCCGTGCCGCCGTCGTGCGGGCTGGGGGGGATGAAGACGTCGCTGAAGGGCGACTCGCGGATGAGCATGCCGTTCGCCGTGCAGTTCAGCGCGGTGCCGCCGGCGAAGACGAGGTTTGGCGCCCCGGTTCGGGCGTGCAGCCATTCCACGAGCCGTCGCAACCCGTTCTCGAACGCGCGCTGGCCCGCCGCGGCGAAGTTGGCGCAATCCTGGAAGCTGCCGCTGCCGTCGAGGAAGAACCGATAACGCTCCCGCTCCTTGAACGCTTCCAGCCACGCGTCCGGAATGAAGACTTCGTGTTCCCGCACATCGAGGTCGGGCAGGCCGTGCGCATCCGGGTCGCCGAAGGGCGCCAGACCCATGACCTTGCCCTCGTTCCCCTCGCCGCTGGGCCAGAACATGCGGGTCAGCAGGGAGTAGAAACACCCCAGGCCGACCGGCCGTGACCAGTCGCCGTCCCACAACTGCTTCGCGTGGCACTCGACTCGTCCGGTCGAGCGCGCACAGGAGTAGAACGAGCTGATCTCCATCAGCTCGGATGCACCAGCCGGGAGGGTGACCTGCTCGGTGAATTGCCGAGCCGGGCTACCCTGGGCGTCGACGATCAGTCCGGCGGCCAGGTCGAAGGGCGAGGGGAAGAAGGCGCTGTATAGATGCGCCAGATGGTGGGAGACGAGGACGATCTCCGCGTCGGGCTTGAGGGTGAGTGACCGGCGCAGCTCGTCGTGGTAGGCGCCGAGATTCTGGATCTCCGTATCGGACGAGTAGCACTCCACCACGAGATCGACGGGCTCGCTGAGGAGCGGCATCTGCGGAAGATAGCGGTCCGTGACGTCTCCGAGTCGGCCCCAGTGGTGCTTGCGGCGGCTGATACGCTCCTTCTGGACGCTGTAGATGGCGGAGGCACCGCGTGTGACGGCGATCGCTGCATCCTGGGTGCGGTTGATGCCAACAACACGGGGCGTGTCCGCCATCGCTCTAGGCCTCCTGCCACGATCTGGTTCTCGTGTCGGGTTCGAAAAGCCGACGCTCGGCGGCGACACGATGCGTCGTGGGTCCGCCACCACCCCGACTGGTGCCCACCCACTCCGGTGCACCCCGCACGATGACGGGCTTGGGCACCGGGGACCGCACCTCATGTGGGCGACCGCCGAACACCCGGACCACCTATCCGACCGAGGCCGGCCGGCCAACACTCGGTCGCTGGGAAGGTGGCAGGTGTCGCTTGCCGTAAGGCGGGCTCGTGGGCCGCGAGAACGACCACGACCACGACCACGACCAGCACGGAGCGGGACGGTTACGCGGGACAGACAGGCCGGCCGGGAATGGCATTCCCCGACCGGGCGCGGTGGCAGCGTCCGGCCGGCGACATCATACACGTCGACCGCGTGTGGCCAGGAACGAGTCAAGTCACCAACGGTCGATCCGATTTTTTCGGTGTTCGTCGGTTTTTTGCAATCGGATCACCTGCCCAGAGCGGCGCGGCAGAGTGGGTGGCGCGGAAGGGAGGCGGCACCGTCGGCCGAGTTATCCATCGCACCTCGCCTTCTACGGCGCGACCGGGCGGTGCCGGTGGTGCGATTTTGGGGACCTCTCGCTTCGAAATTGCCCGGACCCGGGCTGCCAGGGCGGAGACGGTGATCTCGAAACCCGCGTTGGCAGGCGGCACTCGGGACACAACCCCTGCGTTTGGACGGTGGGTGCCGGGTAAGGGACTCGAACCCTTACGGCCTCGCGGCCACCAGCTCCTAAGGCTGGCGTGTCTGCCAATTCCACCAACCCGGCTCAAGCGAAAATGCCCGTGGCAGTTTATCCCTCGCCGCCACCCCCCGCTATGCAGCACTTCACCACCCGCCCCTGGCCCCTGCGCGGGACGGCCCAGACCGGAAGGCCGGACGCTTTTCCGCCGTCACCGGCGTTACCGGGGCCGTCGGGACCAATCGCCGATGTCATCGGATGCTGGACGCAGTCGAACACCACTTCAAGGATCAGAGCTGGAGATCGAAGAGAGTCGTCAAATGGCACAGCCGACGGGACAGCGGGCCCGCTCAGCGCCTTTTCGCTTCCGTCGTGCAAGGGCGTCCGCTAAGACCTCGGAGCTTCCGTCGGGGTCACCCCGAGCCCGTCCCCTCAGCATCCCCGGGGGCGCCCCCCCGTCTTCGACTCGTTGCGTTCCCCCTCCGTCGGCGGTCTTCGTCACATAGCGCGGGGTTATTGGAGCGGGGTGACACGACCGCTACGCCGCTCGGGCCGAGTCGTTTGCCGTACCCCGCCGTGCCCGACCACCGTGCGTCCCTCCGCGGCGCGCCGCCTGCCCGAACCCGACGTCTCTGTTCCCTCCTCTGTCGGAGACGCACCGGGGGACGAATCGGGTCGCGCCCCCAGCCTGCCATCGTGATATCCATCGTCCGCCACCAAGAGAACACAGCCCACTCGAACTCGTCGCCATCTCCTGCCACTGAGTCGGCGACGACGGCACGCTCCATGACCGGCGTCGTCATCCCAGCAACGCCGCGGCTCCCTCCGCGCCACCGGCCACGTCTGGCCGTTCCGGTCCGGCACGAGCCCGCGAGCGGATCGCCGTTCCCCCATCCCCATCCCTATCCCCTGATGGCCCGGTCGTCTCCGTCACCGGCGCCCGCTCTCCGTCGCCCCCCGAACCCGCGCCGGTGGGAGCGCCGTCTCGGGCAGGCGACCCCTCCGGCGCCGCTCCGCACCGGCGGCCTGTCCCCGTTCCCACCGCTCGCCAACCGGCTCCGCCTCCGCTACCATCGCGCCCCGTTCGCCCGTCTCGCCCGCCCACCCTCGGAGGACCGCTGGCCATGACCACCCCGATTGCTGCCGACCCCCTTGCCCGCCGCCCATTCGGTCAAACCGGCCTCACCGTTCCCCCGATCGCGCTTGGCTGCGCCCCCCTCGGCGACATGCCCGAGACCTTCGGACAC
Source organism: uncultured Thermomicrobiales bacterium (assembly GCA_902806405.1). Taxonomy (GTDB): domain Bacteria; phylum Chloroflexota; class Chloroflexia; order Thermomicrobiales; family UBA6265; genus CADCWL01. The sequence continues at coordinate 892 of CADCWL010000264.1, read as the reverse complement.
GGCGTGCCCGAGGACCAAGCCCTCGCCACCCTCCGTGCCGTCCTCGACTCCCCGATCCCTTTCATCGACACCGCCGCCCTCTACGGCGACGGCGAGAGCGAGCGCCGCGTCGGCCTCGCCCTCAAGGAGCGCGGCGGCCTTCCCCCCGACGCCCTCCTCCAGACCAAGGCCGGCCGCGACCCGAAGACCAGCGATTTCTCCGGGGAGACTGTCAAGCGCCGCCTGGAGCGCTCCCTCTCGCTGCTCGGCGTCGACCGCCTCACCCTCGTTTACCTCCACGACCCGGAGCACACCACCTTCGAGCAAGCGATGGCCGCCGGTGGCCCGGTCGACGTGCTCCGCTCCTACCAGGAGCAGGGCGTGATCGCCCACCTCGGCGTCGCCGCCGGCCCGATCCCGCTGGAGATCCGCTACCTCGAGACCGGTCTCTTCGCCGCCGTCATCACGCACAACCGCTACACCCTCCTCAACCGCTCCGCGGGTCCTCTCATCGACCTCGCCGTCGAGCGCGGCGTCGCCATCCTCAACGCCGCCCCCTACGCCAGCGGCCTCCTCGCGAAAGGCCCGAACGCCGGCGCCCGCTACGTCTACCAGGAGGCCTCCCCTGCCACCCTCGACCGCCTCCGCCGCATCGCCGCCGTCTGCGACCGGCACACCGTCCCCCTGGCCGCCGCCGCCCTCCAGTTCTCGACCCGCGACCCCCGCGTCACGTCAACCATCGTGGGCATGAGCCGGCCCGAACGTCTTCAGCAAACCCTCGATCTCCTCCGCCACCCGATCCCCGATGCCCTCTGGCCCGAGATCGACGCCATCGGCTTCGACGCCGACGACCCAGAGTCGACCCGCTTCCAACGCGCCGAGGAGTAAGGCGGCGCCTCCGGCACGGCCGTTA
>CADCWL010000263.1 GCA_902806405.1 uncultured Thermomicrobiales bacterium | reverse complement strand
GGCCGCGGTCGCCGCGGATGAGCCCGACCACGCCCCCCGTCGCCCCGCCGCGTCGGACGGAGCCGCCCGTGCCGCCGCATTCGGTTCCGCCCGATGCCCCAACCCCGCCCGCCGTGGAAGCGGTCAACCGTCGTCCGCGCGGCGACCGCTTCCGGCTGGAAGAGCGCCGCGAGCTCCGCTACCACCTCAGCGTCGCGATCGCGATCACCTTCTCCTGGCTCTTCGCGGTGATGGCGGCCCCGATCCGGAACCGGGTCGCCGACCGCGGCGGCGACCTCTTCTTCCGCCTCTCCCGCACCTACCGGGAGAACGTCCTGGACAACGTTGGCCGCGCCATGGGCGCCGACGCCTCGCCCGCCGCGGTCGAGGCCGCCGCCCACCGCGTTTTCCGCGTCAGCGCCCGCAACTTCGTGGACCTGATCCGCCTGCCCCGCACCCCGCGCCAGGACTTCGTCAACTCCCTGACCTGGGACGCCGGCGGCTGGGACGTGCTGGACGCGGCGCTCGCCCGCGGCCGGGGCGTGATCCTGATGACCGCTCACCTCGGCGCCTTCGACCGCGTCGGGCACGCGATCTCGATGAAGGGCTATCCCTTGACGACCGTCACCGGTCGCACCACCTCCCGTTTCGTCTTCGACGGGGTGACGTTCCTGCGGCGGTCGCACGGGGCGGTGATGGTCGAGGCGACTCCCTCCGGCATCCGCCGCGTCATCCAGGCGCTACGACGCGGCGAGTGCGCCGCCTTGGTGGCCGACTACGACTTCTTCCAGAACGGTCGCCCGGTAACCTTCTTCGGCAAGCCGACGACGCTCCCCCCCGGCCCGATCCGGATCGCCCGCGACACCGGCGCTCTGATCGTCGGCACGTTCGCCCGGCGCACCGAGACCGGCTACGCCCTCACCTTCGAGGAGCCGTTCGCGGTCGAGAAGACGGCCGACCTCGACGCCGACCTGGCGCGTGGGATGGAGCGCGCCGTCCGCGTCCTGGAGCGCGCCATCGCTGCCCTGCCGGACCAGTGGGTCATGTTCCAGCGGGTGTGGCCATCGGCACCGGCCGACCCTGTCCGCGTCTTTCCGGTCGGGTCACCCTTGGAGAGCGAGCTGCTCCGTCGCGTCGACGACGTGCTGCCCGCGCCGAAGCGAGCGACGGCCGACGCGCCCGGCGCTCCGTCGACGAGCCCGCCGGCTGCGCCCACAGGTCGTACGGACCCGCCTCGCTGACCTCCATCTCGACCAGCGCGCCGACCGGCAGGGCGCCCGGCACAAAGACGAGCCCGTCCACCTCCGGCGCGTGCCGCCGCGCCCGGCCGACCGAGATCGGCTCCGTCTGGCCGGCCTCGTCCTCCGCCTCCCCCTGGGCCTCGATCAGGACCTGGAGCGTGGAGCCGACCAGCGCCCGGTTCTTCCGCCAAGAGATCGCCTGCTGCGCTTCCATGATCGCCGCCCGCCGCTCCTCGGCGACCGCCGCCGGCACGGGTGGCAGGTCGAGCGTGACCGCCTTCGTCCCCGGCTCCGGCGAGTAGGGAAAGACGCCGACGTGGTCGAACTCCATCTCCTCGACGAACCGGAGCAGCGTCCGGAACTGGGCGTCCGTCTCCCCGGGGTAGCCGACGATGAAGGTCGTCCGCATCGCGACGTCCGGCAGCTTCGCCCGGGCGTGGTCGACCAGCCGCCGCGTCATCTCGACGTCGCTCGGCCGGTTCATCGTCCGCAGCACCTCGCGGTCGGCGTGCTGGATGGGCATGTCGAGGTAGGGCAGCAGCGCATCGTGCGCCGCCATGGTGTCGACCATCCGCAGCGTCAGGGGGCTCGGGTAGATGTAGAGGAGCCGCAGCCACGCCAGGTCGGGCACCCCCTCGGCGATCGACTCCAGCAGCTGCGGCAGCCCGTGCTTCATCCCAAGGTCGGCGCCGTAGCGAATCGTGTCCTGGGCGACGAGGACGACCTCTTTGGTGCCGCCCGCGACGAGGTCGACGACCTCCTGCAGCACGTGCAGCGGCCGCTTGCTGGCCTGCCGCCCCTTGATGCTCGGGATCGTGCAGAAGGAGCAGTTGTGGTCGCAGCCGTCCGCCACCTTGACGTAGGCCGAGGGACCCGCCTGCCGCCGGTCGAAGGTCGTCAGCATCCCCTCGCAGCCGGCGACCTCCGGCGGCGTCGCCTCCCCGAGCAGGTCGCCGACGACGTCCCCAATCCGGTACCACTCCCGCGTCGTCAGCACCCGGTCGACCCCGGACGGGATGTCGTCGGCGTAGTTCCCGAGCGCCGGCATGCACCCGGCCGCGATCACGACCTGGCCGTCCCGCCGCCCACCGAGCAACTCCTCGATCGCCCCGACCGACTCCGCCCGCGCCGCCCCGAGGAAGCCGCAGGTGTTGACGATCAGGACGTGGGCGTCCTCGGGGCGCGCGGTAGGCGCCATCCCCCGCCGCCGCAGGAGGTGGTCCATCCCGTCCGAATCGACCCGGTTCTTGGAGCAGCCGAGGGTCACGATGTGGAACGCGCGCTCCGGCGCCGGCGGGGCTTCGATCACGGGGGGCTCCTTACGGGGGGGGAGAGGCAAGGATTCGGTAGCCAGAGAACGCGAGAAGCGTTGCGGGGCCGATCGTCGCGTGCCTTCTCTCGCCTCTGACTACTGGCGACTGGCGACTCCGTCAGCGGTAGTTCACGAACTGCAGCGCCACCGGCAGCGTATCGGCCTTGAGCGCCTGGATAACGGTCTGCAGGTCGTCCTTGTTCTTGGCCTGGACGCGGATCGCGTTCCCCTGGATCTGGGGGGTGACCTTCTTGAACTCGTCACGGATGCGCTTGGTCAGCTGCTTGGCGAGGTCGTCCGGGATGCCGCGCTGCAATTTGACGGTCTGGCGGACGCGGCCACCGGAGGCCGTCTCCTCCTCGCCGTAGTCGAGGATCTTGAGGGAGAGCCCGCGCCGGATCAGCTTCGACTCCAGGATGTCGCGGGTCGCCTGGGCGCTGTACTCCGAGGCGGTGGTGATCGTCAGCGTGTCGTCGCCGAGCACGATCTCGGTCTTGGTGTCCTTCAGGTCGTAGCGGGTCTGGACGTCCCGCTCCGTCTGGTCGAGCGCGTTCTTCAGCTCTTGCAGGTCAAAGTCCGACACGATGTCGAACGACGCAACCGACGCCATGCGTATCCCCTCCGTCGAATCCGAACGCGGAATCATACCAGACGGAAACCGCGCCCTCAGATTCTCTCCGCTTGGCCTGGAGGTTCGAGCCATGCGCTGCTCCCCTCCTTGGGCGAGGTCAACCGGGATCTCGGGAGAGCGGATGAAGGGTCACTCCCCTGCGAGCGACGGAGCAGGACGAACCGCTCCCGCGAGAGGAGAAAAAGGGGGCCGATAGCGTCACCGCGCCCGCGGCCGAAGGAGCACGGGCGCTTCGGGACCTCGCACCGGTTGGCGCGTTGCCCGCCCGTGCCGGTTGAGAGACCATCGACTTCGAGGACCAGATCGAGGACGCAGCCACCAACTGCGAGGCGGCCCTGGCTTCGGCCGCTCCGCTCGGTGCAGCGAGTCGAAGACCCGTCCGGATTCCGTCACCCGCCCTCCATCCGCACCCGTTCCGAACCGCGGCGCCCACGACTCATCGAGGTCCGGAGACGCGCCGGCAACGCACTGGCTTCTCCCCGAAACGGGGTCGCGGGGTTTTCCCGACGGCGGAATGCCGCGCCGTCGCGTACGCTCGCATGAAGATCGGTCGTCAGGGTCGGCAGGAAAGGGGATTCGCGTTGACCCGGGTGTTTCGGTACGTGGCGCTGGCGGAGGCGGTCTCGTTCGTGCTCCTGCTGGCGGCGACGGCGGTCAAGTACGGTTTGGACGAACCGGTCGGCGTCGAGCTCCTCGGCCCGCTCCACGGCGTCCTCTTCCTCGCCTACGTCCTGCTCGTCGTCGCCGTGCGCGCGGAGCGGCGTTGGAGCCTGCGCCAGACGCTCGCCGTCCTCGCCGCGGCGTCGATCCCGCTCGGCGGCTTCTTCGTGGAGCAGCGCCTGCTGCGCCACCCGATCGCCTGACCGGGGCGGCGAGGTCCGCCCGGAGCAGGCGCCGCCGCACGGATCCCCCCCGGGGCGCCTACTTTGCCCGCAGCCGCCGCGCCGCCGCCACGTTCGCGGTGTGAGCTTCGGCGTAGAAGGTCGGCACCCCCTCCGGCACGGGTGAATCGTTCGACAGCCCCTCCAGGTACGCCGCGTTCGCCCGCAGCAGCTCCGGCCCGCTGATCGCCCCATGCGAGGGAACGACGGTCTTCAGGTCCGGGCGGTCCCAGGAGCGGAGATCCCGTACCCAGGAGCCGAGCGGGCCGGAGCCGAGCAGGGGGAAGGGGTCCTCGGCGCAGTCCCCCGCCAGCAGCAGGTGCCGCTCCGGCACGTAGCCGACCAGGCAGTCGGCGGTGTGCCCGGGCATGTGGTGCAGCACCAGCGTCAACCCGCCGAGGGGGAGCGTCGTCGCCGCCTCGAAGGTGCTGTCCGGCGGCACCAGCGCCACGTTCGCGTACTCCTCCGGATGTGCCTCCCGCTCCCGTGCCAGCCGCTCCCGCGCCTCGGCGCCCTGCATCCGCTCCCGGCAGAGACGGTGGCCGACAACCTTGGCGCCGGGGAAGGCCGCGTTGCCCCAGACGTGGTCCCAGTCGGCGTGCGTGTTGACCACCGTCACCGGCCGGCCGTGCGCCGCCGCCAGCTCGACGAACGGGGCCATGTCCTCCGGCCGCGCCATCGTGTCGACCACCGCCGATCGCTCGCCGCCCAACAGCAACGCCGCCCGCACGCCGGGGCCGCCGTCCAACGCTCGACTCGCCAGAAAGATCCCATCCCCCAGCGGCGAAACCGTCACCTCCGTGGCCATCCGTCCCCTCCCGCTCGCGCCCCGCGACGCCGATCCGCCAATGGCCCCATTATGGGAGGATGGGAGACGATGCGCGACCGCCCCCAACCGCTCCGTCGCGACGGCCCGCGGGGGGACACCGGCCGTGCTCGGCCGCGACGACGGCGGCCAATCCCGTCCGCGCTCGCCCCCTCGCCGCCCGGAACCGCGCCTGGAGGACCAGCCGCCGTGCCCGATACCGCTCCCCGCCCCATCGACCTTCCGACCGTCTTCGCCCATGTCGACGCCCACCGCCAGGTCTTCCTCGACCGCCTCGCCGACTACCTGCGCCACCCCAGCATCAGCGCCGAGGGCGTCGGCGTCGGGGAGACGGCCGCCTACGTCGGGGACGTCATGGAGCAGATCGGGCTTGCCACCCGCGCCCTGCCGAGCGGCGGCTGGCCGGTCCTGCTCGGCGAGCGCGCCGGCCCCCCGGGCGCCCCGACCGTCCTCCTCTACGGCCACTACGACGTTCAGCCGCCGGACCCCCTGGAGGCTTGGGTCTCCCCGCCGTTCGCGCCGACGGTCCGCGACGGCCGCCTCTACGCGCGCGGCGCCGGCGACAACAAGGGGCAGCACTTCGCCCAGCTCCTCGCGATCGAGTCGCTGCTCGCCGTCGCCGGCGCCCTCCCCTGCTCCGTCAAGGTCCTCCTCGAAGGGGAAGAGGAGATCGGTTCCCCCCACCTGGCGGAGACCGTCCGGGAGCAGCGCGACGCCCTCGCCGCCGACCTCGTGATCACCAGCGACGGCCCCGTCCACGAGAGCGGCCGCTCCCAGCTCGTCTGCGGCGTCCGCGGCGTGGTGAGCTTCGAGTTGCGCGCCCGCCACGCCGAGCGCGACCTCCACTCGGGCAACTGGGGCGGCGTCGCCCCGAACCCGCTCTGGACCCTCGTCCACCTGCTGTCCACCATGAAGGACGAGCGGGGACTGATCTCTGTGGACGGCTTTTATGACAACGTGTTAGCCCCAACCCCCGCCGAGGATGCGGCGCTCGCCGAGCTCTCGGTCGACGACGCCGCGGTCCGGCGCTCGGTCGGTCTGGCGCGGTTCGACGAGCCGACCGAGCGCCCCTACGCCGACCGCCTCGCCTTCTGGCCGACCCTCACCCTGAACGGCCTCCACGGCGGCTACGGCGGCCCCGGGTCCAAGACCGTCCTCCCCCACGAGGCGGTCGCCAAATGCGACGTTCGCCTCGTCGAGGCGCAGTCGGTCGCAGAGGTCCAGGGGAAGATTGCGGCCCACGTTGCGCGCCACGCGCCGGAGGTCGAGATCGACTTCGGCAGCGGCATGGAGCCGTCGAAGACCCCGCTCGATTCCCCATACGTCGCCCCGCTACGCGCCGCCATCGCCACGGCGCAGGGGGCGGAGCCGCTGCTCGTTCCCTCCCTCGGCGGCAGCCTGCCGGACTACGTCTGGACCAAACTGCTCGGCGTCCCCGCCTTCGGTGTCCCGTACGCGAACCCCGACGAGGCGAACCACGCCCCGAACGAGAACATCGAGGTCGAGCGATTCTACGCGGGCATCAAGACGGGAGCGGCGATGCTGGCCGCGCTGGGAGCGATGGGGTGACCGGTTTCGGCCGCGAGCGATCGGATGTTGGCGATCTGCCGGCGGCGATCGGCCCTCGCGCCCCGGGCGGGAATCACTGGGTGTGAGGCGGCGGCCGGTCGTCGCCGCTCGACGTCGATCTCTCTCGACCCAGACGTCCCGCCATCGTTCCCCCGCCGTCGTCCCGAGGAGCACGAAATCGCTCGGTCGCGATGCCTCCCGGGACAGGTCGGTCGTTCCTCGGGACAAGGGACGATCGCGTTGCGCGCGGACCGGTCGCCGGACCAGGGGCGCCGGCCCACCGTCGCCAGCCCGGGCGCCCCGGCTGACAACCCGGCGTCGGTGACCGATCTGTGGCAACCGAGCGTAGGTGGCGACCGGCCGATGGCCGGCGGCCGATCAGTCACCGCCCTACTGGCACGCCCACTCGTTCCGCCGTCCCTGCTTCCACATCCAGGCTGCGGCCCTGGCGTTCGCCCGCGGGTCGAAAATGTCGTCGTTCCGGTACGGCGTCGTGTTCCAGGTGCTCTTCAAGAACTGGAACAATCCGTAGTACGGCCCGGCCCGGTTCACCGCCTCCGGGTCCAGGTTGGACTCGCACCGCGCCACCCGCACCATCGCCGCCTTCGGCTGGCCGTAGCGGTCCGCTGCGTTCTCGATGATGCGGATCACCCGCCGCTCGCTCCACCGCCTCGCCGCGACGTCCACCGGCCCGCCCAGCCCGCCCAGCGCGGCGGCCCCGCCGCCGACGAGACCGCCCAACACCCGTCGTCGCGAGCCGGGACGTGCCAGGGCCTTCGCCACCGCGTCGAACCGTTCCCCGTCCATCCGCTCCCCCTTGGCTTCCCGTTCCGAGGACGACCGCGCCGTCCAACGCAGAACGCGGCAAGTGTAATCGTCACTCGTCTTCGTGTTGGCAGAGCGATATCCATACCGATCATTCCGTGGTGACAGGTTGTCAACACCATGGACTGGAAGGTCGACGACCGTGCGCTCTCCGGGGCTTCCGTCCCCCGCAGGATGATCGGCGGGGGGCACCCTAGCGTCTGCCCAGGGTGATCAACCTGTGGGCGGCGAGAGGATGAACGATCCGCGACGCGGCGCCCCCTGCCCACCCCCCGCCGGCTCGGTCGGCTCGTGCTCAGCAATCCGATCGGACGCATTACGGGCGAACTGGACGGCCGTTTCCGGCTCGGCGAGAGCGCGGGCAACGCCACAGTGCCCGCCCTTGGCTCCGCCGTCGTCGTCCTCGCGGCCGTGGTCGCTGCGCCGGGACACCCCTCGACCCTGGCCAGGGTGGTGGCCCCCGTCGGCCCGGTTCTGGACGGCCCCCCGTCCAGGCATCGGTCGGGCGCGGGCTTGCCCCATCGATCGGATGAGCCTCGGCGGCACGCCGATCGTTGGGTCGCCCCCGTTCTCCCGGCGGTCTTGCACCCGCCGATGAGCGGGTGAGTGCCCCGCCTTCCCCCTGCCCTGCGCGCCCAGAACCTTGCCTTGACGTCACCAACCGGGGTAGTACACTTGTTCGCTAGCCAAACAGCCGGGGCCGCTGGAGGCATGGGCAGCGCGGAACCGCGTCCGGGAGCAACCTCCCGTCATCCCGGGGCCCATCCCCGTCCCGGCGGCACCCGGCACGACGCCCGGCGCGCTCGCCGGGTCAGCCATGAGCATCGCCCATCGGCCGCTCACCCTTTCGTGCAGCCCCGGCGGGGGGCCGAGTACGACCGCCACTTCCGTCCGTTCCGACCCTGTGAGCGGTCTCCCTCAACGCAGCCCGGGGCTCTGCATCCCTGCCGGCGGTGGCGCGCTACTCGGGGACCAAGCCGAGCTTGCTGGAGCCGCTCTCGAACCACAGGGGCCGCCACGGCAACGCGCCGACGGCGAAGGCACGCACGCCGCTATTGAACGTTCTCCCCTCTCCCTTGGAGGGGGGGGTGAGGGTTTTTCCGTGCCGACACGCCGCGCTTCGCAACTGAACCGCCGGCCGATCCCCGCCGACGGGGAGGGCGCCCGCCCCGCCGCGGGCGGCCCCACCGCTGGTCGCGTAACCAAGCTCTCGCCGCAGACCCACGACGCCGAGCGCCTCAACGTCTTCCTCGACGGCACCTTCGCCTTCGGCCTCCACCAGGACGTCGCCCTCCGCGAAGGCCTCGCCGTCGGCGACGTTCTTGACGCCGCCCGCGTCACGGCGCTCCGCGACGCCGACGAGTCGGCCAAGGCGACGACCGCCGCCCTAGCCTTCCTCGCCTACCGCCCCCGCTCCGAGCGGGAGGTGCGCGACCGCCTCCGTCAGAAGGGCTATGCGCCGGAGGCGGTCGACGCCGCCGTCGCCCGCCTCGAAGGCTGGCGCTACCTCGACGATGCCGACTTCGCCCGCCGCTGGGTGGAGAACCGCGAAGCGCACCAGCCCCGCGGCCGACGCCTCCTGGAGCAGGAGCTCCAGCGCAAGGGGATCGACCGCGAGACCGCCCGCGCCACGATCGACGACGCCGAATTGGACGAGGCCGCCGCTGCCGTGGAACTGGCCCGCGCCAAACTCCGCTCCTACGCCGGCCAGGAGCCGGTCGTCGTCCGCCGCCGCCTCGCCGCCTTCCTTGCCCGCCGCGGCTACGGTTGGGACGTCGTCCGCCCCGCCCTCGATCGCCTCCTCGGCGACGGCGACGAGACCGGCGCGGACGATCCCGGCGACGCCGCCCAATAGCGTCACCGATCCGTTCGCTCAACCCCCGAACTGGTGTCGTCGGACCGGCTCGGTGTGCACGACCGCTGGTGCCGGGTTGCGCTGCGCCCCCGTCCCTTCCCATCTGTCACAGGCTGGTCCGCCCTCGACCGCCGCGAACGTACGCGGCAAACCAGTCGCCGCCCCCTTACCACGGCCCCGCCCCCGTGGTACACTCGCTCGGGCAAGCGGGGCAGCCCGGACGTCTGCCATCGATCGGACCGAACAGCACCTCCGCCCCTTCCCCAACGCCTCCCTTCTACCCGCCGGCCCGGTGCTCGCTCCGGGCCCTACCCGTGGTGAGCCGGACCGCGTCCTGGCGGTCGTCGCGCCGTTGGCCGGCCGGGTGGTGGTCCCGGCGGCTGGCAGGCGGAGCGTGGAGGCGTGCATGGCCGAGTTCCGCTGGTTCGGGCACAACTGCTTCCGGGTCCGTGCCCGCGAGGCGACGGTCCTGACCGACCCCGTCGGCCGCAACACCGGCTACGCGATGGGGAAGCAGACCGCCGACATCGTGACCGTCTCGCACGACCACCCGGGCCACGCCAACCTCGACGCCGTCAAGCCGGAGTTCGCCTTGATCAACGGCCCCGGGGAGTATGAGGTCCACGACGTCTTCGTCACCGGCATCCGCACCTACCACGACCCCGCCGCGGGCGCCGAGCGCGGCCGCAACACCGTCTACCTGATCGAGCTGGAAGGGTTGGTCATCTGCCACCTCGGCGACCTGGGCCATCCCCTCTCCGAGGATCAGGCCGAGGTGATGGCTAATGTCGACGTTCTCCTCGTCCCCGCCGGCGGCGGCGGCGTGATCGAGCCGGCCCAGGCGGCCGAGGTCGTCGCCCAGCTCGCGCCGAAGCTGGTCATCCCGATGCAGTACGCCACCCCCAAGGGGGACAAGGCGCTCGGCGCTCTTGAGCCCTTCTGCAAGGCGCTCGGGGTCGAAGTCCCGCCCCTCGAGGACAAGCTCGCCCTCCGCCAGACCGACCTCGGGGAGACGATGCGCCTCGTGGCTCTGTCACCCGAGTAGCCACGAGCTCTGAGCTCGTGGCTGTCGAAGACGTGGGAGATGACCGTCCCGGCACCGACGGTCGACAAGGAACTGGCGGCCGGCGGCGGGCTCTGGCCCGTAGCTCGTAGCTCCGGAGGATCCGATGCCCAAGTACATCTTCGTGACCGGCGGTGTGGTCTCGTCGGTCGGCAAGGGGATCACGACCGCCTCGCTCGGGCGGGTGATCAAGAGCCGCGGGGCGTCGGTCTCGATCATGAAGCTCGACCCGTACCTCAACGTCGACCCCGGCACGATGTCGCCCTACCAGCACGGCGAGGTTTTCGTCACCGACGATGGCGCCGAGACCGACCTCGACCTCGGCCACTACGAGCGCTTCACCGACGAGAACCTCTCCCGCGCCTCTAATGTGACCACGGGCCAGGTCTACTCCGCCGTCATCGCCAAGGAGCGCCGCGGCGACTACCTCGGCGGCACGATCCAGGTCATCCCCCACATCACCAACGAGATCAAGGACCGGATCAGGCTCGCCTCCCGCCAGCACGAGGCGGACGTCGTCATCGTCGAGGTCGGCGGTACCGTCGGCGACATCGAGGGCCAGGCCTTCATCGAGGCGATCCGCCAGATGCGGCGCGAGGTCGGCCGCGCCAACGCCCTCTACATCCACGTCACCCTGATCCCCGAGCTGGCCGGCGGCGAGCTGAAGACGAAGCCGACCCAGCAGAGCGTCCGCGAGCTCCGCTCGCTGGGCATCCAGCCCGACGTGATCGTCTGCCGCGCCGATCGTGCCATCCCCGAGGAGACCAAGGAGAAGATTGCCCTCTTCTGCGACGTCGCGCGCGAAGCGGTGATCTCGATGCCGACCGCCGACTCGATCTACGAAGTGCCGCTGATCCTGGAAGAGTCGGGGCTCGGCGACTTCATCGCGCGCGAGCTGGGAATCCCCGGCATCCCGGACCTCGGCCTCTGGCGGGAGTTGGTGGCGGACGTGCGCCGTCCCCGCCGCCCGATCCGCGTCGCGATCGTCGGCAAGTACGTCGAGCTGCCAGACGCCTACATGAGCGTCACCGAATCGCTGGTCCACGCCGGCCTCGCCCACGATGTCGAGATCGAGCCCGTCTGGCTCAACGCGGAGACGATCGCGCCGGACGAGCTGGACCGCGCGCTCCGCCGCGTCTCCGGCGTCGTCGTCCCCGGCGGCTTCGGCCCCCGCGGCACGGAGGGGAAGATCCGCGCCGCCCGCTTCGCCCGCGAGCACCGCATCCCCTACCTGGGCCTCTGCTACGGCCTCCACATGGCGGTGATCGAGGTCGCCCGCCACGTCTGCGGGCTGGAGGGCGCCAACTCGACCGAGATCGACCCCGCCACCCCCCACCCGGTGATCGACCTGATGGCGGACCAGCACGGGGTGGAGATGGGCGGCACGATGCGGCTCGGCCTCTGGCCCTGCCGCCTGGAGCCGGGCACCGTCGCCGAGCGCGCCTACGAGGGGCCGCGGGTCCACGAGCGCCACCGTCACCGCTTCGAGGTGAGCAATGCCTACCGTCCCCGCCTGGCCGAGGCGGGCCTCGTCGTCAGCGGCTGCTCTCCCGACGGCCACCTCGCCGAGATCATGGAGCTGCGCGACCACCCCTTCTTTGTCGGCGTCCAGTTCCACCCGGAGTTCCGCTCTCGTCCGACCCGCCCCCACCCCCTCTTCCGCGACTTCGTGGGCGCCGCCCTCGCCACCCTCCCCGAGGGCGCCCAGCGCTCGCTCCCCCTCGACACCGCCGCCAGCGCCGAACCGGCGGTCGACCGCGTCCTGGCGATCACCCACGACTGAGAAGCGAGGCGGAGGAGAACGGGTGATGCGTCCCGTCCGCATCCCCGTTCTCCTCCGCCTCGATGTCACCCGCCTGGGTCACGCAGACACTCCTGCCCGACGGCATCGCTGACCGGAAACCGGAGGCGTGTGCGCTCGGCACCTGCAGTCATCAACTGTGCCACGGTGCGAGGGGTGGAAGCGATCACATCGCCGGGGGCTTCCTGGTCGGGGGCGATCCCGACCTCGCCGCGAAGCGATTGCGGGTGCCGGGACCGATCGTCGCGCGGACGGGGCGCTTGACCGATCACCTGGTCGACATCGTCGGGCCGGCCAGGGGCAACGATCCGCCACGCTATCCTCCGTTCCTCCTGCCGCCCGGGCCGAGCAGGACCGGCCCGGCCCGGCCCGGGCGGCGCACGAACGACCGTGTCGAACGTGCGCCACGGCGGGAAAGGAGGAGATCGAAGCCACCTCGTCCGGCTCTGCCTCCCGGCGTCGTGTAGCATGGAGCGCGGCGGTCGCCGGATCGGGTGGCCGTCCTGGTCGAGCAGCGGAGCAAAGGAGGACGCTCTATGCGTTGGCGCCAACACCACCGTTCGGTCCCGTTCGCGGCGGTTGCCATCGCCGCGGCGATGGTTCCCGGCGCGCTCGTCGCCCAAGACGACACGTCGCCCACCGAAGAACGGGTGCCCCAACCGGAAGAGTGCCGGATTGAGCCGCGGTCCGCCGACGAGGTCGCGACGCTGCTCGGACTGGGCGAAGAGCCGACGGAGACCGACGCGGCGGCGCCGATCGAGATCCCGATCCCGCTCGGCCGGCCAGCGAACAAGGAGGAGACCGACGCCTTCGACGCCACGGCTCGGGAGCTCCTCGCCTGCCTGAACGCGGAGGACGTGCTGCGGCAGGCAGCACTCTTCACCGACCGGGCGATCCTCCCGGTCTTTGGCCCCGCCCCGACCGACCCGGCGGTGGCCGAGCAGGCGCGCGCGGACCTGGACGCCGATCCGACGCCGCGGCCGACCGAGCAGCTCCGCAAGTTCGTGGCGCTGACCGACACCTCCGTCCTGGAGGACGGCCGCGGCGCTGCCTTCCTCGTCTTCACCGACCCCGGCACCCGTCCGGGCGGACAGGAGACGTTTCTGCTCTTCTTCGCCCAGGAGGGCGATCGCTGGCTGATCGACGGCCTGCTCGACTTCACCGTCGTCCGCGAGCGGCCGGATGGAACGCCGCAGGCGACGCCCTCCGCGTAGGGGGATGGCTCGACTCCTGCCGTTGGGGGAGATGACCGCGCGGGTCGTTTCGTTACCGATCACCCCGGGCGGCCGCGGCCAGCCCGGGACGATTCGTCGCTAGCGGTTGATCATCTTCTTCATCGCCATCGCGGCGATGCCGCCCATCGCCACTTTGGCGAGCGGGTTATCGAGCATGCCGCCGCCGCCGCCGCGGGACGACGAGAGGAGGTCGCCGCCGCCTCCGCCGCCGAAGCCGAACAGCGAGGCGAGGCCGCCCTCGTCCTGATCGCGGTACCGAGCAGCCGCCCGGGCCAGCTGGCGCGGGTCGTCGTCGTCGTCATCGTCCCGGAGGTCAATCCGGCCGCCGCCCCGCTCCCGCATCTGCCGCTTCAGCTGCCGCCGCTCCTGGGGTGAAAGGCGACCGAATGTCTCGCTCGCGGACTCCTCAAACTCCTGTGGCGAGAGGCGCCCCGCGACCTGGCGAAAGTTCTGGTATGCCTCCTCGTCGCTGTACCCCTCTTCCGGGCGACCCGTCTCGTAGCGGTTAACGAAATCGCGCGCCCGAGAGCGACGGCGGTCGTCGTCGTCATCGTCCTGGGCGCCGAAGAGACCGCCGAGCAGTTGATCGACCATCGGGTGTCGCTCCTCCCTGTTGGGGGCGAGCGGAGCGTCGCGCCCGCCCCGCGCCAAATCGCGGTGCCCGAGCCGTCAGGACTTCCGGTTCCGCGGCCGACGGGCCGCGGCGTCGGATACCTCCTCGATGCTTACCTCCTCGCGGCGGACGGTGCCGGCGACCTGCTCGGTGCGCTGGACCGCCTCCTTGCCGATCTCGACCTCCTCCGCGACCCGGACCGTCTTCTGCAGCGAGACCTCCTCGCCCATGATCGGCACGTCGATCG
>CADCWL010000262.1 GCA_902806405.1 uncultured Thermomicrobiales bacterium | reverse complement strand
CGTCGGGGGCGGCTGGGCCGGCGGGGGGGTGGGCGCGGGCGGCATCCCGGGAACGGGTCGGGCGCGGGCCGCCCGGCGGACGACTGCGGGCCTGCGGACGGGTTGGCGCTGCGGTAAGGGGGTCGGGCCTTTCCCCGGCAGGGCTGGTCGCCGTTGAGTGCCCTCGCCGAGCGTCATCGTGGACCTCCTCTGGGTCGACGCCGCGCCCGAGCCGGTCGGCGGGCGCGAGGCCGCGCGGCTTGGGAACTGCCGGACCGGGGTGGCGCTGGTGCCAGAGCTCCGTCGCGATGCCGATCTCCGGGAACAGTAACGCGTCGATCGCGGCGCTGACCGCGCGCTGGCGACGAGGACCGCGGGGTGACGAGGATCGGCGCGGCCGGGCCGACCGGCGGCGTCGGGACCTCCGAGAGGAGCACGACGGCCACCTCGGCGGCGTCGGTACGTCAGCGGCGCCCGATGATCGCTCGCTCGGTCGCCGCGCGCCTCCCGCGGTCCTCGAGGAGGACGGTTTGGGCCAGGAGCAGCCAGCGGACGATCTTGACCGCCGATCGGGGGAGCCCGGCCACCCTGTGGGCGAGTGCCAGGACGACGACCGCGGCGCGGGTACCGGCGTTCACCGGCGTCGCGAACCTGGCCGGCGTGGCTTGGTAGGAGGCGTCGACCGGCGGGTGCCGGCTCGCCTCGATCTCGGTGACGGCGACGACCACCGCTGGGGTCACCGGTGTCCAACTGACGAACGGCGGCGGCGAGCGGCCGCCGTCGAGCCCGAGCCGGATGTCGGGAGATGAGACGTGGAGCGCGGCGAAGCCGGAGGTGCCCAGCGGCGGGTCGGAGGCCAGCCGGTCAAATGCCGGCTACACGGTGGGGCTGGCGGCCTGCAACACGAGCTCCGCCCGAGGTCGCCGTGGGTCGGCGGCGGTGGCGCCGCGGGCGCCTTCGACCGACGCCCCGGGTTGCGGCCAACCGCGGGCCGCGAGAGGCTGGTTGGGGGCGTGGTCCCGGCGTGGCGCCGACGACGGGATCAATCACGTCCGCGATCCGTTCCGCTCCCGAACCGACCGGTTGACCCGGCTGACGCCGGTGGCCCGGGCAATCAAGCCCGGGCCACGAGAGGGTCGGCGTCGTCGCTGATCGGACCGGTGTCCGGTGGGGTGGGTCAGACCGTGGGAGTGGCCACCGGTGTGGTGGCCGCCGGGGTCGCGGCGGCTGGGGTGGCGGGCGCCGGCGTGGCGGCCGCCGGCGTCGCCGCGGGGGTTGCGGCCGCGGCCTGCTCGGCCGCGAGGGCCTCGGCGGCGAGGGCCAGCACCGGGTCCTCCCCGGCGGCCTTGGCCGACTCCGTCTCCGCGGTGATCGGCAGCCGCACGTCCGGCGTCACCCCCCGGGCCTCGAGGTTGTAGTCGCCCGTCCCGGCGTAGGTCGAGCGCCCGACCGTGTACTGGAAGAGGAGGCCGCCGGGCAGCAGCACCCGGTCGATGTTGGCGCCGGCGCCGGCCGACGCGTACTGGCCCAGGACCCGCGCCCGCCCCACCGCCTGCAGCGTCTGGGCGAAGAACTCGCAGGAGCTGGCGCAGTTCTCGTCGATGAGGACCCCGAGCTGCCCGGTGTAGGCGAGCTCGGGCTTCGGCGAGCTGAGGGCCAAGGGCGAGCTGTAGCTCCGCACCCAGTCGCCGGCGGCGTCGCTGTAGGAGTAGTTGTCGAAGACGGGGTACCGCAGCGGGGCGTCGGCCGCGAAGAAGTAGGACGCCATCATGATGTACAGCCCCTCCCAGCCGCCGCTGTTGCCGCGCAGGTCGAGGATGATCCCCCTGAGCGGGTAGCCCTGGCTGGCGAAGTACTGCAGCTCCGCGAGCGCCTCCTCCATGACGGCGACCTTGGCCAAGGTGTCGGTCAGGAAGTCGTCCCACCGCAGCACCAGGTAGCCGCCGCCGATCGTGTACGAGATGTGCTCGGGCTCGAAGGCCACGTCGGCCTGGCCCGTCGCGTACTCCCCGGCCGCGAACGTCGTCGTCCGGACGTCGGCCGTGCCCGGCAGGCGGTAGCCGAGGGCGACTTCCGTCCCGATCGGGAAGCGGAGGAGGTTCTGGGCCTTGTCGACGAGCCGCCCCTCCGCCGTGCCCTTGCCGCCGGACAGCGAGATCGAGGCCTGGTCGAGGCGTTCGGCGGTCGGTTGCCCGTCGACGCTGACGATCTCGGTGCCGGGCACGATCCCGGCCGCCTCCGCCGGGCTGCCGGCGCCGACCGAGACCACCTCGACCCGGTTCGTCGGGCCGTTCGGTCGCGCCGGATCGGAGACCGCCGCCGTGGCCAGCCCGAGGTTGCCCGCCGCGGTCGCCAACCGCTCGGCCGCGAACCCCGCCACCGCGGCCGCGCCCGCGGGGTCGCCCGGCACCACCGACGCCGAGACGTGGGTGTCTTCGACGCTCCCGGCCAGGTCGAAGAGGGCCGCGAGGTAGGCGGCCCCGTCCCCGGCGGCGTCCGCCTCCTGCACCCGCGGCCGGTACTCGGCCTTGATCCGGTCCCAGTCGAGCTGGCGCAGCTCGGTGAAGGAGTAGCGCAGCCGCAGCCGCTCGATCAGCGAGTCGTAGCTCTCCAGGATCCCCTGCCCGGAGTAGTCGGGCGAGGCGGCCTCCGCCCGCTCGACGGTGTCGATCGTCGCGGTGGGGGAGCGGTCGACCGTCGCGGTCCCGTCGGCGCCGAGGCGGACGACGGAGTAGCCCGGCGCGAGCGGCGCCGCCGGGTCGTCCCCCGAGAACCACCGCCCGTCCGCGCCGGCCCCGCTCGGGAAGGACCGCCGGTCGTCGGCCGCGTGGACCAGCAGCGACCCCTGCGTGATCTCCCCGGTGGCCGGGTCCCGCAGGACGGAGCCCAAGCCCGATTGCTCGGTCTGGAACAGGTAGGAATCGCCGACGATGTTGGCGGCGATCAGGAGCGAGAAGACCTGGACGCCCCCGTCCGGCGCGCCGTCGCGGTCGGCGTCCAAGGTCGCGCCGGTCGGTTGGGCGGGCAGGTTGATCTGGTAGGTCCCCGCGACCCCCGGCGCGAAGAGCGGCGCGGTCGCGAACCCCAGGATCTGCCCGGCCGGGGGCACGAACGTGCCCGTCTCGGCCGGAAGCGTCCGCGTCGCGTCGACCAGCGCGACCACCGGCTCCTTGAAGATCTCGGCGATGGCGAAGTTCGCGGCCCTGGCGGTGCCGACGATCGTCGTCGGGCCGGCACCCGTCGCGGCCGGGGGGGCGGCTTCCTGGGCCGCCGCTTGGGCGAGGGGTAAGCCGGCGACCAGCATCAGGATGAACCATCGGACGCGCGCTGCCATGGTCGGTCCTCCCGGGGTGAGCGCGGCGGACGCCGGCCGCACGCCGGTCCGCGTCTGCGACGTGGCCGCCAGGATACGCCTATGCATGAGAAACATCTTTAACGATGCCGGGCTCGACGCCCCGTGGGTGTAGCTTGGGGAACGGCACGGGCAGCCGGGACAGTACGGTGGGTGGGTGCGCGGGATGTGCCGGCGCGACGGTGCCTTGGTTCGCGCGGGCGTCGGCCGGGAGCGGCGGGTCCTTGTCCCTCGGCTGCCATGATGCGCGAGCGGGGCAGCCGGGTCATCCACCGGGCTTCGCGGCCGCTGGCGTCGCGCCGACCACTACGGCCGAACGCAGAAACCCGTCGCGGGCGGGGGAGCATCATCGCTGGGGAAGCAAAGCAGCGGGTCGGCGGGGTCCTGGCAGCAGTCGGCGGTGACCGTGCAGGTCTGCTCGACGGGCGGCGGTGCGACAATTGCATCCCCCCGCGGAAACCGCCCCGACCAGCGCCTCCGGCCCCGAATACCGGCGGCATCGACGGAGGACGGTCCTATGGGAGTTGTTGCGAACCGGCTGAACGGGGTGGAGCCGCCCGTCGAGCGGGGCGTCTACACCGCGCGCGAGGCGGCGGTGCGGCTGGGCGTCAGCTACACGACGGTCAAGCTGGCGCTCCAGCGCGGCGAGTTGAAGGCGATCCGGGTCGGGTCGCGGTGGGCGATCCCGAAGGCATGGCTCGACCGGCTGCTGGCGGGCGAGGGGGATGCCTGATGCGGGCCCCGGATCTTGGGCAACGGGAGGTGCCGTCGCCCCGGACCGGATTCACCGGCGATCGGGCGGGCATTGGATGGAAGAAGAAGGCACGATAACTGGACGAACGACGTTGGAGGGGGAGGGCCAAAAAAGCCGATGAATCCGCGGAAACCGTCTCACCCGCCACAGCGCAAAGCCGCTCCGGCCTTCCAAGCAGGCTGTCGCGGGTTCGAGTCCCGTCTCCCGCTCCCCTACGGATAGGTCAAAATGCCGCCGAGCGGGAGGGGCGGGACCGTTGCGGTCCCGCCCCTCCCGCTGATCCGTGTCTCGATGGTTCGCGTCGCTGAACGTCGCGTGGCCCCCGTCTCTTCGGCGTCGTCCCAAGGCTAAACCCAGCCCGGGGCGAATCCCCGACGGGATCGGATCTGCGTGGGCCAACGCCCTCGCAGGAGAGGCGGCCGATCGACCGGATTGCTGGCTAGGCCTCGTCCCGATCGTGGACCTGCGCGGGCGGGTGGGTTGCTTCGACCGCGGTGAATGGCTCCAGGATGCGGTAGGTATGGGAGGCTCCCTTGGGGACGCTCCACGAGTCACCCGCTTCGAGGAGCACCATCTGGCCTTCGGTGTGGAGCTCGGCGCGGCCGGCGATCACGTAGCCGACGGTTTCGTAGGCCCGGCTGGTCGGTTCCTTCGGCTCGCTCGGCTCCTCCTCGTCCCAGAGTCGCATGGCGAGGGTGATGCCCGAAGCGAGGTACTTCTGCCCCATCTCCCCCCGCGGGGAGAATTTCGAGTTGACCTTCATAACGCTGGTGTCGCCCGTCTCCGTCATCGGCCGGTTCCCTCTCCCTGTACGGCGGTACCGGGGCCACGGCCCCGCTGCGCCGACCGATCGCGGTCGGCAGCACGTCGCTCGCAAGTCGCGCGCCCGCCCGGGCAGATCGGCGTCCGTTAGAATGGTCGGGCGCGGGCCCGTAGCTCAGTGGTAGAGCACGGGGCTCATAACCCCAGGGTCGCAGGTTCGATCCCTGCCGGGCCCACCCGACGGCCATGTGGTGCGCCTCCGCTCCTTGCCGAGCCAAGGCGTCCGGCCTATACTCCCGCCCAACTTCACTGCCCCGTCGACGAAGGAGCGTTCCCATCGATCCCGTCACTATCCCCGAGGAGCTGGCAGAGCAGCCGCCGCCGCGCCCCTCGAGCGGTCCCGGTCGCACCCTTGCCCTCCAGATCGCGGACGTGATCAGCGATACGCCGGCGGCGGACACCCTCGTGCTCGACATCGGAGCGATCTCGCCGGTGGCGGACTTCTTCGTCCTCTGCTCCGGCGAGAACGAGCGGCAATTGCGGGCGATCGGCCGGGAGGTCCTGGAAAAGCTGGCGGAAGCGGGGGTCCGTCCGGAACGGAGCGAGGGGACGGCCGCCGCCGGCTGGATCCTGCTCGACTACGGCGACGTCATCGTCCATGTCATGGACGTCGAGCAGCGGTCGTTCTACCGACTGGAAGAGCTGTGGTCGGAAGCGCAGACGCTGCTGGCGATCCAGTAGTCCGCCCGGCGCCGTCCGGCACACCAGACCAGGGTGGTCCTCAGGAGGGCGAAGGGGTGCCGACGACGTCGACCATCACGTCGAGGGTTCGGAACGGCGTTCCCCGGATCGGTGTTCGGCTCCCGAGCCCGTCCGGCGGCCCGCGGGTTCGCCCCTTCCTCATCGGGACGGCCGTCGGCGGGGTAACGGGAGCGGTCGCCGGCACCCTCCTCAGCCAGTCGACACGACGCCTTTTGGTCGGCCTAATCCATCTCGTGACGCGGCGATTGACCGACGACGAGCGCGACGAGCTCCGCTTCGAGCTGCTGCTTCAATAGCCAGCGCAGGAGCGGTGCGGCTCCGAGACGAGGGCGCAAGAACGCCGCTCTTTTCCAGCCGGGACGGAGATCGGCATCAGCCAACGGGACGGTGCTGAACGACGCCGACCTACGTCCGATCCGGCCGTACCCCGGGCACCGGGAATCGGCTCGTCAGGTGGCGAACCTCGTCTGCCGCTCGTCCATGCAGGGACGGATCTTCGGGGGCCTGGAGGACGTCGGCGATCAGGCGGGCCACCTGCGCCGCCTCCGCGACCCCGAAGCCGCGGGTGGTCATCGCCGGCGTGCCGAGCCGGATGCCGCTCGCCTGGGTCGGCGGCCGCGTGTCGCCCGGGATCGTGTTTTTGTTGCAGGTGATGCCGACGCCGTCGAGGAGGGCTTCGGCGCGCTTGCCGCTCAAGCCGAGGGAGCCGACATCGACCAGCATCAGGTGGTTGTCGGTCCCGCCGGAGACGATCGGGAGACCGCGCTCGCTCAGGGCCGACGCCATGGCCCGGGCGTTCGCGATCACGGCCGCCGCGTACTCCCGGAACTCCGGCCGGAGCGCCTCGCCGAAGGCGACGGCCTTGCCGGCGATGACGTGCATCAACGGGCCGCCCTGCAAACCCGGGAACAGGCTCTTGTCGACCGCCTTCGCGTGCGCTTCCCCACAGAGGACCATCCCCCCACGAGGACCCCGCAGCGTCTTGTGGGTGGTGGTCATCGTGACGTGGGCATGACCGATCGGGCTCGGGTGGAGACCCGCCGCGATCAACCCGGCGGGGTGGGCGACATCGGCGAAGAGGTAGGCGCCGACGTCGTCGGCGATCGCCCGGAAGCGGGCGAAGTCGATCTGGCGACTGTAGGCGCTGGCGCCGGCGATGACGGCGCGGGGTCGGACCTCGCGCGCTTTGGCGGCGATCGCGTCGTAGTCGAGGAGGCCGGAGGCGAGATCGACGCCGTAGAAGTGGGGCTCGAAAAGCCTGCCGGAGAAGTTGACGGCGAGGCCATGCGTGAGGTGGCCGCCCTCCTGAAGGCTGAGGCCGAGGATCCGATCGCCCGGGTCGAGGAGCGCCAGGTAGGCCGTCAGGTTGGCGTTTGCCCCGGAATGGGGTTGGACGTTCGCGTGCTCCGCGCCGAAAAGTCGCTTCGCGCGCTCGATGGCCAGGGTCTCGACCCGGTCGACGTGCTCGCAGCCGCCGTAGTAGCGCTTCCCCGGGTACCCTTCGGCGTACTTGTTCGTGAGGACGCTGCCGACGGCGGCGAGGACCGCCTCGCTGACGAAGTTCTCGGAGGCGATCAGCTCGATCCCGTCGCGCTGCCGGCGCTCCTCGCTGGCGATGGCGTCGGCCACCTCGACATCGGCGACGGCCTGCTTGGCGAGGGTGAGCATCGCGCTATCTCCTTTCGGGGCGGTCGCGCGGTCTGTTCCGGGGGCGGCCGAAACACCGATAGCGCGCGTCCGAACAGGCGCGGAGTGTACCATGCCCCCCTTCGGGCCTTTGAGCGATCGCGACAGGAAGACGAGCGATGCGGCTGCTGGTAACGGGCGGGGCTGGCTACATCGGAAGCGTCATGGTTGAACGCCTCGTCGACCTCGGGCACGACGTTGTCGTGCTCGACAATCTCTGGCGGGGCCATCGCGGTGCCGTCGCGACCGGCGCCTCCTTCGTCGAGGCCGATCTCCTCGATAGCGCAGGTACGAGGCAGGCGGTGAAGGACGCGGCGCCGGAGGCGGTGCTCCACTTCGCCGCGGCGACGCTGGTCGGGGAGTCGATGACCGACCCCGCCCGCTACTTCGGCGCCAATACCGTCGGCAGCCACCACCTCCTGCTCGCGATGCGCGAGGCCAACGTCGCCAAGATCGTCTTCTCCTCGACGGCGGCGGTCTACGGGATGCCCTCCCGCCTGCCGGTCGAGGAGGGGGACGAGAAGCGTCCGATCAACCCGTACGGACAGTCAAAGCTGATGGTGGAGCAGATGCTGGAGGCGCACGCGGCGGCCTACGGGCTCCGCTTTGCCGCGCTCCGCTACTTCAACGTGGCGGGGGCGACCCGGGTCCACGGCGAAGACCACGACCCCGAGACGCACGCCATCCCGGTCGCCCTCCAGACGCTCCTCGGCAAGCGGGAGCGCTTCTCCGTCTTCGGCACCGACTACCCGACGCCGGACGGGACCGCGATCCGCGATTACGTCCACGTCCTCGACCTCGCGGACGCGCACGTCGCCGCCCTGGAGCGTCTCGACCGCTCGCTCGGGGCGATGAATCTCGGGACCAAGGACGGTTTCTCCGTCCGCCAGATCGTGGAAGGGGTCGAACGGGTGACCGGGCGGTCGCTGCCCGTGGCGTACGAGGGCCGCCGCGCCGGCGACCCGCCGTCGCTGGTCGCGGACAGCTCGCTGGCCCGCTCGGTGCTCGGTTGGACGCCGGCCCGATCGACCCTCGACGAGATGATCGGCAGCGCCTGGGAGTGGTTTCAGAAGCACCCCGGGGGCTACGCCGGGTAGCCGCCGCCGAGGGCGCCGGTCGGCCTCGTCAGCCGCCCGCCGGCTCGCCGAACCGGCGCTCGGTGCCGGACAGGATGCGGCGGATGTTGCCGGTGTGCTTGACGACGATGATCCCCGTCATGACGACGATGGCAAGGGGGACGCTCCACTCGACCCGACCGAGCGCGGCGAGGAGCACGACGGTGACGCTGACGGCGATGCTGCCGACCACCGAGGCCAGGGAGACGTAGCGCGTCAACGCCACGACCAGGAGCATCAGCGGGAAGACGAGCAGCACCCACGGGAACATGCCGGCCGCCGCTCCGGCGCCGGTGGCCATCCCCTTGCCGCCCGTGAAGCCGATCATGGGCGACCAACAATGGCCGATCACGGCGGCGACCCCGACGGCGGCGACCCACCAGCCGTCCAGGCCGACGAGGCGGGCGACGACGACCGGCACGAAGCCTTTGCCGAAATCGAGCAGAAAGACGGCGACCGAGACGCGCCAGCCGAGGACGCGGAGCGCGTTGGTGGCGCCGGTGCCGCCGCTGCCGTGGCGGCGGAGGTCGACCTTGCCTCGCCAGCGGCCGAGCAGAACCCCCCATGGCACCGCGCCGGAGAGGTAACCGGCAAGAACCACGAGCGCGGCGGTTGCCGCCGCCTCCACGCTAGTGCCCGTCCTCGCGGCCGCGGAAGCTCAACCGCATCGGGGTGCCCGAGAAGCCAAACTCTTCCCGCAGCCGATTCTCGAGGTAACGTCGGTAGGAGAAGTGGACCTGCTTCGGGTCGTTGCAGAAGAAGACGAACGTCGGGGGAGTAATGTCCGCCTGGGTGGCGTAGTAAAACTTGAGCCACTTGCCGGGTTTGCTCGCCGGCGGGTGGCTTGCCACCGCGTCCCGCAGCACCTTGTTCAGGGCCGCCGTCGAGACGCGGCGCTTCCCTTCGGCGACGACGAGGAGGGCGGTCTCGAGCACCTGCTGGACCCGCTGGCCGAACTTCGCCGAGATGAAGACGAGCGGCGCGTACGGCATGAAGTCGAGCGCCTCCCGCGCCTTCGCCCGGTACTCGTCCGTCGACTGCGGCGTCTTCTCGACCAGGTCCCACTTGTTGACGACGACGACGATCCCCTTCTTTTGCTCCTCAACGTAGCCGGCGATGTGGAGATCCTGGGCGGTAAACCCTTCGGTCGCGTCGATCACCATCAGGACGACGTCGCAGCGGTCGATCGCCCGCATCGAGCGGAGGACGCTGAAGCGCTCGATCCCCTGCTCGACCCGGCCGCGTCGCCGGATGCCGGCGGTGTCGATCAGCGTCAGCGGCTGACCCGCCCACTCGATCTCGGTGTCCAGGCTGTCCCGGGTGGTGCCGGGCACGTCGCTAACGATGGAGCGCTCCTGGCCAAGGAGGGCGTTCAGGAGGCGGCTCTTGCCGACGTTGGGGCGTCCGACGATCGCGATCGCCGGTCCCTCGGTCTCCGGCTCCTCCTCCGCTTCGGGCAGCGCCTCCACCACCCGGTCGAGCAGGTCTCCCGTCCCGGAGCCGTGGTAGGCCGAGATCGCGATCGGGTCGCCCAGCCCCAGCTCGTAGAACTCAAGGGCTCCCGTGCGCCGGTCCACGTTGTCGGCCTTGTTGGCGACCAGGATCGTCGGCTTGTCCGCGCGGCGGAGGAGGTCGGCCACGTCGTGGTCGCCCGCGGCGAGGCCAGCCTTGGCATCGACCATGAAGACGATCACGTCCGCCTCGTCGATGGCGCTCCTGGCCTGCTCCCTGGTGTGACGGGCGATCTCCGACAGCGTCGCCTCGGCGATCTCCCGGTCGTCCTGGAGGCCCGCGGTGTCGACGATGGTGAACTCCGAGCCGGCCCAGTCGGCGACGCCGTAGACCCGGTCCCGGGTCGTGCCCGGCGCGTCCTCGACGATCGCCCGCCGCTCGCCGACGAGCCGGTTAAAAAGGGTCGACTTTCCGACGTTCGGGCGTCCGACGACGGCGACGATGGATCTAGCCACGGGAATCCTTCGGCCGGTGGCGTCGCCGCGGGCCGCCTCGGCTCGGGTCCGAGGCATGGCGCAGAGAGACGACGCGGCTGCACACGATCCGATGTCGTCGGACGGGCCTTCCCGATGGCGACAATCGGCAACGGCCGAGTATAGCAAAGTCCGTCACGTTGCTCGGTACGGGTCCGCGACCGGCCCGCCCCGCCGCCGCCCGGGCGGCGGCGGGGCGGGCCGGGGACTCGGTTAGGCCGGCAACCCGGCCACGAGCGCGTCGATGCCGGCGCGGTCGTTGAGCTCGGTCGCGCAGAGGAGGAGGTGGTGGTCCAGAGCGGAATCGACGTGACCCAGGTCGTACCCGCCGACAATCCCCCGTTCGCGTAGCGCCGCGTTGACCGCCGCGGCCGGCTTCGGGGCGCGCACCACGAACTCGTTGAAGTACGGGGCCTCGAGCACCATCTCGTAGCCCGGCACGTCGACTATCCGATCAGCGAGGTGGTGGGCATTCTGGTAGCTGCGGGTGGCTACCTCGCGGAATCCTTCCGGTCCGAGGCTCGCCATGTAGACGGTGGCGGCGGTCGCCATCAGCCCTTGGTTGGTGCAGATGTTGCTCGTCGCCTTCTCCCGCCGGATGTGTTGCTCCCGCGTCTGCAGCGTCAGCACGTAGCCGCGCTGACCATCGGTATCGCGGGTGACACCGACCAGACGGCCGGGCAACTGCCGGACGAACCGCTGCCGCGTCGCCAGGAGTCCGACGTACGGCCCGCCGTAGCTCTGGGCCACGCCGAGCGCCTGTCCTTCGGCGGCGACCACGTCGGCCCCGAGCTCGCCGGGGGTCCGCAGGAGGCCGAGCGGCACCGGGTAGGTGCCGACCACCAGCAGAGCGCCGGCGCCGTGGACGGCCTCCGCCATCGCCTCCAGCTCCTCGATCCCGCCGAAGAAGTTTGGGTACTGGACCACGACGCAGGCGAGGTCCGGCCCGAGGTGCGGCCGCAGGTCCTCGACCGTGGTCGCGAAGCCGGTGGTGGGGCTTGGCAGCTCGACGAGGTCGACGGGGAGGCCGGAGACGTAGGTGCGGAGCACCTCGCGGTGTCCCGGATGGACGGTGCCCGAGACGACGATGCGCCGCTTGCCACGGCTGGAGGAGACGGCGATCAACGCCCCCTCGGCGAGCGCGGTCGCGCCGTCGTACATGGAGGCATTGGCGACCTCCATCCCGAGGAGCGCGGCGACCATGCTCTGGTACTCGTAGATGACCTGCAGGGTCCCCTGGGCGACCTCCGGCTGGTAGGGCGTGTAGGCGGTGTAGAACTCGCCGCGGGACAGAATCTGGCCGACGGTGGCCGGCACGTAGTGGCGGTAGGAGCCGGCGCCAAGGAAACAGGCACCATCGGTCGCCGGTCGGTTGCGCCCCGCGAGTTGGGCGAGACGCTGGGCCGCCTCCATCTCGGTCAGCGCTGGCGGCAGGTCCAGCGTCGGGAAACGTCCACCGTTGTCGACGGCGACGAAGAGCTCCTCGATCCGCTCGACGCCGGCGGCATCGAGCATTGCGCGGCGGTCGGCGGTCGTGTGGGGGTTGAACGTCATGCCCGGGGAATGCCTTTCGTTGGAAGAGAACCCGCCAGGGCGGGCTCAGTGGGGCGTCGCGGTCTCCGCGAAGGTGTCGTATTCATCGGCCGGCATCAAGCGCTCGATCTGGGCCGGGTCGTCGAGCCGGATGCGGACCAGCCACGCCCGCTCGTAGGGGGAGCTGTTGACCAGATCGGGCGACTCCACGGCCGCCTCGTTCCGCTCCACCACCTCGCCGTCGACCGGACCGTAGATGTCGGACGCGGCCTTGACCGACTCCACGATGCCGAACGGCTGGCTCTGGGCGACGCGCTCGCCGACGTCCGGCAGCTCCAGGTAGGTGATGTCGCCCAGCTCGCCCTGCGCCTGATCCGAGATGCCGATCGTGGCGACATCGCCGTCGATGCGGACCCATTCGTGGGTGCGGGTGAACCGAAGATCCTCGGGCGCGGCCATGCGCGATCCTCTCTCGCCCATGAGGGCGTCGTCGTCTCGGCGGCGCCTCAGGGCGCCGAACGTCGGTAGAACGGGGTTTTGACCTGGACGGCTCGAAGCGGTCGCCCGCGGACGACGACCTCGAGGGGCCGGCCGACGCCGGCAACTTCGCGCTCGACCAGGGCGAGGCCGATGTTCTCGCCCAGCGTCGGCGAGAAGGCTCCGCTCGTCACCCGGCCGACCGGCCGCCCGTCGACCCGGACGTCGTAGCCGGCGCGGGCCGAACCGCCCCGCTCCAGAAGGCGGAAGCCGACGGTCCGCCGTGGCGGACCCGCCTCTCGCTGCGCGGCGACGGCGTCGCGCCCGACGAATGCCCCCTTGTCGAGTCGGACGGCCCAACCGAGGCCCGCTTCCAGCGGCCCGATATCGTCCCCCAACTCGTTCCCGTACAGGGGCATCCGGGCCTCGAGGCGGAGCGTGTCGCGGGCGCCGAGCCCGACGGGGACCAGCCCGTCCTCGGCCCCGCTGGCAAGCAGGGCATCCCAGAGTTCACCGACCCGCTCGCTCGCCGGGTAGAACTCGAACCCATCCTCCCCGGTGTAGCCGGTGCGCGCGATCTTGAGCGGCACGCCGGCCACGGTCGCGTCGGACCAGCGGAATGGTCCGAGGTCCGAGAGCCTGGTCTCGGTCAGGCGGTTCACGATCGCCTCGGCTTTCGGCCCCTGGATCGCGACCATCCCGTAGCGGTCGGACGCGTCCTCGACCGCGACGTCGAGCGCCGACTGGTCGCGCCGGCGCGCCCGAAGCCATGCGACATCCTTGTCCGCGTTCGAGGCGTTGACGACGACCATGTAGCCCTCGCCCTCGGGACGGCGGTAGACGATGATGTCGTCCACGACGCCGCCCCGCTCGTTCGGCAGCAACGAATACTGCGCCCCGCCGGGCGCGAGAGCGGCGACATCGTTCGTGGTCACGGCCTGGAGAAACGGCAGCGCGTCCGGCCCGCTGACGTCGACCTGCCCCATATGCCCGAGGTCGAACAGCCCGGCGGCGGCGCGGACGGCGCGGTGCTCCTGGAGAATACCGCCGTACTGGACGGGCATCAGCCAGCCGGCAAAAGGGACCATCCGTGCCCCGAGCGCCTCGTGGCGACGGCGCAGCGGCGTCTCCCTCAGCGGCGGGTGCTCGGCGCCACCGTCGTCCCGCTCCGCCGTTTGGCCCGTCCCCTCACCCGTCGGTTCGGTCGTCACCGCTCTGCTCCTCCCGCGACGGGTCAATCGATCGATTTTATGGGGGCGTCCGAGGGTGCGTCAACCGGATCCGGTCTGAGGCTCAGTACCGTGCACGTGCGGACGCAACGCATCGGTTCAACCACCCGCATTCTAGAAGTGGACAGTCACCAAACAAGCTTAAAGGGATATGTATTTCCGACCAGCGGGCAGACCCTGGCGCGCTACGTCCCCCTCCATCTCCGTCCAAAGTTCGCTTCGATCCCGCGCCATGGAGAGAACGAGGAGCAGTCGGCGGGGAGGCACCGAAACGGCCCGGTTGCAGCCGAGAACCTTCGGCCCGCCCACGATCGCTTCCCGCTCACGGTCGCACACGACTTCCTTCGGAACGGTGCCGCATCCTGGGGTTCATCACCGCACTCGCCCATCGCGAATGCCAACGGTCTCAAACTTCCTTACTCCTCCTCCGACCTCACGGGGAGCAGCGGCGATTCGATCAGCCGACGGTACGCCTCGGCATATCGAAAGTCGGTCG
>CADCWL010000261.1 GCA_902806405.1 uncultured Thermomicrobiales bacterium | reverse complement strand
CCTGGCGGGCGCGCTCCACGTTGAACTCGAACGACGTGTTCTCGGATTCGGTCGAGAACTGCCCGAGCAGGTCGGTGTTCGTCAGGATGTTCGCCGTCGGCGGCTCCCCCTCGATGATGTAGAACTGCTGGGCGATCGTCTCCCGGTCGGCCGCCAGGTTGATCGCCTGCCGCACGGCGAGGTCGGTCAGGAAGGGGTGCGGCGTGTTCTTCTCCGAGCGCTGTCCGTTCACCTCGGTGTTCGGGTCCGAGAAGTTGAGCTGGAGCCGCTCCAGACTGTTGCCGGGGGCGACAACGAGGCGGCCCTCCCCGCCTTGCTCGAGCTGGCGGAGGACCTCCGGCTCGACCTGGAGGTTCCAGGCGTGGTCGTAGTCGCCGGTCTGGAGCACCGCGCGGGCGGCGGAGGGGGCGTCGCCGCCGCCCTTGAGGTTGACCGTCTCGAAGTAGGGCTTGTTCGGATCACGGTAGTTGGGGTTCGCGGTGTAGACGACCTGGTCGCCGGGGGAGAACGACTCGACGACGTACGGCCCGGTCCCGATCGGCTTCTGGAGGAAGGCGTCGTGGGAGCCTTCGGCGGAGAGGATGTGCCGCGGATAGACGTAGCCGTAGGTGGAACCGGCGTGCATGTTGAACCAGTTGGCGTTCGGCTCCTTGAAGGTGACGCGGACGGTCAGGTCGTCGACCGCTTCGCAGGTGTCGATCACCCCGTAGACCTGGGCGGCGGTCGAGGCGTTGTCCGGATTGACAACCCATTCCCAGGTGAAGACGACGTCGGCGGCGGTGAACGGCTCGCCGTCGCTCCAGGTCACCCCCTCCAGGAGGTTGTAGGTGACGCTGGTGAGGTCCTCGGCCAGCAGGCCGTTCTCGACGGTCGGCACCTCCTTGATCAGGTTCGGGATCAGGGAGTTGTCCGGCAGGTAGTTCATCAGCGGGTCGAGGACCAGGCTGGAGGCGAGGAAGTCCTTGGTGCCGGTGGCGACGTGGGGGCTGAGGGTGGTCGGGGCCTGCCACTGGAGGAGACGGACCTCGCCGTCCTGGCCGCGGGTCTTCCCCTCGGTGCCGAAGCTCGGCCGCGCCGCCGCGCCGCCCTGGGCGGCGACGCCGAAGCCGACGTGGCGGCGCGGCGTGGCCCCGACGGCGGCCGCTTGCAGCACGAAGCCGATCACCGGCATGCCGACGCCAAGGACGAGTGCCCGCTTGGTGAACTCGCGGCGGGTCATCCCGCCGGCCTTTAGCTCATCGTAGAGGGCCGCGAACCGGCCCTGACCCTGATCGGCCATCGTTCTTTGCCTTTCGCGTCTGCTCGCGTGGTCGACCCGACCGCCCCGGCCGGGGGGCGCCGGCGTCCTCGCCGGCGCCCGGACCGGGCATCCGTGTTTCTGAACCTACGTCGCGCCGCCGTTCGCGGCCGTCTCACCTGGCGGGGGCACTACGCCTCCGGCTCCGCCTCGGTGATCGTCAGGGGGACCGACGGGCCACCCGGCTCGCCGATCGCGTACTCGCCCGGCTCGAGGTTGACCAGTGCCACGTCGGCCTGGTCACCGGCGGCGAGGCTGATCTGGGCGACGAAGTCGCCCTCCGGCAGCTCGGTGACCGGGGTGCCCGCTTCGTCCTCGGGGACCCGGACGACCGAGAGGAAGCGCCGCTCGGTGCCGGCGCTGTTGTCGGCGTTGAGGATGATGGCCGGCAGGAGGGGGACCGCGCGGCCCCCCGTCTCTTCGTCGGCACCCTGGCCGTAGGCGACCGGGCTCTCGTCGTCGGCGAAGGCAACGCCGATCACGCTGCTCGCCTCGACATCCGGCTGCGGCAGGAGGAGTTCCTCCTCGTCAATCAGGAGCCGCCCATTCGCCTCGACCATGTACCAGCGGGCGGCGGTGTACTGGTGCTCGCCGAGCAGGTACTCGAAGTCGAGGCTGGCGCGGCCGTCCTCGTAGGTCTGGACGTCGCCCGTGTCAATGATCGCGTACGCCGGCAGCGTCTCCATGCCGCCGAGGACCTCGGCCGCCTCCTCGGCGTCGGCGACGCCGAACTTGGTCTGGAGCAGGTTCGGGGTGACCAGGCCGAGGACGGCGTCCAGGTCGCCCGCGTTCCAGCAGTTGGCAAGGTTCTCGGCGGCCGCGGTCGCCGCCTCGATCGTTGCCTCGTCGCCGACCGGCGTCGCCGCCGGCGCCGCCTCGTCGGCCGCCGGGGAGGCCATCGGCGAGGCCATCGCCGCCATGTCGGGCGTCCCCTCCGGCGCCTCGCATTCGCCGCTCGCGGGCGTCGCCGCGATGCCGCCGACCGGCGTCGCCTGCGCACCGGCCCCAGCCACCCCGGCCAGCGCCATCACCCCGGTCAGCGCCGCCGCCCCGACCGATCGCCCGACGGCACCGACCATCCCGTCCCCTACACGTCTCGACATCGTCTCGGCTCCTCCTGTTCAACGACCGCCGGACACCACCGATCGACGCGGTCCGGTTCCGTCGCGCGGGCGCAGTGTAGCGCGGTATCACGGAACGTCAACAATGAGTAGCCAGTCGCCGGTCCGAAGGTGCCGGCGGGCAGTGGGCTGAGGTCGGCGGTGATGCCCGCTCGCTTCGGTCGTGGCGCGGAGTGCTCGCAGTAGGCCGTGGTAGAGACGGCCAACTTCGGGCGCTTGGGTCAAGTGGCGGTGGAGGATTGGCTCATGGGGAATCCGGAAGCGATGGGCGAGCGTGAGCCGCGTGTCCCGCTCGCTGGGTGACCCGTGATCGATGTCCAGGAACCGTCGAAGCTGCGGACGCCGGTTGCGGCCCTGACTTGCCTCCATGTTCGATGGGATCGACACGGCGGCCCGCCGGACCTGGCTCGTCAGCATGAACAGATTGCCCCGCGGCCACGCTTCGGTCACCACGTGGACTTCCTCCGCCAGCTCCAGTCGCTTTTACCGGACGACCAGATGCCGTTCGTGGCGTGCCGCCGTTCACGCGCCCGCCAACCCTCCGCGCACTGGCTACCGGCTACCGGCTACCGGCTACTCCACCGTGAACGCCGCCTCCATGCCGAGGGCGAGGTGGGGCGTGCCGCGCTCGGTCGGGAAGAGGCAGACGACGGCGTAGTCGCCCGGATCGAGGTCGACGAGGACCAACTCGGCGCGCTCGCCGGCCGGGACGGTGACCTGGCCGACGTAGGCGACGCCCGCCGGCAGGCCGGGGCCGGGCTCGCGGAGAAGGTCGGCCGGCGCCGCGCCGCCGTCGAGGCGGAGGACGAGGAGCTCGTGGTCCTCGGCGCCGGCGTTGCGGCCCTCTAGGGCGACGACCGGTCCCGCGGCCTCCGTCTCGGGGAGGCCGAAGGCGTACTCCTCGATCGCGACCTCGAGCCGCCTCGCCCCGGCCGGGGCCTCGAAGGGGAGCGGCGTCTCGGCGTCGACCCGCCAGGTGGTGAGCCGGTCGTCCCGCTCGCTCGGCGGGGCCTGGACGAAGGTCCAGCGGGCGCGGAGCAACTGGTTGCCGACGACCGAGACAACCTCGGCCGTCGCTTCCCCGGCGTCCACGCGGCGGACGTCGCGGACGGAGCGGACCAGGGTCGGGACCGGGTCGAGATCCGCCGCCAGGGCGAGGTACTCCTCGCGCGGCAGCGGGTCGCCGACGCCGTAGAGCTGGCCGAGGTAGTCCTCCGTGGCCAGGAGGGCGACGGTGCGGGCCTCCCCATCCGAGAGGCAGGCGGCCAGGGCGCCGGCGGCGGCGGCAAGCTCGTCGGCGAGCGCCGCCGCCGGGTCGGGGGTGGCGGCGGGGGTCGCCCGCGCAGCGGCCGGGATCGGGGCCGGCGCGATCCGACGTACGACCGGCGCGATGGCGCCGGCCTCGGGCGTTCCCTCCGCGAACTCGATCCGGATTGTGACGCCGCCTCCCTCCGGGGCGGCAAAGGCAACCCCGGACGCGGCGCCGCTCTCGGCGGGACCGGCGACCTCCGGCACGGCGCACTCACCGTCGGTCCCCGCGGCCCGCTCCTCCGATCCGGTCGCCTGTACGGCAGGGGAGGTGCGCGGGGCCGCGACGGCGTGCCCACCCGCCTCGCCGCGGTCGGCGTCCCAGCCGGTCCAGCCGGCGAGCGCGAGGGTGGCGGCAAGGAGCGCCACCAGGCCGCGACGCCCCCCCCCGGCCGCGGGCCGGCGCAGAGGTCCCGCTCCCGTCCCACGCCGCGCCCCGAATCCTTCCCGCACGGTGTCCTCCCGGCGGCCCATCGCGGGCCGCGCCCGGCGCGTGGCCGGCGTGCGCGGGGCGACCGTCAGCCGGTCGGCCGGCGGCGCTCGTGGTGTCCGTGCGGGGAAGGCATTGTAGCCCAGCCGGGCGCCGCATCGGGGCCGGTGTGCCGATCCGTTGCGGGGTTGAAGCGTCGGGCGGCGTGGGTCGGTGAGCGGGTGAGGAGCAGCCGGCGGCCCCGGCCGGCCGCTTCGCCTCGACAGGCACCGCCCCGCTCCCTTGTCATCCCAAGGGACGAGGGACCTTTCCGCCGCGGCGTCCGCATCGGAAAAACCTCGTTCCTCGGAATGAGGAATGACGGAGGCGCGACACGACGGAAGCGGAACTGGGGCGAGATGGGCGCGCGGACGGCGGGCCGCCCGCGCGCCCCAACCGCGTACGGTCCCAAACCCGTCGGGGCAGCGAGCGGCGCACCGCCCACCGGCGCCTTCGATGCGCCCACGAGCCCCACGAGCCGACAGCAGGCGATAATCCGACGCACGATACGCCCCGGTTGAGGGATCATCATCCCGACGTTGGGGACGCCGGGGAACGGCGGCCCGCGTCGCGCGGCGTGCTCGCCAAGGAGCCACGATGGATCTCTTCCCGTCCACGGGCGGCCCGGACGGCCGCGGCGGTCACACCCCGGACGAGTGGGCCGAGACGCTGGCCCGCACCGTCGCCCACCTGGCGGCCCAGCTCACCCTCTCCCAGGTCCGGCTGCGGGCGCTCGCCACGGAGCTGCAGGAGCGGGACGCCGTCGACCAAGCAACGGTCGCGTCGCGGGTGCGTGCGATCGCCGCCGCGGAGGGGGGCGGTTACCTGCGGGAGAACCTGGGGGAGGCATTGGTCGAGCTGATCGACGTCGAGGCGTTGGAGCGGGAGCTGCTCGCCTACCTGGACGAGAACGGTGGCGTCTGACGGCGGCACGGCGCGTGCAGGATGGGCGTCTCATCCCACACCACGGGTGCGCCGGCCGGCGGGAGGGCGGAGCGACCGATCCGGCCGCCAGGCGGCGGGGGATCGGTCGCTCCGGGAGCGGTACAGGGAGGAACGGGGAGCATGGTCAGTCTGGGGCTGTTCTTGCTGCGGCTGGTGGTCGGGGCACTCTACCTCGTCCACGGCTACGCGAAGGTGTTCGGCGGACCGGGTAAGAGCGAGGCGATTTCGCCGGAGGCGGAGAAGCTGCTCGGCCAGGGATTCAAGCAGCAACTCGACTACGGCGGGGTGGAGAACGTCACGGGATTCGTGCAGAGCCTCGGCATGCCCTCGCCGAAGCCGATGGCGATCGCCCTGATGACCGCCGAGTTCGGCGGCGGACTGGCGCTAATCCTGGGCTGGCACACCCGACTCGCGGCGCTGGCGTTGACCGGCGTCCAGGCCGTCGCGATCCAGAAGGTGCATGCTCCGAACGGCCTGCTCAGCCCGGCACCGGCGGTCGGCTTCGAGACGAACGTGCTCTTTGCCGCCGCCACGAGCGCGCTCGCCGTCACCGGGCCGGGGAAGATCGCCCTCGATTAAGGGAAGGAAGCGAGCGGGACGCGAAGGGGCGGGGGCGGCCATTCCGGGCCGCCCCCGCCCCTTCGCGTCCCGCTCGCGTCTCTCTCCTCCCGTCGCGGCACGGCCTGTGCGTGTTAGAATACGAACAAACGATCGATCTGTCCGTTCGCCCACAACATCGTACGGAGGCACGCCATGCCGCTCGAGGATCTGCGCCAGAGCCCGATGATGGTTCACCTGCTCGATGCCCTGGACGAGGGGAAGGACATCGGCCACCACGGTCGCTTCACCTTCGCCACCATCGCCGCCCGCTTCATCGACCGGGACCAGGTCGTGGAGTGGCTGGCGAAGGATGGCGATTTCGACGAGCACAAGGCGAAGGCGCTGGTGCAGCAGGTGGTCGACCGTGGCTACAACCCGCCGTCGCGCCGCCGGATCATGGAGTGGCAGGCGGACCAGGAGTTCCCCATCTGCCCGACGCCGGACGACCCGGACGCCTGCAACCCTTACCGCGAACTGACGATGCCCGACTCGGTGATCGAGGACATCGAGGAGTATCGGGAGCAGAAGTTCGAGGCGACGGAGGCGGAGGAAGGGGAGCCGGCGGTTCGGTAGCGCACCGCCGCCGATACCCTCCCGCGAGAACCGCCCCCCGGCAGAGAGCCGGGGGGCGGTGGCGCGTCAGGGCAACGAGACCGGGGTGTCCGCCGACGTGCCCTTAGGGAGCGCGGCGGTGATCCCCGCGACCAGGAGACGCCCCCCCTCTTCGACTAACAGGGCGCGCCACTGTCCGACTCCGCCGGGACCAACCCCGACGAGGCCGGCCACGACGCGGCCGTCCTGGAGCGTTCGCACGTTCGCAACGGCGACCAGCGCCGGCCGTCGGTCGGCGGGCAACGCTGTCGGGCTCGCCAAGAAGGACTCGCGGAACTCGCCAACAATCTCCGCTTCCACTTCCGCCGCCGGCGTCCCTTCGTCAAGGCGGTAGCGGACCGAGTTGGAGAGCAGGAACGCGAGGTTGTCGCGGGCCGCCTGCTCCGTGTAGAGGGCCGAGAGGCGCGGGAAGTCCCCGACGCTGATGCAGGCGAAGTACTCGCGGACCGTCGCGGTCGCGGCGGCGACCGTCTCGGCATCGGCGGGCTGGCTCCCCTCTTCGGAGACGGCGATCGGGGTCGGCGTGATCGTCCCGCCACCGCCCGGAGGAAAGGTGGGAACCGGGGCGGAAGAGGCGACGGCCCGCCGCACGGCGTCCTCGATGAAGGAGGCCGGCCGGGGCTCGACCCGGCACTCGCTCGGCTCGGGGGTAGCCGGCAGCGGGGCCGGAGTTGCCTCCTGGGCAGCGGAGGGGAGGGCGAGCAACGTGGCGACCGCGAAGGCGACGACGGGCGGCGCAATCCTCGGCACGGGGAACTCCTGACCTTCGACCGTCCGCCCGCCTCGACGACGGTCGCCCCGGCGCCGCACCTCCCGGGCCAGACCATGAACGCGATCGCAGCGTGGCGACGCCCGACGGTCGTCGCCCGTCGGCCCGGGCCGTACCATCCCCGTAGCTTTGCATTGGGATTGGTCCGGTCCGGCGCGGCGGGGTCGGCGGCGAGGGGTGACGGGGTGGCCAGCGGTTCGGGGACGGCGTACGACCTGGTGGTGATCGGCGCCGGGGCGGCGGGGAGCACGGCGGCGGGGGAGGCGGTCGGGCGCGGCGCCAAGGTGGCGATGGTCGAGCGGTGGAGGGTGGGAGGCACCTGCCTCAACGTCGGCTGCGACCCGACCAAGACGATGGTCCGCTCCGCCGAGGTGCTCCACCTGGCGCAGACCGCCGGGCGGTTCGGCATCGCCGTCGACGGCGCTCGGGCCGACTGGCCGGCGGTGATGGCGCGGGTGGCCGGGGTCATCGACACGATCCGCGGCGGCGACGGCGACGCCAACGTCCGCGCCTCCGGCGTCCACCTCTACAAGGGGCAGGCCCGCTTCCGCTCGCCGCACGAGATCGAGGTGGCCGGGCGGGACGGCGAGGGGGATGCGCTGCTGCGGGCCGACAAGGTGATCGTCGCCACCGGTGCCGACGCGGTCGTGCCGGACGTGCCGGGGCTGCGTGAGGCGGGCTTCATCACCAACGTCGAGGCGGTCGCCCTGCCGCGGTTGCCCCGCTCGCTGGCGATCATCGGCGGCGGCATCGTCGCCGTCGAGTTCGCCCAGATCTTCGCCCGCTTCGGGGTCGAGGTCACGATCCTCGGCGGCAGCCCACGGCTGCTGCCGCGCGAGGACGAGGAGCTGACCGAGGCGCTGCGAACGATCCTGGAGCGGGAAGGCATCCGGATCGAGACGGGCGCGCGTGGTCGCCGCGTCGAGACCGTCGCCGGGGGGAAGCGGCTGATCGGCGAGCGGGACGGCGAGCCGGTCGTGACCGTGGCCGAGGAGATCCTGCTCGCGGCGGGGCGGGCTCCGGCCGTGCGGGAGCTGAACCTGGAGGCGGCCGGGATCGCCTACGACGCCAAGGGGATCGTCGTCGACGAGGAGCTGCGGACGAGCGCGGAGAACATCTGGGCGGTCGGCGACGTGATGGCCGGAGGCTACGCCTTCACCCATGTCGCGGACCACCAGGCCCGGATTGTGGAGCACAACGCCCTGAGCGGGCTGCCGCCGCGCCTCGCCGACGCCGGGGTGGTGCCGTGGGCGATCTTCACCGACCCGGAGCTGGCCCGCGTCGGGATGACGGAGCGGGAGGCGCGGGAGGCGGGTCACGACGTCAAGTGCGCCACGGTCAAGATGGCCGACATGGCGCGGGCGATCACCGCCGACGAGCGGGAGGGGCTGGTCAAGCTCGTCTCCGACCGGGCGACGGGCCAGATCCTGGGCGGCCACATCCTCGCGGCACGCGGCGGCGAACTGCTGGGGGAGGTCGCGCTGGCGATGCGGCTGCGGCTACCGGTCGGCGCCATCGCCAACACGATGCACGCCTATCCGACCCTCTCCGAGGCGGTCTTCTGGGCCGCGTTCGAGCTGGCCAAGCCGGACGACGCGGCACTCGACGCGGTGCGCGGGGTGCAGGCGCCGTGGGCGGAGGGAGCGGATTAAGGCGAGGGGGTCGCTTGGCTGGCGGGGGCGGAGGGGACGGGCCACGGGGACGAGGGGGGCGTGAGCGGACGGTCGGTCGCTTCGATGCGCTCGGCGCCCACGGCGGGCAGGCGGTCGCCGGCGTGGGCGGCCTACGGCGCTGCATGGGCGTTCGCGTTCTCGCTCCAGAGCTTCTACTATGCCGCCGGGGGAACGGCCGGCGCGGAGACGTGGCCGGCCGCAATCGCCGAGCCGGTGCTGGCACGCGACCCGGCCTGGGTCGCCATCATGTGGGGCACCGGGGCGGCGAAGGTGCTAGCTGGGCTGCTCGCGCTGGCCCTCTTCCGGCGGTGGGGCGGTCGGGTCCTCGACCGGCTGCTGCTCGTCACCGCTTGGGGCGCGGGCGTGTTCCTGGCGCTGTATGGCGCGGCGAACCTCGTCCAGCACGCCCTGATGGTCGCCGGCGTCGTCGCCACCCCAACCGGGTTGGGCGAAACGGCGGCGCGCTGGCACCTCTGGCTCTGGGACCCGTGGTGGATCCTCGGCGGGCTCCTCTTCGTTGCGGCGGCCCGCGCGTTCCGGCGCGGGCCATGAGCGGCACGGCGCGGCCGGCGACCATCCCGGCCGCGCGCGACGACGGGACCCGTTCGACCCTCACACAAATCGCCGCCGCGACGATAGATGACGACAGATACGGCTATGGGTGGGGGAAGCGACGCCGTCCCTCGACCACCCGGTCGCCGGCGCCTGCACGGTTGGGCGGCCGTCGGGTGGGCGTCGGCACGCGGAGCCCGGCCCCAGCGCCCGGGGACGCCACGGCCGGTATCCGGGATCCGGTGTCCGAGGACACTGAGGACTCCACGGGAGGGGGGCGGAGGAGGCCGATAAGGTCGCTCCGCCCACCGGGGGCGGGGAGGACCGAGTCAGGACGAAGGAGCGCGACGGGGCCGGACGACCGGACTCGCCGTCCGGCCCCGTCGCGCCCGGCGGCGGCGGGCCGGCCGCGCGGCCGGCGGGAGCGCCCAGCCCCGATCGACCGGCGCGAACGACGGGGTCGTGACCTACCCGTTTCGGCGATGGCAGGGGGGACGAGGTTCGCTACGCTGACGGGGTCGCCGGGTCGCCGTCTGCCGCGGACTCTCCCCGGCGCGAAGGAGATTACGTGTCCGTTCCCACCTCTCCCCCGATTCCGTCCGATGCCCGCGCGGCGAGCCCGAGCGAGCGCCTCCGCCGCGAGCTGCTCGGCTGGCCTGGCGTCGTCGAGGCACCGCACCGCTTCGGCGGCGTCGAGTTCCGGCTCGGCCGGCGGGAGCTCGGTCACCTCCACGGCGACCACCTGGCCGACCTTCCCTTCCCGGTCCGCGTCCGCGAGGAACTGGTGCGCGAGGGGCGCGCCCGACCCCACCACGTCCTGCCCGCGAGCGGCTGGGTCAGCTTCCCGATCCGGAGCGACGACGACGTCCCGGCCGCCCTCGCCCTCTTCCGCCTCAGCTACGATCGGGCGACGGCGGCGGCAACCGGACCGGGCCACGGCGCGGGCGAGACCGGCGAGAGCGGGTAGAATCGGGCATCAGGTCCCGCGCGGCGGCGGCAGGAGCGGGCCATGGCACGCCAGATCCTCGACTGCGTCTCCGACCAGGTCGCCGACGGAGTCGCGGCGCGGATGACGGTCCTGGGCACCGGAGCGGCGATCGCCCCCGACGACCCTCCGACGGACCGCGAGTTCGGGATCGCGATGACCTACGAGGAGTGGCGGACCTGGTTGCCGGGCGGGAGCCCGGTGACCGACTGGTTTGACGGGGAGGTGCCCGTCCCCGTGCCCGGCAGCGAGCCGCACGAGGACATGATCGGGTTCCTCTGCGTTCTGCTCTCCTGGTCCGCGCCCGCCGAAGGGCTGGCCAAGGTGATCCACGTGCCGTTCGCGATGCGCGTCTCGGCCCGGCAAACGCGGGAGCCGGACCTCGTCTTCGTCACCGGGGAGCACGCCGACCGGCTGGACGGCAAGCGGCTGGAAGGGGTGTCCGGCCTGGCGATCGAGATCGTCTCCCCCAACAGCGTGACGTGCGACAAGCGGGACGAGCTGGAGGAGTACGCGCGGCTGGGCGTACGGGAGTACCGGACCTTCGACGCGCGACCGGGCCTGGCCGAATCGAGGTTCTACCGCCGCTCCGCCGAGGGCCGGATCGAGCCCGCGACGCCCAAGGTCGACGGCCGCTACCATGCCGCGCCGCTGACCGGCTTCTGGCTCGGCCCCACCTGGCTCTGGCAGGAGCCGATGTCCGATCCGGTCGCCCTGCTGCCGGCCATCGCCTCGGAGGCGTGGCACCGTACCCTGGCGGCGATCGAGTCCGCGTAGCGCGGCGGCCGGTCCGCACGACAGAAGGCGACCGCTTCCCGTCGTCACTGCCACCGCACCCGAGGAGACCACCGCCGATGACCGACCACGCCGTCGCCCGCGACCGGATCGCCTTTCTGCGCGGGCTGCGCAACGTGCGCCGCTTCCGGCCCGACCCGATTCCCCGGCCGGTGGTCGACGATCTGCTGGAGGTCGCACGCTGGTCCGGCAGCGCCCGCAACATCCAACCGTGGGAGTTCGTCGTCGTCCGCGACCGCGAGATGCTGCGGGCGCTGGCGGCGGCGGAAGGGTACGCCGGGCACCTCGCCGACGCGCCCCTCGGCATCGTCCTGGTGATGCACGGCGACCCCGCGCAGGCGACGCAGGAGACGTGGGACGAGGGGCGCCTGGCGGAGCGGATCATGCTCGCCGCGGACGCCCACGGCGTCGGTGCCTCGGTCGGCTGGTTCCGCCCCAGAGGGGCGGAGACCGTCAAGGCGCTGCTCGGCATCCCCCCGGGGCGAACCGTCCGCACCGCCCTCTCCCTCGGCTACCCGGATCCGGCCGCCGACGGCCCGAAGCCGGGCCAGGGGCGGAAGCCGATCGCCGAACTGGTCCACGAGGAGCGGTACGGGGAGGGCACTGGGGGTTAGGGCCCGGGGCCCGGCCACCGACCTCCTCCTCGTCCGCGAGAGACCGGCGACGGGGGCGGCAGAGGGCGGACCCCGCGTCGAGACAGATGCGCCGACCGCGGAGCGCCGACCGGCTGCGGACGCTGGCGACGGGAGGAGACCGATGATCGCGTTCGCAACCGAGCGCCTGGTCGTCCGGCGGTTGCGGCCCGACGACCTGGACGACTTCGCCGCGCTCTGCGGCGACCCGGAGATCGTGCGGTACATGGACGACGGCCGGCCGCTCTCCCGCGAGCAGACCCGGGCGTGGATCGACGTCTCGCTCGCCAACTACCGGGAGCGGGGGTGGGGCTGCTTCGGCGTGACCGCCAAGCCCGAGGATCGCCTGGTCGGCTTCGCGGGGTTTGCCCGTCCGCCGGAGCGGCCGGGGGTCGTCGAGCTGATCTACGCTTTCGCGCCCGATCGGTGGGGACGAGGCTACGCCACCGAGGTCGCCGGCGCGACGGTTGCCTTTGGCTTCGACCGCTGCGGCCTAACCCGGATCGAGGCGACCGTCGACCCCGCCCACGAAGCGTCGAAGCGGGTCCTGGCGAAGATCGGGATGGCCTACGAGGGGAGGAAGGCGGACGACGACGGCGTTTTCGTCGACCACTACGCGATCGAGCGGGATAGATCCCGGCCCTAGTCGGACGGGCGGCGCTGAGCGCCGGGGGTGCGATGGCGCCCACGCCCCGGCGGGGTGCACTCTTGTCGGATCGGGCCTCGGGCTTGGAGCGCCGGTAGGGCGGAGAAGGAGGAAGCCGGATGTTCGAGCGGATTGTGGTCGCGCTGGACGGGTCGGAGCTGGCGGAGGGGGCGCTCGCGGTCGCCGGGGAGCTGGCGGGGCGCCTCGGCGTGCCGCTCCACCTCGTCCGGGTGGCCGACACGACCTGGCTCCGCTTCGGCGCCAACGAGGCGGCGCTGGAGTACGCCGCGCTCGGCGGCGAGCTGAACGCGGAGGAGGCGGCGGCGCGTGGCTACCTGGAAGGGGTCCTCGCCCGTCTCGTGGGGGCGGACGGGACGAACGGGCCAGGGGCGGGGGTGACCACCGAGGTCCGCCGCGGCTTCGCCGGGCGGGAGCTGGTCGCCGCCGCCCGGTCCACGGACCTGCTGGTGATGGCCTCGCACGGGCGGAGCGGCCCCGCCCGCCTGCTCCTCGGCAGCGTCGCCGAGGAGGTCACCCGGCGCGTCGCCGCGCCGGTCCTCCTGGTCCGCTCGCCGGGTGCCTGACGGGCCGACGGCACGGGTCGGGTCTCGCAACCGTGGGCACGGCCGCGGACGACGCGGGGAGGGGCCCGCCGCCGGCCGGGGCGCCGCGCGCCGTCGCTTCAGACGTTTTTCAGGAAACGCTCAGCCACGGTTCAGCCGGCACCCCGATAGTGGGAATCGGGCGTTCGGCCGTCACGAGGAGGGGGCGCACCCACCCCCCGTTCCCTCCTCGGGGCGGCCGATCGCCGTCTCCGGCCCCCGCGAAGTGCTCGGCGACGGGGACGACACCCCGCCCAGAGCGAGACCGGAACGGCCAACCACCCCGCCCCGGCAGGGACGTATCGGACACTACCGACTCGGCGGAACGGGCTCGGCTAGAGTGCCGGGGCCGGTCCGAACCGATGTCCGCCGCCCGCCCGAGGAGGTCATACCGTGACCGAGGCCGTCAACCCGCTGGCCACGGCCCTTGGCACCTACTACCCGAAGCACTACGTGGTCGCCGTCGTCGACGACCCAGCGGGGGCAAGCCGCGCGCTTGCCGCGCTGCGTGAGGCAGGTTTCACCGACGCCGCCGCCGAGATCTGCCCCGGTGTCGAGTTCCTCAAGAATTACCGGGAGTTTGTCGAGGGGCGGGGACTGCTGCAGCGGCTGGAGGGGCTCTTCCCGTCCGAAGAACGGGCCGCCGTCGCGGAGTATCTGGAAGAGGCGGAGCGGGGCGCGTCGTTCGTAACCGTCCATGCCCCGGAGCGCGGGGAGCGGGACCGAGCCCGCGACCTCCTCAAGACCAACGGTGGCCACGCCATGCGCTACTACGGCGACAACACGATCACCGACCTCGGCTAGCTCGGCCGCGGCGGGTGGGCTTACCACGCCAGCAAAAGGATCTCCCCCGATGCCGAGCGGTGCGCTGAACAGCGTCCCCCTCGCACCGGAGACGCCCGCCCCCGACTTTGCCCTCCCGACGGGCCCGGATGCGACGCCGTCGCTGCAGGGGCGGCGGGGCAAGCCGATCGTCCCCCTCTTCTGCCCGGCCCCGTCGAGTCCCGTCTGGCGCAACCGGGTGGTCCAACTCGGCGAGCGCCAGGCGGCGTTCGCACAGCGGGGCGCGACCCTGGTTGGCGTCTCGGTCGATGGTGTCTCGAGCCACGCCGCCCTTGCCGAGGCGCGTGGCACC
>CADCWL010000260.1 GCA_902806405.1 uncultured Thermomicrobiales bacterium | reverse complement strand
CGCGCCGCCGTGCCGCTGCCACTCGTGCTCTCGGTGGCCCGCGTGGCGCTGGCGGTCGTGCCGCCGCCGCCGGTGCCCGTGGCGCGCGTGGCGCGCGTGGTGCTGCCGCCCGTGCCGCCGGCGGCACGCGGGGTCCGGTTTTCGCCGCGCTCGGCATCATCCGCGAAGGCGTCGACCTCGGCGAAGAGGAGGACGGTGCCGGCGGTGCCGCCGTCCTCGTTGGCACCGAGGGCGGCGATGCCGGCGTAGCCGGCGTCGCCGACCGGGCGGAGGGCGAGCGTCAACTGGTTA
The DNA here is from genome assembly GCA_902806405.1 of uncultured Thermomicrobiales bacterium. Lineage (GTDB taxonomy): Bacteria > Chloroflexota > Chloroflexia > Thermomicrobiales > UBA6265 > CADCWL01. The sequence continues at coordinate 14,078 of CADCWL010000260.1, read as the reverse complement.
TTGAGCAGCGGCCCGGCAACATCGCCGCAGGCGAGGAGCGTGTCGAACTCGTCCTCGCTCTCGTGGACCGCGATGACGTAGGGGTCGTCGCCACCGAGCAGGTCCTCGAGGGAGGCATCGATGTTGCCGCTTCCCTGCAGCAGCGGCGGGGTGGTCAGGCGCCCCAGGATGTCGGCCTCACGGACCGGTTCGCCCTCGTCCGTGAGCTGGGGCCCAACGACGCCGGAGAGAACGAATTCGGGCTCCTCGCTCGGGTTTCGGCAGCTGCCGGTGTGGAAAGCGACCGGGTGGGCCGCCTCTGCGCCCGTCCGGCCCGCGCCGGGGGTCGAATCCTGGAACGCGCCGGCGCCCGCGGCGAGGCCGCCGAACCCGATCGCCAGCGCGGGGATCACCGCGAAGGTGCTTCGTCTCATATCGCTTCCCTTCCCTCCTCATTGGTCTAGAGCGGAGGCACCCGAACCCGATCGCGCTGCCGGGCCGTGACGCCGTCGCCAGCGTACAGACGGTACCGCCCCTGCTGCCCATTGTAGCCGCGTTACCCCATTTGGCCACCGCCCGCCCCGTCGTTGACGGCGCACCGAACGGGGGCATGCCTGATCCCCATGGACGCGTCACCGCGTCCGCAGGTCGTAACGAGCAGAGCAGAGCTCCGGTTCCGGTCGGCCCGATCCCACTCGGTGCCGCGACCGGTGCCGGGAGCGAAGCATTCGACGGACAGTGGCCCTGCCGCGGCCGGCTTTCGGTCGGTCGGCGTGGGCACCTTGCCGGCCGGCGGACTCCCCCTCAGCGGGCAGGCCGCGGCCCAGGACGACGAGAGCGACCGAGCGCGCATCGACGCCGGCGTGCTCGCCGACCTCGACGTTCCCGTCGGCGATGCGGCAGGCGGCGACGCGGCCGGCGGGGCGGCCACGATCCAGGCCGCCGGCGCCGGCACGCCGCACGGCATTGTTACCCTCAAGCAGGAGGTGGCGGTCGTCCGCGGCGGCAACGCGACTGACGGTCCCATTGCGATCGGGCCGGTCACGAGAAGGACCTGGCCCTGGTCGATGGGGACCTCAACGTCGGCGGCGAGGGAGGGGGCGTCGCGGAGGCGGAACTTGGGGGACCGCGACGACGAGGCAATCGCCCTCCTCAACGTTTCTACCCCGCCGCCCGTGGCGGGAGCCGCGGCGCGGTCGTCGCCGGCGTCGGTGAACGGCGAGACGGCCGCGTCGATGGACGTGGCGCCGAGCCGGAGGACGACGACCTCTCCGTCGCCGCGGGCGGCAGCGCCTCGGCGACCTCCGGCGGCAGAAAGCTCGCCCGGCCGCGGGCAATGGCCACCTCGGCGCCGGCGCCAGCCCCGGGGGTGGAGCGCGGCAGGTCGACCTCGCCCGCGACGACGAAGAACGTCAGGTCGCCCTCATTACCCGCGACCAGCACCGGCCCGGCAAAACCGGGGACGCACCCACCTGCGCGCGCCGCGAGGCGCCCCAGGGTGACCTCGCTTTGCCCCCCCGGCAGCCCGGAGGCGACCGCCTCCCCGTACCCTCGTCGGCTGACGACCGGATGCGCCATCCGGGTCCGGCGCCCGGCCACTGCCGGCCGACCAGCCGCGGCCGGGCGCGAGGAGGGCCGGGCGCGCCCACGGATCGTCGCCAATATGCCAGCGATGGCAGCGCCCGATGAGACCGCTCGGCCGCGAGACCGAACGCGCGGAGGGTGGGAGCGGCCCTGGTTGCGCTCGACGGGGGCAACCGTCGCCCGAACCACGGTGGACGATTCCTCTCTCGGCCACCGGCGCTCGAAGGACCGGTCCCGGACCGCCCTTCCGGACGCCGCGCCGCGCCGACGCCCTCGGTCGCCGTGCCGAGCGACCGGCCACCCCTTGCCCGGCGCCGGATGCGGGTGTACCGTGCCGGAGTTCATCGACGGCCGCCCGCGCGAGCCGCCACCCGTCGATGAGGAGCGTACGATGTGAAAACCTCTTCCTGTCCGCCGTCCCCACGCAACCCAGAGGTGCCTTGATCATTCGGAAGCGCGCGTACGGGAGGTGACAAGGTGACCGACGCAGGCGACGACGTACCGCAATTCGAGGGCGTCACCACGGAGTACCTGAGCAACGGCGTGATCGCCGAAGTCGCCCCCGAACACGTGCTAGAGCTGGTCCGGGTCACCCTGGCGCCCGGCGCCAGCGTCCCCCGGGAGGATCTGGCCGGCGGGGCGCTGATCTACGTCGAGCGCGGCGCCATCAAGGTGACGACCCTGAGCGGGACGACGGAGCTGCTGTCGTTCCAGGGCCGCTCGGCGCTGCTGACCCAGTCCGCCGACTGCCGGAATGGCTGCAACGTGGCGCAGGGAGAATCGATCGCTCTCTCCGCCGCGCCGGCCTACGCCGTCGCCAACACCGGGGACGGGGAGGCCGTCCTCCACGTCTCGGCGCTCACTCAAAAAGGCGCCGGCACCACCACGTGGTCGTGCGATCGGAACTGCCGCACCATGCCCCAAAGCTAACGAGCGTCGAGGCGCCGCTCCCACGGCGCGGCGGTCATGTAGGCGGCACGGCTAGACCAGCCGATGCCGAATCGCGTACGCGGCCGCCGCGGAACGGGAGGAGACGCCGAGCTTACCGAAGATACTCGAGATGTGGGTCGACACGGTGCGGTGGCTCACGAAGAGCTCCTCGGCAATCTGGCGGCTGGTCCGTCCTTCGGCGAGCAGGCGAAGCACGTCCACCTCCCGAGGGGTAAGCAGGGGTTCCCCTGGGGGAGGTGTTGAGGCCGACCGCGGAACTGCCGGGGGCGCGGCCAACGCCGTCGCCTCGTCCGCGGCCTGGTCGATCGACATGCGCTCCCCCGAGCTCCACGCCTCCGCGAAGGCGGTGTCTCCAAGGGCACGGCGGACGGCGCCGAGGGCGCCCTCGCGCTCCGCGCCCGCCGCCGGAGAGAGCGGGGTGGCCAGAGCTTGGCGCCCTGCCTCGGTCGACGCCCAGAGCCGGGCCGCCGACTCGGCCCGGCCAAGCGCGGCCGCCACGTCGGCCAGGCCTTCGATGCACGCCAGGAGACCGGGCTTGTCCCCGAGCCGACGCCGAAGATCGGCCGACTCGGCGTAGAGCGTCGCGGCCCGGAGATAATCGTTTGCCCGGTACGCCAGGAAGCCGATATTGTGGAGTGCGAGGGCCATCCCGGACTCATCGGGGAGGCCCCGGAAGAGCGACAGTCCTTCCTCGCAGAGCTCACGTCCCCCCGCGAGTTCCCCCGCCCTCCCCATGACGCGCCCCAGCTGCACGTTGGCGTACGCCAGCCCGTTCGGGTCGCCGAGCCGCCGCCAAACTTCGCGCGCCTCCGCGTAGCTCTCGCGCGCCCGGGCAATATCGCCCTCCGCGTCCGCCACCAACCCCAGATTCATCAACGAGAGGGCGGTTCCGGTTCTGTCGTCCCGCGCCCGCCGCAGCGCGAGAGCCCGCAGGTGCAACGTCCGCGCCTCCGCGTAACGGCCCCGCGTGCTCGCGATCATCCCCAAGCCGTTCAAGCCATCGGCGATGCCCCGCTCGTCCCCCAATCCCTGCCACAAGGCGAGGCTCTCCGCGTAGCGATCCTGCGCCGCCTCGAAATCGCCGAGGGTGATGGCGAGGTTTCCGAGCCGGTGCCGCGCTTTCGCTCCTACCGAGTCGGGCACTTGGCCGGACAACGGAAGCGCGAGCGCTCGCTCCAGCCAGCTCCGCCCCTCGCTGACGTAGCCACGGATGTGCCAGAAGAGCCAGAGGGAACCACCAAGTCGCAAGGCCGCCACCGGCTCCAGCCTCTCCACGGCCCAGGTGAGTGCGGCCCGCAGGTTGTCGTGCTCCGCCTCCAATCGCTCCACCCACCGGGGTTGTTCCGGCCCAAGCAGCTCCGGCTCGGCCCGCTCGGCGAGATCGACGAAGAAGGCCGCGTGGAGGGCGCGGACGTCGTCGGCCTCCCCGGTATCGTGCAGCGTTTCGAGCCCGAACTCGCGGACCGTCTCCAGCATCCGGAAGCGGGGCTCGTCGTCGGGGCCTTCCACGGCGCGAAGGAGGCTCTTGTTGTTCAAGGAAGAGATGCCGTCCAGGACGGCGGTGTCGGTGCCGCCGGCGGTGCCGCAGACCGCCTCGGCCGCGTCGAGCGAGAAGCCGCCGACGAAGACGCTGAGCCGGCGAAACAGGTTCCGCTCCGCCGGATCGAGCAGATCGTAGCTCCAGCCGATGGCGTTGCGCATCGTTTGTTGGCGGGCGGGGAGGTCGCGCGGGCCACCGGTCAGGAGCGGCAAGCGGCGTTGGAGGCGAGCCAGGAGGGCGGCCGGGGGGAGGACGCGCGTCCAGGCGGCGGCCATCTCGATCGCCAGCGGCAGCCCGTCGAGCCGGGCGCAGACGGCGGCGATGTCGGCGGCGTTGGCGGCGGTGACGGCGAGATCGGGACGAACCGCCCACGCCCGCGCCAGGAAGAGCCGAACCGCCGGGGACTCCTCCAGGCGGTCGAGGGAAGGCGGGCCGGTCGCGCCGGGAAGGGCGAGCGGCGTCACCGGCAGCTCCTGCTCGCCGCTGACCCGTAACGCCCCACGGCTGGTAACGAGCGCCTTGACCCTCGGACAGGCGACGAGCAGGCCGGCCACGGTCGACGCCGCCTCAGCGACCTGCTCGAAGTTGTCCAGCACGAGTAGGAGTTCCTGATCGCCCAGGAGGTCGACCAGCGCCTCGACCGGTGCCCGGTCGCTCGCCTCGCGCAGGCCGAAGGCCTGGGCCATCGTCGGCGCCACCAGCGCCGGGTCGGCGATCGGAGCGAGGTCGACGAAGCGGGCTCCATCGGCGAAGCCGGGGGCGAGATCGGACGCGATCGCGATCGCGAGGCGGGTCTTGCCGACGCCGCCGGGCCCGGTCAGGGTCAGGATGCGGACGTCCGGCCGAGCAAGGAGCGCGTTCCCAGCCGCGACCTCATCGATCCGGTCGACGAGGGGGGTGGCCGGCATAGGCAGGCCGGTGCCGAGGGCCGGCGCGCGGAGGGGCGGGAAGACGGCCGGCAGGTCGGGCGCGACGAGCTGAAAGACCCGCTCGGGCGGCCCCAGGTCCCGCAGGCGGCGGGACCCGAGGTCGTCCAAAGCGATTCCCGGCGGCAGATCGGGCCGGACCGCCTCCGCGGCCCGCTCCGAGAGGAGGATCTGGCCGCCGTTCCCCATCGCCAGGAGGCGGTCGACGCGGCTGACGGCAGGGCCGGCGCCGTCGCCCGCGGCCGGGGCGGCCGGGCCGCGGTGGAGCGCCATCCGGACCCTTATCGGCCCGGTCTCAGACCAATCCGCCGCGGCCAAGGCGCGCTGGCCGGCGAGGGCGGCCGCCGCCGCGCCGGCCGGATCGGGGAAGGCGGCGCGGAGCCCGTCTCCGACCGCCGCGAAAACGGTCCCGCCAGCGCCGGCGATCGCCTCCCGCAGCAGGGCCTCGGACCGCTCCATCGCGGCCGGCATCGCCGCCGGGTACTTCTCCCAGAGGCGGGTGCTCCCCTCGACCTCGGCAAAGAGAAGAGTCACCGTCCCGGCCAGGAAGCGCGACGGGGCCAGGGCCGAGCCCGGGGCATCGTCGGTCGTCGCGCCGCCGTGGTCGGACGCCGCGCCAAGATCGGGGTGCGGTTCGGCGGTCATGGGGCGGCACGTCCCTCCCGTCCGGGGGGTGAGCAGGATCGGCGCCATGATCGCCAACCGTCGGGCGGGCGTCATTCGGCGGAGGCGGGAGCCACCCCGACCGGGGTCGGCGAACCCGCGGCACCTCGTGTTCGGAGGCCGCCCTCCTAGACCGCGCGCCACGCCAGGACCTCCCGAAGCCCGGACGGCGACCGTGGACGGCCGCCGGGGTCACGGACGACCGCGCGGAGCGCGCTGCCCCGACCGCCTGTCTCCCCGCAGTGGCCCCCGACCGACACCGCCCCCGCTAGACAGACGGTCGGCGACCATCTCAAGCACTTGACGCGATATTTCGGAATCCGTAGTATTCGGTTGATGAAGCGTTTTGACGACGATCACGCCGACTCGCCCGATCAGGACCTGATCGAGCGGGCGCTGCCGCTGCTGCCGGAGATCGGGAAGCTGCTCTACGCGGCGGTCTCCCGGCACCCGGAGGCGGCCGGGCTCTCGCTCGCGCAGATCAAGGCGACCGGCTATCTCGCCCAGCACGGTCGGCGCAGCGTCGGCGAGATCGCCCACGGGCTCGGCGTCTCCTTACCGAGCGCCTCCGAAATCGTCGACCGGCTGGTGGAGCGGGGCCTGGCCGAGCGGGGCCCCAACCCGGCGGATCGGCGACAGGTGCTGGTCTGGCTGACGCCGGAGGCGCAGCGCTTCAAGGAGGAGATGCGCGCCTTGCGGTCGGCGCAGGTACGCGCCGCGCTGGGGCGGCTGGAGCCGGCGGAGTGGCCGGTCTTCGTCCGCTCGCTTGAGGCGCTGGTGGAGGCGCTGCGGCCGGACCCGGTGGCACCCACCGCTCCCGTCGGGACGGAACCGACCGCGCCGCCATTGCCGGGCTGAACGCGCGCGAGGCCCCGTACCCCTCCCCCAGCGGTCGCTCGAGCGACCCCACGAGCGATCGCGGATAACCAGGGAATCGAAAAGGAGTCGCTGTTTATGTCCACCCGTGCCGCCGCAGATCACCGGCTCCCGCCGCCGGCCGCCACGGCGCCGAGTGCCGAGGAACGCAACCCCTGGCTGGTGCTGGTGGTCCTCTGCGCCGCCATCTTCATGCTGCTGCTCGACACCACGATCGTCAACGTCGCCCAGCGCAAGATCCAGGAGGGGCTCAACGCCGACCTCTCCCAGATCCAGTGGATCCTCGACTCCTACATCCTGACCTACGCCGTCTTCCTCCTCTCCTTCGGGCGGATGGGGGACGTCTTCGGCCGGAAGCGCCTCTTCGTGGTCGGGATGGCGATCTTCACCGCCGCCTCCGCGCTCTGCGGCGCTTCGGGTTGGATCGGGGAGCAGGTCGGCGTCTCCGGGGCAACGGCGTTGATCGTCGCCCGCGTCCTGCAGGGGTTCGGCGGCGCCTTCATGATGCCCCAGACCTTGTCGCTGATCTCGGTCGTCTTCCCGCCGGAGAAGCGAGGGGCGGCGATGGGAATTTGGGGGGGCGTCGTCGCCCTCGGCGCCGTCGTCGGGCCGATCGTCGGCGGGTTGATCGTGACCGACTACGCATGGGAGTGGGTCTTCCTGATCAACGTCCCGGTCGGCATCGTCGCGATCCTGGCGACGCTGGCGATCGTGCCGGAGTCGACCGACCCGCAGGCGAGCAAGCGGATCGACTGGGGCGGGCTGGTCCTCTCCGGTCTCGGCATCTTCGCGCTCGTCTACGCCATGATCGAGGGACCCCACCGGGGTTGGACAAGCGCCTTCACGCTCGGTCTCGTCGCGGCCAGCGCCGCGCTGATCGCCCTCTTCGTCGCCTGGGAGCGGCGCGCCAACGACCCGATGATGAAGCTTGAGCTCTTCAAGATCCGGAACTTCTGGGTCGGCAACGTGATCGCGGTCGCGGTCGCCTTCGGCATGCTCGGGATCTTCTTCCCGATGACCCTCTTCCTGCAGGGGGCGCTCGGCTTCTCGCCGATCCGGGCCGGGCTGACGATGACGCCGATGTCGATCATGATCATGTTCTCGGCGCCGCTGGCCGGCCGTCTGACGGACAAGATCGGGGCGCGCTGGATCCTCGTCACGGGCTTGAGCCTGATGACCGGCGGCATCCTCTTCATCGTCAGCCGGATCACGCCGGAGACAACCTGGCGGACGCTCCTGCCGGCGCTGCTGGTGACGGGGACCGGGATGGGGATGACCTTCGCGCCGATGACGGCGGCGGTGATGGCCGAGGTGCCGCCGCGGATCGCGGGCAGCGCCTCCGGCATCCTGAACACGATGCGCAACGTCGGCCAGGTGCTCGGCATCGCCGTCCTCGGCTCCGTCCTTCAGAGCCGCCTCGGCAGCCACGCCGCCGACCGCCTGCCGGAACTGGGGCTCGACGGGGGGGTCCAGGCCGGTATCGTCGGCGCGGTCCAGGACGGCCGCTTTGACACGGTCGCCGGCATCGTCCCCGCGGAGCAGGCGGCGAACCTCCCCCAAATCTTCGCCGCGCTCCGACAAACCTTCGTCGACGGCCTGCACGACACCTTCTACGTCGGCGCCGCCGCCTGCCTGGTCGCCGCCGCCTGCGCCTTCTTCATCCGCAACCCGCGTCGCCGGCCGGCGCCCGTGGCGGCACGACGGGCAGAGGCGGCGCCGACCGTCGGACAGGGGGCGGTAGCGGACTGAGCGTTGACGGGAGCCCACGCGACGGGGTTGGTAGTGCAGGATTCGGTCGAGGAACGGGGGTTGGCGAAATCGCGTCAACCCCCGTCTCGTTCCGCTCCACCGAGTGTCTTTCGAAAGTCGCCCGCTCCGGAGAGCCTGTCGAAGAAGAGTGACAGTTCGTCGCTGAGACGGAGCCGGTCAAGCCGCGCCGCGCTCAAGCGGGAGGAAGAACCATGCGGCGAAGGTCCCGTGGGCCCGCGTGGTCATCACGGTCCTTCTTCACCCGTCTGCCATCGCGGGGCAAGAAGCGCCCGCTCCCGGGGCCGGACCCCGTTCCGTGGCCTTTCGGCCGAAAACCTCGGCGTTTGGCGAAGGGTGGACGCAGACGGACGCAGCGGGCCTCGAGGTACCGAGCGACATCTTCCGGGAAGGATCGCGCGGGGTCTGTGGCGGGCAGAACGGGGTGAGGGTGTCGCTGATCGTGCTGCTGACCACCGACAGTCGGAGCGTAGTCCGGCAGTCGTGGGAAGAGTCGACGGAGATTTTAGATTCCTATCGCTAACGCTTGGCTGGAGATCACGATTACTCGCAGCAAGAATGGCTCGAAACCATGGAGCCTCCCGAGGGCCGTGTCGAGGCGGCATCGCCTGAGGGGCGAGACGACGAGTTCGGCTCCACGGCGGGCGTCACGATGTGCGCGATCGACCCCAATGTTGTCCTCCTGGCTGCTGCATCCGGAGACATCGCCGACGAAGCAGGATTCGCGGCATCTGACGCGGTGATCACCGCGGCCACTGGCGCCAAGGGGGTTCAGCGCCCTGCGCATCGCGGTCCTCATCCTCGGCCGGATCCTTAGCGCTATCATGTTCTTCCAGGCGTTCCTCTCCGACACCTTGTCCAGTGCGGTCAACCTAGTCGGTGAACGGCGAGCGGCGCGGCGCGAGCGGCTGAGGCAGGCATCACGGGACGCGGAAAAGCGAGCAGCGATGGATTGCGCCGTTGCTGCCGGTATCGCTGCCGCCATCGGACATGGAACGGACGCCGGCACGCCTGCACTCTAGCCGTCGTCCCGGGTCTACCCTATGACCGACCAGGACAGCCCGCCGCGTCTGAACGTGGTCCGGCTCCCCGGGGAGTCGAGTTGGCCGGCGCTGGCGCGGCGGATGGCATTGGCGGTCGGCCTAATCTGCGCGGTCGCGGTCCTGCTTTGGTTCGACCGGGACGGGCTGCGGGACAACGCCCATCCCGACCGGGCGATGCGCTTCAGCGACGTCTTCTACTTCACGGTCGTCTCCTTGACGACCGTCGGCTACGGCGACATCGCCCCGGTGACGGAGGGGGCGCGGCTGGTGAACGCGATCCTGCTGACGCCGATCCGCATCTTTCTCTGGGCGCTCTTCCTCGGAACGGCCTACGAGGTGAGCGTGCTGCGCGCCCGCTTCCAGGAGGAACGCCAGATGCGGCAACTACGGGAGCGGCTGCACGACCACGTCATCGTCTGCGGCTTCGGCGTCGTCGGCCGTTCGGTCGTCCAGGAGCTGTTAGCCCATGGCCATTCGCGGGAGGAGATCGTCGTCATCGACCCCGACGAGGAGGCAGTCGCGGAGGCGGTGGCGCGGGAGCTGATCGCCATTCGGGGGGACGCGTCCGCGGAGGCGATGCTGCTCGCCGCCGCGATCGAGACCGCATCGTACGTGCTGGCGGCCCCGAACCGGGACGACGCCTGCGTCCTGATCAGCCTCACTGTCCGCAGCCTCAACCCGAACGTTCAGCTCGTCACCGCCGTACGCGAGGAGGAGAACGTCAAGCTCCTCTACCGGGCCGGCGCCAACCTGGTGGTCGCCCCGTCCGTCTCGGGCGGTCGCTTGATGGCGTCCGCCGTTCGCCAGCAGGCGGTGCCGCGCGTCCTCGAGGATCTGCTCGCCTTCGGGCGCGGTCTCGACGTCGGCGAGCGCGCAGTGCGGGCCGAGGAGGCGGGGCGCCGGGTTACCGAGTTGCCCGACCTGAACGGAAAGCTCGTCCTCGAGGTCGTGCGGGGGGAGCGGCGGATCCCCTTCTCCGCCTGCGGCGATCTCCCCCTCGCCGTCGCCGACGTGGTCGTCTACCTTGAGGCCGGGCGAGCCGCAACGGGCTCGACCCGAACGCCTTCGTAACCCTTCGCGCCCCCAAGCCCGTTCCTTGACGCGCGGATTACCGCGCCGCACTCCGATCACCAGGAACGGGGCGAACGGGGATGGGGAGCGCCAGCCGCAGCCCGGTCCGGGGTAACGCGACGGGCCAGGAGGCGGCGGGGCAACGGGTGGTATGGTCGAGTTGGAAACGGTTGCGGACGTGGGTTCGCTCCGCGTGCGAGCAACGAGACCGGCAATGGCAGCGCACCCGGCGCAGCCTAAGCATCCGTTGGGCCCGGAGCGAGACCAGTGCGGCGTCGTCGGTCGCCCGCTTCTCGCGACGGCGCCGGTCGTCACCGATGGGCACGGAGTCGGACCCAGGAACGTCCTTATCTGCCCGGCTCGGTTTCGGCCGGCAGACCGACCGATTCGGTGCGCGCCACCGGGGAAGCGATGCTCGGCGGCCCGACCGGGCGGGACGGCTCGCCCGCGGGAGGGCCGGCGGCCCCGCCCCCCGAGATAGCCGTCGGCTCCACGACGCGGCCGAAAAGGGCGAGACCGGTCGCGCTCGACCCCGTGACGTCCCCGTCAACCAGCTTCAACCGGAACTGCCGGTACTCGGCGGAGGCGAGGTCGAGTTCGAATTCCGCCATGCCACGTCCCCGCCCGTCCACCTCGACCTCGTCGAGGGCCACGGCGGGTCCCTTCCGGGTGGCGAGGATCTGGTACCGCTGGCCGGGACTGGCGTCCGGGTTCCGCAGGAACAGCGTGGCGAGCTTCCCACCCGGCTGGGTGACCACCCATCCCCTCGCCTCCGGGGCGGCGGGACCCGGCAGCAGTTGGTGGACTGTGCCGTCGCCGGCCAGGGCGCGCTCCAGCATCTGGCCAAAGCCGTCCGCCCGGTCGCCGCGTTCGTCCGCCCGGACACGGAGCTGCGCGGCCCACGCGCCGGTTCCGGCCAGCATCAAGAGGAGCGGGACCACGAGGAGCGCCGTTGCCCACCGTGTCCGCCAGCCCGAGCCGGACGACGCGCGGAGGGCGGCAGCGGGAGATCCCACCTGCGGGGCGGTCTCCGGCGGAACAGGTCGCGACGCCGGGATGGTGACGGCAGCCATCGTCGGCGCGTCGGGCGGGGCGACGGAGCGTGGCCGCTGGGAATGGGCGACGCGGGCGAGGAGCGCGGCCTTGACGTCGGGGGGCGGGGGCGGCGTGGCCTGGACGGCGAAGGGCAGCAGGCTGACGAAGCGTTCTTCCCGGCCGAGGAGACGGTCGCACGGGGGGCAGAGTCGACGGTGGCGCTCCACCCACGCCTCCTCGGCCGGTTCCAGTGCCCGCAGCGCGTAGGGAGTGGCGAGGTCGCCAACGTGCCCGTCCCCGGACCGCTCCCGCCCCGACCGCTCGTCCAGATGCCCGCCCGTGTCGCCCACGCCGCTGACCTCGCTCTCCCCGTCCGCTCCGTCTCCTCTGTGTACGCCTCCGCTCCGCAATTGGACTCAGGGGGATGCGTTCCCATCCGCAGGGCGGTGCGAACGACCGGCTCCCGACCCGGACCCGATCGGGCCGCGCGCGGCAAGAGACTTCGCCGCGGCCTCCCGCAATACCCCGTCAACCGGGCACGGCGACCACGACGGTGCACGATATCTGCACCCCACGGACGGTCCCGGCCGCAACCGAGTGGAACACCAGAGTCGTGCCGCGCCACCTGGCCACGTCCCGGAGACGCCGTGGCCGAGCCGGATAAACCGCCTCATCCGCCCGTACACCGGACCCCCGGGAGCCGAGATCGCCGACGCTGCCGCGGCCAGTCGAGTTGGCACGCGCAGCGATCCGCGCGGTCGCCGACCTGCCGTGCCTCGACCGCGACGGGCGGCGCGACAACGCTCACGCCCAGCAAACGGAGCGACCCGGTGATGTCGTCAACGACACCCTCCTCTCCCTGACCGTGGTTGGCTACGACGACATCGCCCCGGCCAAGAAGGGGCGCCGCTGGTTGACGCGATCCCGTTGACGCTCCGATCGCGGTCCTTCTCTTGGGTTATCGATCAGGGGACGGCCCACGAGGAGAGCGGGCGACGCGTCCGTTTGGAGGAGGAACGCCGGATGCGACACCCGTCCGAGCGGCAGCCCGACCGGGTGATCGCCTGCAACTTCGGCGCCATCGCCTGCTCGTTCGTCGTCGCGGTCGACGCCGAGGCATCGGCCGTCGCCGAGGTCGCATAGCGGAACGCGGCGTGTTCCGTAGACGCCGCCGCGTCCTTTCCCGGTTGCCACCACCCCGAACGGGGTACGGTGGACGGTGCGCCCGAGGTCGAAGAGGGAGGAGCGGGATGGAACGGGAGCTTGCCGGCAGGGTGGCACTGATCACCGGCGCCGGGAGCGGGATCGGGCGGGGGATCGCGGCGGCGCTTGCGGCTGCGGGAGCGGACGTGGCGATCAACTTCCGCGGGAACGCGGCGGGCGCCGAGGAGACCGCCGACCTCGTCCGGGCCGCGGGACGCCGGGCCGCGACGCTGCGGGCCGATGTCGGCGATCCGGAGGCGGTCGCGGCGATGTTCACGGCGTTCGACGCGGCGTTCGGTCGGCTCGACGTGCTGGTCAACAACGCGGCGGCGGTCGCCAACGGCCGACCGCTGCACGAGACCCCGCTCGGGGAGTGGCGGCGCGTGCTGGCGACGAACCTGGACGGGCCGTTCCTCTGCGCGGGGGAGGCGGCGCGCCGGATGATCGCCGCCGGCCGGGGGGGGCGAATCGTCAACATCTCGTCGGTCCACGAGGAGGCGTGCAACGGCGTTGGCGGCGGCCCCTACTGCGTGGCGAAGGGGGGTCTGCGGAATCTGACCCGCGCCCTCGCGTTGGAGCTGGCCGGGCACGGCATCACGGTCAACGACGTGGCGCCGGGGATGATCCTGACGCCGATGAACCAGCGGGCGCTGGAGGACCCGGTCCACCGCGCCGCGGCGGAGGCGCAGATCCCCGCCCGCCGGGCGGGGACACCGGCGGACGTGGCGGCGATGGTTCGCTTCCTCTGCTCCGACGCGGCCTCCTACTGCACCGGGAGCACCTTCTTCGTCGACGGCGGGTGGATGCTGACGTGGCCCCCGGTTTGAGACCCTCCGGCGCATCACCCAAGCGGCAGTCCGGCGAAGTGGTGCATCCGAGGCGCGGCGCGCGTGTCCCCGGGAGTGGCGACGTCCGCGGCGCCGGTTGGGGCCGGCGCCGCGTCATGCTGTGGGAGATGCCCCAGACGATCGCCCCGCGCGGCGCACGACGCGTGCTTCGGGCGCCGCCCCGACACGCTCGTCGAGGTGGCAGACGGACCGCTGACCCGCCCCCCGCCTGCTTCATTGCCCCACCGAAGCTTGTCGCCATCCCCTTCGCCAGGGAAGTGTCTACGGTGCGGCCGCCGCGGGGAGTCTGCGCGCCGACGTGCCAAAGGTCGCCGGAGCGGCACGCCTCCTCGCTGGCGCGGAGCCGGTCTACGCCGTCGGTATCAACAACGTCCGGCCGTGCTGCAATACCAAGGCCAGCCCCGGACGCGGCGATGAGGTCCGTCCCTCGCGCCACTCCGCCGGCCGGCCGATCGTCGCCGGCTGTGCGCACCGGAGGCTCGCCCAGGTGAGCTCCAACCGGGGGAGCCGGACCGACCGGCGGATCTGCGACGGGAGCGACCGACCGAGAGCGCCGATCCGTTCGTCGTGAGGCAGATCCCCGAGTTCGCCA
>CADCWL010000259.1 GCA_902806405.1 uncultured Thermomicrobiales bacterium | reverse complement strand
CGGGCGATCAAACCCCTCGGTCTCTGGGACGAGCGGGGCAACATGGCGACGCCGTCCATCGTCGTCTTCGGGCCGGACGGGCGGGAGGCATACCGCTACGCCGGGGTCGACTTCATGGACCGACCGGACGATGACGAGATCCTGGATGCGCTGTCGTCGCTCGGCCTACCCGCGACCGAGACGCCCGCGGGGACGATCGCCCATCTGGACCCGCAGCCGGGTTCCGGTGCCACCAAACTGGAGAGTCTCGCCGTCTACATGCGTGGGGTACGCTTCGCGTCGATGGCGCTCGCTGGCCGTGCTCGCGATCCCTTCGACAAGGCGGAGGCGGAACGGACGAGCCGGATGGCGGAGCGTTACATCGCCGCCCAAGGGGCGACTCTCCGTCTCGTGAACCGGCACTCGACGTGAGCACGCGCGACGGGTCGGTGAATGGCCCCCGATCGCAGGCGATCGGCTTCGCTGTCTACGGCACACTCGTCGGGCGGTGGCTGGTCTCCACTCCAGTACCCTTGTGGATGTGAGCGGTGCCGAGGCGGCGGGTCTCAGCGCGGCAGGGGCCAGACGCGAGCCCGATGCCGCCTTCGATCCTTGGGGTGTCGAGCCGAGCCTGGCCGGCGCGTCCCTTGAGGAGTTGGCTGGGCAGCTTGCCACCGCGGCGTAACCGGCTCCGGCTCGACGTCGTCGCGTGCTGCGGACGTGGGGAATACCGGCCGACGCAGGTGGAGACAGCAAGGAGCGGCCGACTCGTCGACGACGGGAAGCAAAGGGACGAGATGCGGACCATCGCCGACTTCGAACTGAAACGCTTCTTCAACGACGGCTCCGCCAGCGCCGCTCGCGTGAACCTCAGCCCCTCGTTCGCCGAGCCGCTCTCGACGGCCGAGTTGCTCGCCTTCGAGCCCGACGCGGCGGCACGTCTGACGCGGTTGCCACTCTCCTACCCCGGTATGCACGGGGGGCTGGAGCTACGGGCAGCGATCGCCGGCCAGTACCGGCAGCTCAGTCCTGACGAATTATCGCCACCTGTGGTGCCGACGACGCCCTGTCGCTGCTGTTCATGGCGTCGGTCGGGGCGGGCGATCACGTCATCGTCCAGGGCCCGATCTATCAGTCGCTGACCTCGGTCGCTGCTTGGTGCGGCGCCGAGACCACGTCGTGGCCGGCCAGTGAGCGGGATGCGTGGCAGCCACAACTGGAGACCCTGCACCGGCTGCTCCGACCGACGACGCGCCTGATCGTGGTGAACTTCCCCCACAGCCCGACCGGCTTTGTGCCGGACCAGGACTACCTCGAGCAGCTGAGCTCGCTGGCAGATGAGGCGGGAGTGACGGTGGTCTGCGACGAGATCTACCGAGGGATGCCTCTGACCGATGCCGGCGAGCCGCCCAGCCTGGCCGACCTCTCCCGGCGGGCCGTCGTGTTGAACAGCGTCTCCAAGGTGTACGGCCTGCCGGGACTGCGGGTTGGGTGGGTAGCGACACGCAACGAAGAGGTCCTGGTCAACGTGAAGCGCCTACGCATGCATTTCAACAGCTTCGTCGGCGCGCCGAGCGAGTTCCTTGCGACGCTGGCGTTACGCCAGACCGAGCAGATTCTCGGACGCAACCTCGCGCTCGCCAAGAACAACCTCGCCCAGCTCCAGCGTTTTCTCACGCAGCACGCGGAGCTCTTCAGCTGGCACGATCCGCGCGGCGGCGTGGTGGTCTTTCCGCGCTGGCTTGGCGAAGAATCGACCTCGGTCCTGAGCGAGCGCCTCCTGCAGGAAGCCGGCTTACTCCTGGCTCCCAGCGCGTACTTCGCCGCAGACGAGCGCCACGTTCGCATTGGCTTCGGGACATCGTCACTCCCAACGAGCTTAGCGGCATTCGAGGAGTATCTTGAGTCGCGGCGCCATTGATGACGATCAACGGGGCTGGTCCGGTGAAGACGTAGCGGCGAGGCTGGCCTTGACCAGACCCCCGAAACCTGGTCCATCCCAAGGGTTTAGGATGGCGGTCCAGTGACCCGTGGGACCGGGCGGAGGCGGAGCGGACGACGCGGATGGCGGAGGGGTACCTGGCCGCGCAGGGGGCGACGACGCGGGCGACCGGAGGGCGAGCGGCGGATTGACCGGCGCCCGACGGGTAGCCCCGCGACGTGCCGAAAACGCTGGGCCATCCCGTTCCGGCCGGACCTCGCGCCGTCCATCGGTCCGGCCCCGGCGCTGGGAGCCAATGGACGGTGATTCAAGATTGGGGCGGTGCCGGGATCGGTGGCCGCGGCGGGCGCTAGTCGGCCGTCGGGTCCGGCGGGACCGAGTTTAGGCCCGCAAGGCCATCGGGTAGCCGGACAACAACGCGGATTGCTTCGCCGTCGACCGGGTCCGTCAAGGAACGGGAAGCCCGAGCACTCGGTCGAGGAGGCGGCGCTTGACGTGTGTCGCGTTCTCGAGGGCCAGGCACAGAGGGTCGCCGGGCTCCAGCTCGCGGACGCGCGGGTGCTGGTGCTCGATCATCGGGATCGTCGTCAGGTTGCCCCGCGGCGTGTAGTCCATGAGGACGAAGACGTAGTGCGGGTCGAGGACGGCGGCGAACGTGTCGACGATCTCGGCGGCGGCCAACTCGTGCGAGATCGGGCGGCTCCGGAAGCTGTTGAACCAGAGCTTGAGGTGCTTGAGCTCGACGACCTTGCGGTTCGGCACCGTGACCAGGTGGACGGTGGCGAAGTCGGGGTAGCTGGAGCGGGGGCAGAGGCAGGTGAACTCGGGGAAGCGCTGGTAGAGTGCCTCGTGGTGGCGTTCCGGTGCCGGCCAGATCTCCCAGTTCGCCGGGTCGGCCGCGGCATCGACCGCCTCGGCCCCGTACGTCCCGCCCATCCCCGTTCCTCCTTCCTCGGCGCCGGTACGGCGTCAGGCTGGCGCCCCGCGCTACGCCGCCGGCAGCGGATCGTCGACAGGACTCCGACGGCGCCAGAGCCAGAGCAGCGCCACCGCCAGCGCCGTCATCCACGCCTTGCCCACGACCTGGCCCGGCAGGAACGCGAGCGACCCGAAGGCGAGCCCCAGGAACAGGACCGAGTCGAGCACCAGCCCGACGCCGTTCGACAGCGCCACGGCCACCAGCCAGTGGCGGCGGCGCAGCGGGGCGTAGACGGCGTAGTCGGCCAGCTCCGACAGCAGGAACGCCGTCCCAGAAGCGAGCGCGAAGCGGGGCGAGACCAGCGCCGAGCAGGCGGCGCCGGCGGCGATGGCGGCCAGGACCGCGCGTCGGCCCAGCGCTTCGTGCGTCAGGTCCCGCAAGGTGAAGGCGAGTCCCGCGAAGTAGACGCCCGCGGGGGCAGCGAGCCCGAAACCGACCGGCACGGCGCCGAACCGCTGGATCGCCCAGTTGGCGGCGAACACCGTCCCGACGTAGAGCGCCGCCACCAGCCCGCCGAGCATCGTTGCCTCCCACCGTAAGCCCCGGCGGGAGCCACGCGCGGCGCCGCTCGCGCCCCGCCGTGCGGGAGGCGGCCCGACCGGACGGCGGGGCAGGCCGCGATTGTACGGGATCGGCGGGTCGACGGTTGGGCGGCCGTCCCAGGCGATGGTCGGGCGTGAAGAGGAGCTCCAAACGCACGGCCGCCCACCTCGCCGGGCAACGCGGCGCGGGGGAGGGCCGGCGAGGGCCCCGGGACCGGCGTCGTGGCGCAGCGACGAGACCGACCACCATCGCTTCCGCCGGTGCATATCTTCGCCGCGTCTCGGCTCAACCTGGCTTCTGTCCGGGAGTTCTTCTACCCGTACCCGGGCGTTGGGCACGGTCCGGCGCGGCCCGCTCCCCCGCGATGCGGCGAGTTTCGGCACGTCCGCCACTCCGGCCGCTGACCGCCCCGCTCACGCCCGTCGGCGGGCGGGGGCGCGGGGCCGCGGCAGGGGTTGCCCTCCTGTCCGGTGCGTCCGATTCGGCCGTGGAGTTTGCTGACGGCGTGTCAGTCGCGCTCCTCTGCTCGATCATCGCCGACGGTACCCTTCCTGCGCCGCCGCCGACCACCGGCAACCCCGCACCATCCTCCTCGTCGCGCGGTAACGTGCACCAACCTCTTCTCCCGCACGAGATTCTCGGCCGGGAACGCCCGGCGATCCAAGGGCGACGACGCGCCAGGTGCCCGACGTGCGCCGACGGTTCCCGGGCGGCGGCCGGCGGACCAGCTTCCCGCCGACCATGTCGCGGGCCGGTCGTCGACGAGCTCCGCCGCGCCATCGATCAGGGGGTGCTGTTGGAAGACCGGGTCACGGCCCCGTGCGTTGACGTCGGTTCGAGTGCGCGGGGCACCAAACGCCGCGGCGGCGGACGCGCTCACCCGAGCAGGTGGCGGCGCTCCGTGCGACGGTCGGCAGCCTGAGTCTGCGCCTGCGCGACCTGATCGCCGAATACCGCCACAGCCACGAGACGCTCCGCCCGGTACTGGGCGAGCAGGACGCGCCCCGAGTGCATCGACGCGCGGCCCGATGCAGCGTGAGGTGAAAGCGGGGTAGGCCGGCTGACCGCCCAGATCCGACCGGTGTCCTATCATGAGCGCAGGGCGCACTCGCGGCCGGGGCGGGAGACGGGAGACCGCGCCGAGGGAAGCCCGACGCCGCCTGAGGAACCACACGACCGGTTGCCATGGCGATCCCGCGGTGCTGCCTGCTCGGTCTCTCCCGCGAACGTGCCCGAGTCGGCGGAAAGGAAACTCCCATTCAGGCGGTTCCCATCTCCATCGCGCTCGTCGCCGGCGCTCTGGCCACGCTCAACCCGTGCGGGTTTGCCCTGCTCCCGGCGCTGCTCTCGTACTACGTCGGGGCGGAGGAGGAGAGCGGGCCGGGGAGGCCGACCCGGATCGTCCAGGGCCTGGTCGTGGGCCTGCTGGTCACGGCCGGGTTTCTGGGCGTGTTCGTGGTCGTCGGCCTGCCGATCATGTACGGCGCGACCCTGATCGCGGAGGCGATGCCGTGGGCCGGGCTCGCGGTCGGCGTAACGCTGGCCGGGGTCGGTCTCGTCGCCCTCGCCGGTAGGCACGTCTCGCTCCCGATCCAGAATCCCCTGCCGACCGGGGACGACCGGCGGGCGAACGCGATGGTCCTCTTCGGCGTCGGCTACGGCACGGCCTCGTTGGGATGCACCTTGCCGGCATTCCTGGCGCTCGTGGGCGCCGGGTTGGGGGCCGGGGGGATCACCGCGTCCCTCGCCGTCTTCGCCGCCTACGGCGCCGGCATGGCCGCGGTCCTGATGGCGCTCTCGGTCGGGGCCGCGCTCCTGCGTCGGGGCCTCGCCCGCGGCCTGAAGCGACTCGCGCCCCACATGCCGCGGATCGCCGGCGGGTTGCTCTTGGTCGCCGGCGTGTATCTCACCTACTATTGGTCGCGGCTGCTCTTCGGTCCAAGCGCCACGCTGGCGTCGGACCCTGTGGTCGGATCCGTCACGCGCGTCACGGCCCGGATCGAGGCGCTCGCCGCGGATCGCGGATTGCCGCTCGTCCTCGTGGCCGGGCTGGTGGTGGCGGTCGCCGCGGGCGCAGCCTGGTGGCAGTCCCGCCGTCGCGGCCTTCCGGCGCGAGTGGACCGCGCATCGCGGGTCGAATCCCTATGACGGGCGCTATCAGTAGCGAGAACGGAAAGCGACGCATGCCGCGCCAGGGACGGACACTGTTGTGGATCGTGCTCTTCTGCGGCGTCCTTGCCGGCGGAGTGGCGGTCCTGCCCGTCCGGCACGCGGCTGGGTCGACCGCTCCCGCCTCCGCCGCCCAGGGCGCCGCCCTCACCGATCTCGAGGATCTCGATCAGCTCCGCGGGCTGTTCAACCAGCGGGAGGGGGTCCCGCGGCTGCTCCTGCTCCTCTCGCCGACCTGATCAGCCTGCATCAGCGGTGCCAGTTGGGTACAGCAGCGCATCCTCGAGGAGCACCCCGACGCCGATCTGCAGGTCTACGCGATCTGGGTGCCGATCCTGCCGACGGACTCCCGGTCGCAGTGGGACGACGAGCTCCTCGACGACCCGCGGGTGACCCACCTCTGGGACGAGGCGGGCACGGCCGGCCGGTGGTTCGCCGATCCCGACAACCTTGGCCTCCGGTATCCCGGTCCCGTCGTCTGGGACGCCTTCCTCCTGTTCGATCGCCAGGCGCGGTGGGACCGCACGCCGTCGAACCTCGCCAGCTCGGGGTGGACCGTCATCGGTCGCACCGACGAACTGAAGGCGGCGCTCGAACCGCTCCTCTTGGCGGCAGACTCCGCCGCCCCCACTGGTGCCACGCCGGGGCCGGCGACGCCGCCCGGCGGGGCCGTCGCCGTTGTGGCGGCGGATCTGGCGAACCCCCGCGGCCTCGCGTTCGGCCCGGACGGCACCCTCGCGGTGGCGCTGGCCGGCCAACCGGGGCCCAATGCCGGCGTCGCCGCCGTCGAGAACGGCTGCCCGACGGTCGTTGCCGGTGGGCTGCCGGCCTACCGAATCGTCTTCGGCGGCGTCACCGGGGTCGCCGACGTCGCCTACCAGGACGGCCGGCTCTACGCGCTCCTGTCGGGCGGCGACATCGACCGCGGCGGCATGCCGAACGGGCTGTACCGGATCGAGGACGACGGCGGCGTCACCCTGGTGGCCGACGTCAGCGCCTTCATCCGCGATCACCCGGTCGCCGAGCGCCCCCGCGACTACGACACCGATGGCCAGCCGTACGCGATGCTGCCGATGGGCGACGCCTTCTGGGTCACGGAGGGCAACAGCAACCAGGTCCTGCGCCTCGGCCTCGACGGGACGGTGACGCGCGTCGCCGACCTCTCGCGCGGACACCCGATCCCGACCGGCATCGCGCCCGCGCCCAACGGCGGCGCCTACGTCGCCTTCTTCACCCACGGCCCGTACGAGGAGGGCGCGGCCGAGGTCGTCGCAGTCGGCCCCGACGGGAGCGTGGAGGAGGTCTGGACCGGGTTGACGCTGGTGACCGGCCTGGCGGTTGGGCCGGACGGCGCGCTCTACGCGCTGGAGATGGCGACGGGGATCGACCCCGACGATCCCGCCTCGATCGCTCCCGGTTCCGGCAGGGTGGTCCGCCGGACCGGCCCGGATACGGCGGAGGACGTCGTCACCGGCCTGGCCCTGCCGGCGGCGATGGAGGTCGGCCCGGACGGCGCGCTCTACGTCGCCGGCCCGACCTTCGGTGCCGATGAGGGACAAGGGACGATCCTTCGCGTCGACCTCGCTACCGAGCAGCCGATCGCGGTCCCAACGGACTTCTCGCCGCCGTCCTGCCCCTAGCCGTCGAAAGCTCCGTGACGACGGCTTCGGCACGGAATGGTGCCCCGCAACGCCGGGCACCGTGGCTCGGGCCGGCGGTCGGAGCCTGGGTCCGATGCTCGATCGGCAGCGCTGACCGGTGCGGTGTCATGGGACGGCGAAGTACCGCAGAGGGCGGCAGCCTGGAAGGAGCTCACCACGGCATGACGACGGGTGACCCGGTTCGGGACCACCGCCACCTCGACCTGCTCGTGCGCGACGACCACGCCGAGCCGTCGGTCTTCCGCCCGGAGAACATGCTCCGCGAAGCGCGCCGCCAGCGCGGCCTGCCCGCCGGCAACGCTCCGTCGGTGTGCCTGCTCGATCCTGACGGCGACGTCGTCCGGCACCTCACGCGGACCGGTCGCGGGGTTCGCTCCCCGTCGTGGGCCTGTTACCACACCGAACTCGTCGAGACCGAGGTGTCCGGCCGGCCCGTCGGCGTCGTCGGGAGCGCGGTCGGCGCCCCCTTCGCCGTGCTCGTCGCGGAAGAGTTGTTCGCCTCCGGGTGCAATCTGCTGATCAGCGTCACCTCGGCCGGTCAGGTCGCCGAGGACCCGACGCCGCCGCGCTTCGTCCTCATCGAGCGGGCGTTGCGAGGGGAAGGCACCAGTCCCCGGTACTTGCCGCCCACGGCGTCCGTGGACGCCGATCCGTCGCTGATCGAGGCGGTCGCCGGCGGTCTCGCCGCCGCCGGGATCGCGGCGCGGCGGGGAATCACCTGGACGACCGACGCGCCGTTCCGTGAGACCCGCTCCGCCGTCGCCGCGGCCGCCGCCGCCGGGGCGCTTACCGTCGAGATGGAAGCTGCCGCCCTCTACGCGTTTGCCACGGCCCGCGACCGACCGGTGATCTGCTTCGCCCAGGTGACCAATCAGATGGCCCAGGTCGACGGTGATTTCGAGAAGGGGCCGGCCGACGGCGCCGAAGCGGCGCTGGCTATCGTCGCCGCCGCCGGCAACGGGTGGCTCGCCGATCGAGAGGAGCAGGATCGATGAGACCGTCGTCCGCCCCGGTTCCGTCCGGGACCGCGACCGCGTCCGCCGTACCGCTCGCCGATCCGGTGCTGCTGGGGCGCGGCCTGGCGGTGCTGCGGATCTTCGTCGGCGTGATCTTCTTCGCAAACGGCGTCTCGAAGCTGACGGGAGAGACCCAGATCGACATCGGACCGTACCGCGGCAACCTGATCAACCGCGACGGAGCGCGCAACATCCTCAACTTCGAGGTCAACCGGCGGGACGAGCGCGGCACCGAGGTCCCGGGGCTGAAGAGCATCGTCAACGACCTCATCCTGCCCAACTGGGACATCTTCCAATGGCTGGTCACCGCGGTCGAGGTCGGCGTCGGGGCCCTGCTGATCGTCGGCCTGGCGACCCGCGGGGCGGCCCTGGTCGGTCTCGGGTTCCAGCTCTTCCTTGCCCTCGTCTACGTCTCCAGCAACCGCTGGGCCTTCGAGCAACCGCACGAGTACGTGCCGCTCTTCATCCTCGCCGCGGTTCCCGCCGGCCGCTTCTGGGGCGTCGACGGCGGGCTGGTGCGGAACCGGCGGGCGCTCCGCCGCTGGCCGTTCTGAAACCACCCAGGCGAGCGCGCCGGCACCGCTCGGCGGACCGGTCCTGCGGCGTGACGAGCTGGTGTCGGCGAGACACCGCACGGCGGTGAACGGACGCCCTACCCGTCGGCGACCAACGGCATCCGCGGGTGGACGTCGGTCTCCCAGCCGGTCTCTTCGCCGCGGTCGGACGCGAAGTGGGCGGCGGCGGCGATCATCGCCGCGTTGTCGGTGCAGTAGGCAAGCGGGGGGTACCGGACCGGGACCTCGCCGCCGCAGTGGTCGATCACCTCGTCCCGCAGCCGCTCGCGCAGCGCCGCGTTGGCGGCGACGCCGCCGGCGAGGAGGACGGTCCGGACGCCGTGAGCGCGGGCAGCGCGGGCCGTCTTGACCGCCAGCGGCTCGACGACCGCCTCCTGGAAGGCGGCGGCGAGGTCGGCGATCGGGGCGTGGGGCGTGAAGGCGGGCGGGCGGTGCTCCGCAAAGCGGCCGGGCGGGGGGGAGGCGGGGCGCGGGCGGGGCGGCTCCGGCGACCGGTAGCGCTCGGCGAGGCGGAGCAGCGCGGTCTTCAGGCCCGAGAAACTGAAATCGAAGCCGGCCCCCTGGCCGGGGAGCCAGGCGCGGGGGAGGTCGAAGCGGCGGGGGTTGCCGGCCGCGGCGGCGCGCTCGATGGCGGGGCCGCCGGGGTAGCCGAGGCCGAGGAGGCGAGCGCCCTTGTCGAACGCCTCGCCGGCGGCGTCGTCCAGGGTTTGCCCAAGGAGGCGGTAGCGGCCGTGGTCGGCCATCAGGAGGAGCTCGGTGTGACCGCCGGAGACGAGGAGGCAGACGAGGGGAAACGCGGGGACCGGCGGCGGCTCCTCGCCCGGGAGGCCAAGCCAGTTGGCGTAGACGTGCCCCGCCAGGTGGTTGACCCCGATCAACGGGCGGTCGAGGGCGTAGGCGAGCGCCTTGGCGACGTTGACCCCGACCAGGAGCGACCCGGCCAGCCCCGGACCCTCCGTCACCGCCACGGCGTCGATCCCGCCTCGATCCAGCCCCGCCTCGGCCAGCGCGGTCTCGACGACCGGCACCACGGCGGTGACGTGACCCCGCGCCGCCAGCTCCGGCACGACGCCGCCGTGCGCCCGGTGGAGCGCGATCTGGGAGGCGACCACGTTCGACCGCACGCGCACCCCGTCGAGGACGGCGGCGGCCGTCTCGTCGCAGGAGGTTTCGAGGGCGAGGATCTTCAAGGCGGGCTCTGAGCTATGCGCTACGGACTATCGCTCGGCGCGGGGTACGCCGATCATGGCCCGGCACGGTATCGGAGCCGGGGCTCGTCGGCGGGCGGCAACTCATACCTCGTGGCTCATCGCTCGTTGTTCGAGCCGGGCGGAGAGCGCCGTCCGCAGCGCAGCCAGCTCCTCCCGGTAGGCGGGGTCCTGGAGCGAGCGGGACCACATGACGTGGGCGTCCTCGTGGTTGTCGCTGTAGTAGCGTTTGCGGGTTCCCTGCACGTGGAAGCCGTACTTGCGGTAGAGCGCCTGGGCGGGCTCGTTGGAGACGCGGACCTCCAGCGTCAGCCAGGTGGCGCCGCGCCGCATCGCCTCGTCGAACATCGCCACCAGGAGGAGCTCGCCGAGGCCCCGTCCGCGGTGGGACGGCTCGACCCCGATCGTGGTGACGTGCGCCTCGTCGTAGAGGATCCACATCCCGGCGAAGCCGAGCACCGGCGGCCGACCGAGACGGGCCGCGGCCGAGCCGTTCCCCTCCCCCCGCCGCCCGAAGCCGAGGGGCAGCAGCGTGCGGCGGGGCACCGGCCGGCCGGCCGGGGCGCCGTCGCCGTTCGTCCGGTCGTGCGGCGCGGCCCCGTTCTCGGCAGGGTCGGGCGGGTCGCCGAGCGCCTGCTCCTCGCGCAAGACGACGTAGTGGTTCTGGTCCGGCGCCTGGAGCTCCCGACGGTAGGCGGAGACGGGCCAGGGGTTGCTGAAGCAGCGCCGCTCCACCCGGCTGACCTCCGGCACGTCCTCCTGCGTCATCGGATCGATGCGGTACACGGATGCCTCAATCGGGCTATGAGCCAAGCGCTGTGAGCTATGGGCGGCCGATTTCCGGCATGAGGTCGGTGGCCGGCAGCGGCACGTCGTGGGACGGTAGCACCCCGACTGCCTCGGCGGCAACCGAACGGCGCGGCGGTGGAGACTTTCTCCCTTGCTCCGCCCGGGGCATCGAGACCGCCCGCCAGTCCCCCGTCGGTCCGGGCTGATCGCTGTCGGTTCACGGCTCGCGTCCGGCGTAGACCGGCGCCAGCGCCGCGGCGTCGTCCGCCTCGCCGGCCAGGTGGCGATCCCAGGCCAGGGCGGCGACCGCGATCGGCCGGCGGAGGCGGAGGGGGCGGGGGACGAGGGTGACGCCGGCGACGGCGGCGACGGTCGCCTCCTGCGTCCCGTCCAGCTCGCCGGTGACGACCGTCCCGGCCGCCGCGGCGAGGTGGACGGCAAGATCCTCGACGGTGCCGTTCCGGGGCGCCGCGGTCGGCCCCCACCCCTCCGGACCGTCGCCGTAGGCCGCCCAGACCAGCCGGCCGCGGCCGGCGGCGACGACGGCGAGGACCGGCCGCCCCGCGTCGGCGTGGGCGGCGGCGGCGGCGGCGAGGGTCGGCACGCCGAGGAGGGGAACGCCGAGGCCGAGGACCAGTCCTTTCGCCACCGCCAGCCCGACCCGAAGACCGTTGAAGGCGCCGGGACCGGTCGCGACGGCGACCGCGCCGAGGTCGCCCGCCGCCAGCCCACGCAGGCCGAGCAGGTGGTGGACCTGGGCGAGGAGGCTGGCCGTCTGGGTCCGCCCCGCCGGCCAGCTCAGCTCGGCGCCCCGCGCGCCGTCGAAGAGGGCGACGCCGGCCTGCTCGGTTGAGCTGTCGATGGCCAGCAGCGGGCGGACGGGGGACGCCGGCCCGAGCAGGTTTGGGTGCATGGAGACGTCTCCGTCGTATCCGTCGACCGTCCGCGCGGCGCCGGCCCGACCGTCCGCGCGGCGCCGGCCCGATCGTCCAGGCGCCGCTCGGCTCGCAATCGGGAGCTTAACCCCCCGTTGATCGTCCCCCACTGCCGATCAGCGACGATAGCCCGGCGTCACTCCCGTGGGCGCCCGTCACCGCAGCCGTCCGGGCAGGAGGTGACCGGTGACGACACTCCGGACGCCGTTGCCCGTCCCGGCCGGCGTCCCGCCGGTGCGACCCCTTCCGCCGCCGGGTGGTCACTTCGGGCGCCTCGCCGAACCGGGAGACCGCGCCCGCCACTCCGCCCCGTTGCTGCGACGACGACCGGGACACGAGCCCGGAGACGCAGTGGGCTCGACCGACCGCGGGAGGCGGTAACGGTGACGCCTGCTCCCGATTGACACGATGCCGACGATAAATCAGGATACGCTTCTTCGGTGCCCCTCCCGGTTCTTGGCCCGCCACGTCCGGCGACTCCGGCGTCGAGGAGACCACCATGGTCAGCACCACGGGTGAGGGGGCGGTCCCGTCGTACGGCGGCAGGACGGGGGAGCAGAGCTCGTCCCGACGCACGCGCACGGAGGCCCGCCGCGAGGGGATCCTCTTCGTTCTGTTCATGCTTCCCAACGCCGTGCTGTTCGGCCTTTTCACCTACTGGCCGATGATCGAGAACGTCCGGCTGAGCACCCAGCGCTGGGACATGATCTCGCCGATCCGGCTCGGCATCGGGCTGGAGAACTACCGCTACCTCCTGCGCGACGGGACGTTCCACCGGGTGCTGCTCAACACGGGGTACTTCACCGTGGCGGCCGTCGGTTTCTCGCTGCTGCTCGGGCTCGTCGTCGCGCTCCTGCTGAACCAGCCGCTCCGGTTCCGGGATGGCGCGCGGGCGGTGGTCTTCGCGCCGACGCTCCTTTCCGGCGCGGCGATCGGCATCGTCTGGTCCTACATCTTCGATCCACGGTACGGTCTTCTGGCGCAGGTGCTCGGCTGGGTCGGCATCGGGTCCCCGGACTGGCTCAACCGGCCGGAGTGGTCGATGCCGGCGATCATCATCGTCTACGTCTGGAAGAACCTCGGCTTCGCCGCCGTCATCTTTCTGGCCGGACTGCAGGCGATCCCCCGGGACCTGTACGACGCGGCCAAGGTCGATGGCGCCAACCCCTGGTGGCGGTTCCGCTCCGTCACCCTCCCGATGCTCTCGCCGATCACCTTCTTTCTGCTGGTGACCTCGATTCTGAACACCTTCCAGGCGTTCGACATCATCAGGGTGATGACCCAGGGTGGACCGGCGGACGCGACGAACACGCTGATCTACTACGTCTACGAGCAGGGGTTCGTCGCCCTCAATGCCGGCCGCTCGGCGGCCGCTTCGCTCGTCCTCTTCGTGCTGATGATGATCGTCACGCTGGTCCAGCTGCGGTTCACGGAGGATCGGGTGCACTATGGATAGCCTGTCGATGCAGGACCGGCGGCGCCTGACCCGGTCCGTCGGGTACCTCGCGATGGCGCTGATCGTGCTCGTGATCGGCCTGCCGGTTTGGTGGATGTTCTCCGGCTCCCTGAAAACGAGCCAGGAGATCTACACGTTCCCCCCGGACTGGATCCCACGCAACCCCCGCTGGAGCAACTTCACGGACGCGTGGCAATCGGCGCCGTTCGGTCGCTTCTACTTCAACAGCATCGTCACCACGGTCCTCGGCTCGGCGCTGGAGATCACGAACGCGACGCTGAGCGCGTACGCGCTCGCCTACCTCCGGTTTCCGTTCAAGAACGTGATCTTCGCCCTCCTCCTGGCGGCGATGATGATCCCCAGCCAGGTCACGGTCCTGCCGAACTACGTCTTCTTCGGCGCCACGGTCTTCGACCTGATCGGCGAGAGCTGGGTCAACACCTACCAGGCCATCATCCTGCCCGGCGCGTCGGTGGCCTTCGGGACGTTCCTTATGCGCCAGAGCTTCCTGGGCCTGCCGCGGGAGGTGCTCGACGCGGCGAAGGTGGACGGTGCCGGGCACCTCCGCACGCTGTGGGACATCGTGCTCCCGATGGCGCGGCCGGTCCTCGTCACGTTCGGGCTGATCTCGGTGGTCGCCAAGTGGAACGACTACCTCTGGCCCCTCGTCATCACCCAGACCGAAAACATGCGCACCCTCACCGTCGGCATCTCCTCCTTCTACGACCTGGAAGGCAACACCCAGTGGGGCCTGGTAATGGCCGCCACCATCTTCGTCATCTTCCCGTTGCTGGTGGTCTTCGTCTTCGCCCAGCGCTTCATCATCGAGGGTCTGACGGCGGGAGCCACCAAAGGCTAGCCGGACGGCGGGGCGTGGGTTCGAGGCAAGCTCCCGAGCCGTTCACAATGGCTTTGCGTCGTGGCCGATGCATTGCGGCATGATCATCCCGGGGATCGGAGCCGGACCGCCGGCCGCCCGGACGTACGAATGCGGGGTGCCACGTCGGCACCCCGTTTGGACCGGTCCGATGGAGGAGGGTCACCACGCGATGAGCAATCGACTGAATCGACGCTCGCTGATCAAGGGCGCTGCGGGGACGGCGGTTGGCGCGGCCGCGCTCGGCGTCTCCAAGCGCAGCAAGGCGTTCGCCGCGCCAACGGTCATCCAGGAGACCGGCTCCCAGGTGAAGGTGGTCTTCTGGAGCGCCTTCGGTGGCAAGAACGGCGAGGTGGAGCAGGAACTGATCCGGCGGTTCAACGAGTCGCAGCAGGACGTCGTTGTCGAGTACCAGTTCCAGGGCACGTACGAGGAGACGGCCCAGAAGGTGATCGCGGCCCTCCAGGCGCGTCAGGCACCCGACCTTGCCGTGCTCTCGGAGGCGAACTGGTTCCGGTTCTACGCGAACAACTACCTCGCGGCGATGGACGAGCTCATCGCGGCGGAGGAGCTCGACACGGCCGACTACGTGGAGTCGTTCCTCACCGAAGGCCAGCGGCAGGACCAGCAGTGGTGGATGTCCTTCGCCCGGTCGACCCCGCTGTTCTACTACAACAAGCAGATGTGGGCGGAGGCCGGGTTGCCGGATCGCGGGCCGGAGACCTACACCGAGTTCGCCGAGTGGGGGCCCAAGCTCGTCAAGAAGAACGGGAACGACGTCTCCCAATGGGGCTTCCTCCACGCCCCGGCGACGGACTACATCTCCTGGTACCACCAAGGCACCGTCTGGGCCTTCGACGGCGCCTACTCCGACGAGGAGTTCAACGTCCGGCTGGCCGAGCCGAACTCGGTCAAGTCCGGCGAGTGGCTCCGCTCGACGGTGGACGCGGGGTGGGCAACGGCATCCCAGGACCGGACCACCGACTTCATCAACGGCATCTCCGCCTCGATGATGCAGTCGACGGGTCAGTTGGCCAACCTGAAGGCGAACGCGCCCTTCGAGTTCGGGGCCGCCTTCCTCCCCAGTGAGGTCAACCCCGGCTGCCCGACCGGCGGTGCCGGTATGGGCATCCTGAGCACCTCGCCGGCCGAGAAGCAGCAGGCAGCCTTCAAGTACATCGCCTTCGCCACCTCGCCGGAGATCACGACCTTCTGGTCGCAGAACACCGGCTACATGCCGGTCCGGAAGTCGGCGAGCGAAAGCCCGGAGATGCAGACCTTCTACGAGACGAACCCGAACTTCCGGACCGCGGTCGAGCAGTTGGCGACCACCAAGCCGCAGGATCCGGCGCGCCGCTTCGTCCCGGCGGGCGACTCGATCATCGGCAAGGGCCTGGAAGAGCTGACCGTGAACCGGGCGGAGGTCCAGCCGACCTTCGAGAAGATCAAGGGGACGCTCGAAGAAGAAGCCAAGCCGATCCTCGAGCAGGTGGAGGCGATCGAGGGGTAGGACCTCTCGTCGATCGCACGGCGGATACCCGGAGCTGGAGGGCCGGCCGCGCGCGCGGCCGGCCCTCCCCGCGACCACGCCCACGGCGTGGGGGGCCGCCGACGAGCGGCACCGCGGCGAAGGCGGGGAGCCGGGCGCCGGGCATTCGGCCGGGGAGCCGGATGGTGCAAGATCGACCGGGATCGGTTCGCGGCCGACGTCCCCCCCGCCAAGCGGCGGCACCGCAGCACCGGGTCCGGCGCCGGCCGGCTCTGGGCTGCCGGCTCGGCACCGATCGGGATCCTACCTCGCGGCTGGCTCGCTGTCGGGGACTTGCTCCATCACGAGCATGGGGAAGACGCCCGGATGCGGATACCGAACGTGGACGACGTGCTCGCTTGGGGACCGATCGATCTCCGGGATCTCGTTCTCCGACTGGGGTTGGCGACCGTTCTCGGAGGACTGATCGGGCTGGAGCGTGAGCGATCGGAGCGCGCGGCGGGTCTCCGCACCCACGCGCTGGTCTCGGTCGCGTCCGCGTTGATCATGGTGGTGTCGACCTACGGATTTCCCAGCAGCATCGACGGTGTGGTGGTCGGCCTCGATCCGAGCCGGCTGGCCGCCCAGGTCGTCAGCGGGATCGGCTTTCTGGGCGCCGGCGTGATCATCTTCCGGGAGAACACGGTCCGCGGTCTGACGACGGCGGCCACCGTCTGGTCGGTGGCGGGGATCGGCCTCGCCGCGGGGAGCGGACTCTACCCGGCGGCGGTCGTCGGCACCGCGTTCATGCTGTTCATCCAGGCGGGCCTCAAGCCGGTCGAGCGGCGATTCTTCCCGCGACCCGCCCGCCAGCACCGGGTCGTCGTCGAGGCCGTCCGCGGAGCCGATCTCCTCGAGGAGATCCGATGCGCCCTTCGGGGCACGCCGATTCTCCTGCGCTCGCTCCAGATCGACCGACCTTCGGCCGGCGACCACGATCTGGTCGAACTGGCGCTGACGGCGGAACAGCAGCGGGATGTGCTGGCGTTCATCTCCAGGCTGCGAGCGTCGGACGGGATCGGCCGGATCACCTATCAGCCAGGCTCCTCCCCCCGGCGAAACCGGGACCGCCAGAACGACGTGCCGTCGGAAGTCGACGAGGAGCCATAGGTCCGCCAGTCGCGGCAGACCGAGACGCTGGAGGACCGCCATCCCGCGGACCGTAGCGCCCCCTGCGGGGAACCGGTTGGGCGCGGCTCGGATACGGGCCTCGGATGATCGCCGTGGCGCCGGCGGCCTCCGGGGCTGAGAACCCCGGGCCGAACCGACGGAGCCCTATTGGGGGCCGAGCGCGTCCGGCTCCCACCGGCGATCTTCCGGACGGTGCGTCGGACGCCGGGAGCCCACCAAGCTCGGCCGCGTGATCCGATACCCCCATGCCACCCGTCGCCAGAGTGCCTGGGCCATCCTCATGACGGCACGGCCGCCGATGCCGAGGCGGGCATCGGCGGCGCGGACGCCGGCGGCATCCAGCCACTCGGGCCGGGATGCGGCGACGGCCGAGCAGTCGACCCATGTCGGCCGAGCGACGCCAGAACGGCGTGGATCGCCGGGTCCGGGGTCCGCTACCCCGCCCCGGACAGCTCGCGCCGCAACTCGCCCAGCCACGCGTAGCGGCCACCCGGCGGCACCGCCTCGATCGCGAGCCGGCGTTTCCCGTCCCCCAGCGGTTCCAAGCGAACCAGGAGGTACGCGGGCGGCAGGCGGGAGGCGGCGCGCTCCGGCCACTCGACGAGGGCGACGCCGTCCGCCGGGGCGAGGTAATCGTCGAAGCCGAAGCTGTCGAGTTCGCCGTCGCCGGAAAGGCGGTAGAGGTCGAGGTGGTAGAGATGGGCGGGTCGATCGCCGTCGGCGCCGCCGTCGCCGGAGGGGTGCCCATCGGCCACGGTCGGATGCTCGCTGACGAGGGTGAAGGTCGGGCTCTGGACCGCGTCCGCGACGCCGAGGCCGCGGGCGATGCCCTGGGCCAGCGTCGTCTTGCCGGCACCGAGGTCGCCGTGCAGCAGGACGAGGTCGCCGGTCCTGAGACGGCGACCGAGTCGCGCCCCGATCTCGCGCGTCTGCGCCGCGCTGTTGCTGACCAGATCGAGCACCGGCCATGCCGGCCGCGCGTCTACCACCGTGGGCCACCCCCGGTTCGCCGCCTCGATACCGCGCCGCCGCGGCAGCGTCGGCATTGTAGACGCGGGCGCCGCGGAGGGGCGCGCGGTCAGACGGCGCCCGCGGGAGCGGGCACCGCAGCCCGGTCGCGCGGGTGCCCGACGCCAAGCCGATCGGCGAACGCGAGCATCTCGCGCCGGTAGAGCGAGGCGGGGTCGTCCCCGAGGGCGTCGAGGTGGCCGAAGATCTCCAGCGCGACGAGGCCGTGCATCTGTCCCCAGCCGGCGAGGGCGAGGGCGCGGGCGGCGGGTGGCAGATCAGACAAGCCGACGGCGAGGGGTTCCGCGGACGGCTCGGCCCGATCGGGCGGGGACGCTTCGCCACGGGCGGCCAGCGCCACCTCGACGAGGCGGGCCATGGCGCGATGGGCGGCGGGGCGGGTGATCGCGTCGGGGGCCTGGTAGCCGGGGATCGGCGTTCCGAGGATCAGGGCATAGCCGGCGGGATGGCCCACTGCCCAGGCACGGTAGGCGAGGGCGAGGGCGAGGAACCGCTGGGCCAACGCCGCGTCGGGGTGATCGGCCACGGCCGCATCGAGCGCTGCGGCGAGGTCGGCGTAGGCGTCGACGATCAGGGCGGTGACCAGGGCATCGCGATCGGCGAAATAGCGGTAGATGGCGGCCGAGCTCAGCCCCATCTGGCGCGCCACCTCGCGCAGCGAGAGGGCAGCGGCGCCGCGCTCGGCCATCTGGGCGCGGGCGGTCGCCTTGATTTCGGCCAGGGTGGCGAGGCGGTTCCGCTCCCGACGGGGGGTGACGGCCAAAGCGCTCTCCTGGTTGCGAGCCCCCGGCGGCCGCCGGAGGGCTCGTCCGCACCGCTCGGAGGCCGGACAGCGTCCCGATCGCGGCGCCGGAGGGCCGCCGTCCCTTGCATGGAGACGGCTCCCCGACGCGTCGCCCCATCACGGAGCCGGCGTCGCCGCCGCCGCGCCCTCGGGCCCGGGAAGCAGGGCGAGTTGGCGCAGCATCGTCGCGAGATTGTAATGGTCGCTCTCGCGGCGGATCAGGTCACCGTCCAACTCGAACATCGAACTGCCGCGGACCGAGAACGAGCGCCCGTTGCCGGGGATCGGACCGAGGGGGGCGACGAGCGTCCCGGAGAAGACCCACTCCGCGGCCGCCCAGTCGTCGCCGCGGAAGCCGCCGAGGCTGGTGATCGCGACGTCGGGGATGGCGGCGAAGGTGACGTCGAGGAACTGGACGATCTCATCCGGGCCCCGGTTGACTGATTCGAAGGCGAGATCCTCGTAGATGCCGTCCGGGGTGAAGAGGGCGGCAAACGCGGTGCTGTCGCGGGCCGCCCAGGCCGCCTCCCAGCGGAGCAGGAAATCGGGGAGGGGGGAGGGCGTCTCGTCGAGAACCGGGGCGACGGGACCGGTCGGGACGATCGGGTTCGGCGTCTCCTGGGCTCGCGCCGAGGTGGGGTCGAGGGCGATGCCCGTCGCGACGGCGAGCGTGCCGCCTGCCAGGCGGTGGAGGGCGGCGCGACGCGTGAGGCCGGTGGCGAACGGACGGGACGGGAAGGGGCGGTGACGCGGGTTCATGGGAAGTCTCCTTGCCGCAACCGGTGCGGCCGGGTTGGGCTCCCCCGCGCTCGCGAGCGGGGGGCGCCGTGGGGAAATGGGGTGGATCGGCGATTAGGCCGAGGGCGTGCCGACGCCCGGCGCGTCCGTCCGCCGCGGTTCGACGGTGATCCGGCTGGCGGTGGCGGGGACCGAGAGCGAGCCGACGTTCTCGCCCGCGGCGTCGATATCGACCAGGGTCGCCTCCGCGGAGAGGTCGTCCCCGTTGGCGGCGACATCGAGGGCGGCACTGAGGGTGGTCGTGACGAGGAACTCGCCCTCGGCGCTGGAGGTGAAGAAGCGGAGGGTGACGTCGCACGTGCGGTCGCCGGTCGCCTCCCAGGCTCCGTGCATGCCGCTGTCCTCGAGGATCTCGGCGCCCAGTTCGGCCCCGCCCGGCACGCCGCGGCGCGGGTTCGGCAGCGACCCGAGCGCGGTGCCGTCGCTCGCGAAGGTGAAGAGGAGGGGGATGGACGGCAGGTCCGGGCCCTGGTCGGCGGCGACGGCCCAGGCACCGACGCACGGGTGGTTCGGCGGGAGCGAACCCTCCTGGACGGCCGCCGCGCCGCGCGGGCCAATCCCGGAGGCGGCAACGACGAGGAGGGGGACGAAGGGAACGAGCAGGGCAGATCGGCGCATCGGGGTCTTCTCCGATCGGTCGAGCACGCCGTCGGGGGCGCGCCTGGACAACGGGACGGGCGGCGAACCCGTGGTCCGTTGCGAGAGAGAGGGGCGGACGCCGCCTCCCAAGGTCGGCGATGGGGCGGTGGCCTGGCCGACACCGTCGTGCCGGCCAAGCCACCGCGTGCGCACGGTGCGATCGCTGGTCACAATGTTATCAATGATCACTTCATGCGTCGAGAGGGATGACGCGTCGGACCGACTGGACGCGGATGGGCCGGGGGCTGCCCCATCCGCAGCGGAGGTCCGGCATCTGGCGACGCATGGGGCATCTGGAGGGCAAACCGACTGGGCCGCCCCGAACGCGGCCCGCGCCAGGTGCCGGGCGGTGGAGACGGCGGCTCCGCCGCTACCCGTGGTCCAGCGCCGTGCCGGCCACCGTGGGCGGCCGCGGTGGGGGCGCCGGGTTGGTCGGCGACCACTGGGGGGCGCCGGCGTGGCGCCGGTCGACGTCGTGGTCCAGTCGGAGGGGCGACGGGGCGGCGCGGGGGTCTCCGTCGAGGGGGACGAGGAAGGAGGGGCTGCCGGCGGACTCGGCGACGGCGACGAGGGCGCCGGCGTCGGGTGACCAGGCGAGGAAGCGGGAGATCGGCGCGCCGAGGTCGAGGCGGCGCGTCTCGCCGTCGGGGGCGCGGATCACCACCGTCTCCTGCCCGGCGACGTAGGCGAGGCGGTCGCCCGTCGGCGACCAGACCGGCATCGTCACGGTCTCGCCGCCGGTTGGGAGATCGCGCAACGCACCGGTGACCGGGTCGATGAGGACGAGGCGGGCACGGTCGCGGTCGTACGACATGCCGGGGTCGCGGGTGTAGACGAGCAGGCGATCGTCGGCGGGCGACCAGGCGACGCGCCACGGGTTCAAGACGCGGCCACCGCTGACGTCAACGATGGCGCCGGTGGCGAGGGTGGCGACGTAGACCTCCCCCGCCGGGGCGATCCCGTCGGGCGCGGGGGCGACCGGGTCGACGCTGGCCGGCGGCGGGTCGTAGCCGCCCCCGGCGTCGGCGGCGCGGCTGACGAAGGCGAGGCGGTCGCCGCCGGGCGACCAGGAGGGGTAGAGGGCATCCCGCACCCGGCCGCCGGTGACGTCGGTCACCCGGCCGGTGGCGACCTCGACGACGCGGACGCCGGCGGGGTCCGGCGCGCCGACGGCGTCGCGTCCTCCCCAGCCGCCCGCGGCGGCGTAGGCGATGCGGGCGCCGTCCGGGCTCCAGACGGGCCCTGCATAGGGGCGCAAGCCGCCGGCGAGCCGGGTCGGCGAGGCGCCTTCGGTGCCGACGACGTAGAGGGCGATCCCGCCGTCGGCCTCGGGGGAGGTGAAGGCGACGCGGGTCCGGTCCGGGCTCCAGGTCGGCCAGGCCGCCGGGACGGCGTCGAGGAAAAGTCGCTCGTCGGCGCCGCCGGGACCGACCAGATAGAGGGCGCGATCCCGCGAGAAGACGAGCGGGGCGTGGGCGCGGCGAAGGGCGGCGAGGCGGTTGTCGAGGTTTGCGTCGGCGGGGGCGACGGCGGCGAGCGCGGCGAGCGCCCGCTCGGCGGCGAGCCAGTCGCGGCGTCCCTCGGCGGCGGCAGCCTGGCGCCAGAGCGCGTCGGCGCGGGCGGCGCGGGCGTGGGCGAGGAGAAGCCGCGCCTCCTCGTAGCCGGGGAGGGCGGCGACGACCGGGGCGACCAGGGCGGTCGCCGCTGCGTCGTCGCCAGCCTCGGCGGCGGCGACCGCCGCCTCGTAGGCGGCGCGATGTGGGGCGAAGGCGGCGGCGACCGCCTCGCGGCGGGTCTCGGCGTCCCGGTAGCCGGCGGCGGCGGTGTACGCCGCCAGGGCCTCGGTCGGGCTCCCGGCCACGACCGCCGCCTCGGCGCGGGCGTACCAGGCCGCCGGCTCGGCGCGTGCGGCGCGATAGACCGCCGCCCCCGTCGTCAGGAGCACAAGGACGGGGAGGCCGTAGAGGACCGGCGCAAGCCGCCGCCGGAGCCCCGCCGCGGCGGCGCGGCCGACCGGCGCCGCGCGACCCTGCAGGCCGTTACCACAGCGGCGGCAGGAGCGGGAGGCGGGTGGGTTTGCCGCGGCGCAGGCGGTGCAGAACATGGGAAGGGTCCTCACCCCCGGCCCCTCGCCCTCGCGCGGGAGCGGGGAGACCGGGGCAGCCGTCCACGGAGCGATCGACCCGTGTGAGCACCGGTCGCGTCGTACGTCGCGACCGGCAACCACCGGAGAACGGCCGCGGCGACCAGGCGTCGGCCGCGGGAGGCAGGACCGGGAGGGCGACCCACGCCGCCCCGTCCCGCCGACGCCGGCGGGACGGAGGGTGCGACTACCCGGCGTCGTGGTCGAGACCGGTGCCGGCGATCGCGGGCGGACCGGCCGGGGGGGCCACCTGGAGCGGCGCCCACTGGGGCGGGCCGTAGAAGGGGCGGGCGTAATCGAAGACGAGGGGCACGACCGTCGTCGGCAGCGCGCCGAGGACCGGTGCCGGTTCGCCGGCCGCCGCCCCCGACCCGTCGAGCGTGATCAGCGTGGAGGGTTGCCGAGGGTCGTCGCCGGCGGCGAGGAGAGCACCGCCGTCCGGCGCCCAGGTGACCGCGCCGGCCTTGCCGCCGACGTCGATCGTCGCCTCCTCCCCCTCCCAGGAGCGGACCCGGACCGTCGTTTCCCCCTCGGCGAAGGCGAAGCGGGCGCCGTCCGGGGACCAGACGGGCACGCGCACGTGGGGGGTATCCGACGGAACCGTACCGATCTCGCCGGTGGCGGTGTCGAGCAGCCGGATCTCGGACCGGAGGGGCTCGTAGAAGTTGCCGCCGAGGAAGGCGAAGACGAGCAGCCGCTCGGCGGTCGGCGACCAGGCGAGGCTCCACGCGCCGGGCAGCCGGTCCCCGGTCAGGTCGACCGCCTGCCCGGTCACCAGGGTGACGACGCGGACGCGGCCGGGGGCCTGGAACGGGGAGTCCCAGGCCTCGCCCTCCTTGGCGACGAAGGCGATGCGGTCCCCGGTCGGCGACCAGGAGGGGTTGACCGCGAACGGGAGGGCCGAACCGGAGACGTCCGTCTCCCGCCCGGTGGAGACGTCGACGACGCGGACACCGATCCTGCCCCGGTCGGTCCCCCAGTCGAAGGCGGCGAAGCTGGTGTAGGCGATGCCGGTCCCGTCCGGGCGCCAGACGGGCGCGGTGTGAGCGGCGACGTCGCCGGCCAGGCGCGCCAAGCCGCTCCCATCGGCGCCGACGACGTGGAGGTCGAAGCGGTCACCGACCGGTTCGGCGGGACCGGCGGGGACGGGGGAGAGAAAGGCAACGCGGGACCGATCGGGGCTCCAGGTCGGCCAGAGGGCGGGGAGGGCGTCCGTCAGGAGACGCTCGTCCCCGCCGTCCGGGCTGACAAGGTAGAGCGCCTGGTCGCGGGCGAGGAGGATCGGCCCGTGCTCGCGGCGCAACGCGGCGAGGCGCGGGGGCGCCGCCACGTCACCGGGGTCGGCCCCGATCAGGGCTCCCAGGGCCCGCTCGGCGCCGACCCAGTCGCGCCGCGCCTCCGCGGCGTCCACCTCGCGGCGCAGGTCGTCGGCGTGGCGACGGCGGGCATCGGCAAGGCGGAGGGGAGCGTCCGCGAAGTTGGGCTGATCGCGCGCGACCGGGAGGAGTGCGGCGACGGCGTCGGCGAAGCGGCCGGCTTCGAGCGCCGTGACCCCGTCCTCGTAGGCGACGCGATAGGGGGCGAGGGCGGCGACGGCGGCGGCGTGGCGGGCGTCGGCGTCCCGGTAGCCGGCGACGGCGGCGAAGCCGAGGGCGGCCTCCTGGTGGCGCCCGGCGGCGGCGGCGGTGGCGGCCTCGAAATAGCCGGCCGCCAGCTCCGCCCGGGCGGCCTGCCGGCGCTCGACCATGACCGCGCCGGTGGCCAGCAGCGCGAGGAGCGGCACCAGGTAGAGAATCCGCAGCAGACCGCGGCGGGGCGGGGCGGTACGGGGAACGAGGGCCGCCGTATGGCGCGGGAGCGTTGTCCGGGGCGATGCGGATCGGCGGCGCATGCCCGTCGCCCCGGCGCGCGGGGGGAGCCGGACGACGTCGGCGCCGCAGGCGGCGCACCGGGGGGCGGCGATCGGGTTTGGCGCGGCGCAGGCGGTGCAGAACATCGCGCCCCTCCGGGCCGAGGCCGGGTCGTCTCCACGAAGCCCGACGGGCCGTATCCTACCACCCGCGCTACGGCGGCCGAGTCGCGGCGACGACCAACGGGGACCACGCGGGCCCGGACGGAGGCGGCGACGGGATGGGCGAATGGGGTCGCGGTGGCGCGGGCGGCGGGCCGCCGCTCGAACGGACGCGGGTCCTCGGCCTTCTCTTCGCCGGCGCGATGGTGGCCGCGCCGTTCCTCGCCCTGCTCTACGGGCCGACCGCCGGGCTGGCCGTGGCGACGCTGGCTCTGGCGGCGACCGCCGCCCTCGCCGGTGACCTGGCGCGCGGCGCCGGCCCCGCCGCGCGCCGACGGCTGGTGGTCGCCGCCGCGGTCAACGGCGGCCTGGCCGTGGCGTGCCTCGTCGCGGTCGTCGTCCGGCTCACCTGACGATCCCGGCGCTGCCGCAAGCGGTCGTCCCACGGAACGAGGGATGTCGACGGGGTTGCGGACGGCGGGGCAGGGGCGGGACGACGGCGGCGCACGGGAGGTCGGGCCGCGGGACGTTCGGCGGCGGGACGGGTGTCGGGCGCCGCGGGTGCAAGGGCTGGATGGAGGAAAAGGGGCGGTCCGACGGCGGGATGCGGACGGACCGCCCCTGTCCTGGCTAGCAGCGCTCCGCGGGGGAACCGCCGGCGACGGAGGCCGGGATCGGAACACCGGAGACGGTGAACGGGAGATCCGGCGAGCCGCCCTGCTGGGCGGCGAACTGGGAGTTGACGACGAGCAGGCAGCCGTCGTAGCGGGCGATCGTGGTCGGGGAGGAGAAGGTGGGGTCGGAGAAGGTCGTGGTCAGCTCCCCGCTCGCGTAGTCCTCCGCGAGCGACACCACGCTGATCTCGCCGGCGGTGACTGCGAAGAGGGTCCGACCGTCGAGGAGCAGCCCGTCACCGGGGAGCGGGGCGCCGCCGAGGTCGACCGGGACAACCTCCCCGCCGGCGGGGTCGATCCGAAAGAGGGTGCCGGTGTTGCTCTGGGCCACCAGCAGGTACTGGTCGTCCGGCGTGGCGACGATGCCGTTGGCGTTGAAATCGTCGCCGTAGACGAACGGGGTGCCGGTCAGGTCGATCGCTACCTCCAACCCGCCGACCGGCACCGTGGTCCCGGGCGTCGCCTCGCCGACGGGGGTCGTCGCCGGCGGCACCACCGCCTCCGCCGGGACAAGGTAGACGAACGGGTTGAACGAGTCGGTGACGTAGGCGTCGCCGGCGGTGTTGAAGGCGATGTCGTTGAGGAAGGTGTTCGGGGTCAGGTCGTTGCCGAACTCGGCAACGAGGGCGCCGGTGGTCGTGTCGTAGACGGAGACGAGGCCGGTCGTGCCGCCGGCGACGAAGAGACGGCCTTCCCCGTCGAGCTTCAACCCGACCGCCGAACCGCCCGGCGCCCCCTCGACGAAGACCTCCACGGGGCCGCCCTCGACGTTCCCGCGGAAGACCGTGCCGTCCGTGGTGCTGCCGACAAAGAAGTCGCCGGTCGCCTCCTGGTAGGCGACCCCCTCCGGGAAGACGTTCTCGCCCGGCAGGTCGAAGAGCCGGGTGACGGCGGCCACGGGCGTCGCCAGCGGGGTCGCCGGGGGCGGCGAGGCGACGGGGGTCGCCTGCTGGGCACCGGCGGCGGCGGAGCCGCCGAGAACGAGCGCGGTCGCCAGCAACGCCGGCATCATCGGGGCGCAAAGTCGGGTCACCATGGTCTCCTTCTGCGTGGTGTTCGGGGACTGACGCGTTGGGGACCGTACCACGGCGACGCCAAGCCGACCGGGCTCGGGGTCGGCGCTGCACGATGCGGGCCAAGACCCCCCCGAGAGATCGGCCGACATCCGCCCTCGGTGCGGAGAGGACCGGGCCGTGTGCACCGCCGCCGTCCGGCTCTGGGGCTCGACGCGTGCCCCCGCCGTCGTCGGTCACCGCCCGGTCGCTGTCGCGTCGGGCTACCGCGCCAACTGCGGGCGCACACCGCGCAGCACCACGACCGGCACCGAGAACGAGTGGTCGGCTTCGACCGCGAGCGCCGTCCGCACCTCCGTCGGCGCGGCGTCGAGCAGCGAGCGGATCTGGGCGACGCTCGGCTCCGGCGTGCCCATCCGCGTGACCCAACTCGCGAACTCGAGGCGAAGCGGCCAGGTTCCCACCTCGTCGACGACGAATCCGGCATCGTTGAGGATGCCCCGCCACTCGAGAACGGAATGGTCGCGGACGTGGGACGGGTCGCGCAGGAGCTCGATCGCGTTCAGGAAGGTGTCGGTCGCCGGGTCTCCCGGGGAGACGACGTCGGCCAGCAGCACGGTCCCGCCGGGCTTTAGGACCCGCGCCAGCTCCGCCGCCGCCGCCCGCGGCCGTGGGACGTGGTGGGCGGCGAAGCGGGACGTGACGAGGTCGAAACTGGCGTCGGGGAAGGCCAGGCGCTCGACGTCGCCGCGCGCGAAGGCGACGTTGGCGATGCCGCGCTCGGCCGCGAGGCGGCGCCCCTGCTCCAGCATCGGCTCCGAGAGGTCGACGGCGACCACGTGGCCGGCGCGGGGGGCGAAGGCGAGGGCGGTGTGGCCGGTGCCGGTGCCGGCGTCGAGCACCGCCTCGTCGCCCCGCAGCGCGACGGCGCCGAGCATCGCCGCCAGGTCCGGACCGTGGACGTGGACGGCGCTCGTCGCGTAGTTGGCGGCGACTGCCCCGAACTGGCGCTGGACCGACTCCTTGACGTCCACCCCGACCTCCGCCTCGATCTCGGGGCGCCGGGCCTCGGCTCCCCGCCGCGTCGGGCACACCGCGGCCCGGCCTCGATCCAGCTTACCGCGGTCGGGACCGGCGCACGCGGCCCCGGCCGCCGGGCGTTGCGGTTCGCGGGGGCGATCGAAACCGGGGACCGCCCCCGACGCGCCGTGGCGGTCCGCGCGCCGGCACGTCCGCTCCGGCGAAACCGGGCGGAGACGGGGGGCTCGCCCAGCGCCACCGGGACAACGGGGCAGGGCGATGACGACCGAGACCGGGGACGGGACCCGCGGACAGGCGAGGGCAACCGTCCGCGGGCGACCGAGGCGCGACAACGACCGCGCGATCGTGCCGGGGTTCTCCCCCGGCGTGAACGCGACCGTTCCGCCGGCGTGGCGTTACCGGCCCCGGTGGGCGACCGGCGGCGGAGACGGCCGCCGACCTGATAACGGGATCCCCCGATGGATCGGCGCTGCTGATCGAAGGCGCGGACGGGAATCGGCTCGGGTTCGCCTTCCTGGCACCCGGGCCCGACTTCTTCACCCGGAGCGGATACGGACGCGTGTCGGACCCCGTCGTCGCCCGGGAGGCCGAGGGGCGCGGGGGACGGGGACTCCCGCCCCAGCCTGAGCACCTGGGCCGGCAACGAGCGGGCGTAACCGCTCTCTCGGAGCATCGGGTACCGGGACGCGTCGCGCACGCCGACGACGGAGATGCGATGCCCTCGTCATCCGCAGCCGTCATTGTCCCGCCGGAGCTGGACGACGCCGGGCCGGGGAGGGGCGACGACTCGCGCCCCCGACGCTCCCCCGGAGAGGTTCCCGCCCTTGGGGAGGGCCGGGGGGCCGATCTGCCCGTCCTTCGGCGGCGTCCCGAACCGACCGGAATCCGCGCTACGGAGCCGGCCGCGCGACCCTCGGTTGGGCCGGCCGGGCGGATGTGGCCGCCTTCTTCACGGCGCGCCGCTTGGTCGGTGCCGCACGCGGCGGGGGCGGCGGTGTCGGCCGCGGATCGAGGTCGGGGAGCGGCGGCAGCTCCAAAGGGGCGAAGCCGAGGGTCAGGGACTGCTCGACGATGCCACGCCGGAGGAGCTTCTCGGCGTCGGCGAGGCCGGTCCGCAGGGGGTGCGCCGGGAGGACATCGGCGAGCATCTCGCGGAGCTGGCGCATCAGGTCGATCGTCTTGTTGAAGGTCAGGACCAGGTCCCCCTCCGAGAGCTCGATCGTCTCCCCGATCTCCGCCATCGTCGCCCCCCGGCACCAGGCCCGGGCGGCGCCGAAGAAGCCGGGGTTGTGTCCTTCCGAGATCACCAGCCCCTCGTCCCGCTCCTCGCCGAGGACCGCCTGCTCGACCTCCTCGATCCGGCGACGGGCCAGCGTCAGCCGGTCGGGCAGGACGTAGCGGTTGCCGTAGCGGAAGTCGCGGTCGAACGAGTACCAGGAGAAGACCTCGGCCAGGTCCTCCGGCGGGAGTCGGTCCAGCACGCCACGGTCGATGAGCTCGCAGAGGATCAGGCCGTCGCCGTCGAAGACCTCGGCGAGCATGTCCGCCTTGCCCGTGGGGACGCCGCGGTGGAGGTAGCCGAAGCGGTGGAGGACGTTGGCGATGCCGCGGATCACGCCCCGGACGCGGGCGTCCTCGGCGTCGGTCTCCCGCGCCAGGGCGTCCTCCAGCGCGCGCCGCTCCTTCTCCAGGCGGTCGACGGCGGCGAGGTTGTCGCGGTGCTCCTGGCGGCGGGGGCAGGGGTGGCAGGGGTGGTCCTGCCGTTGGGCCTGGAGCGCCTTGACCCCGCCCCGCGCCTCCTCCAGCCGCTCCTCCAGACCGCGGGCAGCGTCGGCGGCCCGCTCCGCCTCCCGCGCCCGATGGTCGGCGAGGAGGGCGTCGAGGTCCGGCAGATCGAGGGCGGCGACGCGTCCCCAGAGCGCGGCGAGGGTCTCGGCGGGGACGAGCGTCGCCGCGTCCGCGACCCCGTCCGGCGGTTCGAGCAGCGCCGGTGGCAGCGCGACCGCCGCGTCGGCGAGGTAGTCGAGCTGCCGGTACTCGGCGAGGAGCCGGATCGTCTCCCCGAAGAGGAAGCGGCCGGCGCCCCCCTCGCCGCCGCGGCCGAGGAAGATGCCCCACCCCCACTCGCGGGCGTGCGCCACGAAACCGGGCGTGGCGTTGCGGAAGGCCCGGCGCAGCGCCTGGCGGCCCGGCTCCGGCCAGGGGGTCGAGGTTTCCAGCGCGCGGCGGACCTGCTCCTGATCGTCGCCGAGCCGCCGCTCCGCGTTCTGGGCGGCGGTCAGGGTCCGGGTGAGGCTCCGGTAGTCCTCGAGGAGCTCGTCGCCCGCGTCGTAGCCGATCAGGCAGCCCTGCGGGATCGCCGCGATCTCCTCGATCGTGGCGACGATGTCGTTCTCCAACTCCCGCAGCCGCTGGCTCGTCTGGAACTGGGCCAAGCTCTGCCGCAGCATCTGCCGAACGCGCTCGCCGTCCGGCGGGTCCCACAGATTGAGGACCGTGTTGTAGCGGACGGCGAAGGCGGAGCGGACCGGGTGGAGGGGACCGGTCGCGATCTCCAGCGTCTCCCCGAAGGTGAACCAGGGGGAATAGGGGACGACGACGTGGCCGAAGGCGTCCATCCCGCGGCGGCCGGCGCGGCCGGCCATCTGCTGGAACTCGTTCGGGATCAGCATCCGGCGGCGACGGC
The DNA here is from genome assembly GCA_902806405.1 of uncultured Thermomicrobiales bacterium. Classification (GTDB taxonomy): domain Bacteria; phylum Chloroflexota; class Chloroflexia; order Thermomicrobiales; family UBA6265; genus CADCWL01. The sequence goes on along the minus strand of CADCWL010000259.1, from coordinate 18,659 downwards.
CGTCCCACTTGCTCATCCGGCCGATGACGACGGTGCGCGCCGGCATATTGACGCCGAGGGCGAGGGTGTCCGTGGCGAAGACGACCTCCATCAGGCCGCGGGTGAAGAGGACCTCGACCAGCTGCTTGAGGATCGGCAGCAACCCGGCGTGGTGGAAGCCGATCCCCTTCCGGGTGAGGGCCACGATCGTCTTGACCTGCTCCAGCTCCCTGTCCTCCGGCCGCAGGTTGGCGAGGACGGCGGCGACGGTCTGGTCGATCAGGTCGGCCTGACGCGCGGAGACGAGGTTCGGGCGGACCACGGCCAGGCGTTCGGCAAAGGCCTGGCAGTCGTTCCGGCTGAAGAGGAAGTAGATGGCCGGCAGCATATCTCCGGCGGAAAGGGCGTCGACGATCTCGCGCGGCTGCGGCTCTTCCCGCTCGCGACCGGCCGTCTCCGTCGGGCGCCGGCCCTGGGTCGGGCCTTGGGCCCTGCCCGGGGCTTTGCCGTGGACCCGGCCCTGGGGCTGACGACCCCGCGGCCCGTGGCCCGCCTGCCGCCGCGCCTCGCCGCCGGTGTGGGGAAAGTCTTTGACGAGGCGGCCGGTGTGGTCGACGGCGAGGGTGAGCGAGCCGTCGAGGAAATAGTGGAGCGCCAGCGGCACGGCCCGCTCGGCGTGGGTGACGAGGCGGATCGGGCGGTGGGTGCGGCCGATCCAGGCGGCGATCTCCGGCGCGTTGGCGACCGTGGCGGAGAGGCAGACGAGGCGGACGTGGTCTGGGCAGAGGATGATCGCCTCCTCCCAGGTGGTGCCCCGCTCCGGGTCGGCCAGGTAGTGGATCTCGTCGAAGATGACGCAATCGACCGGGTCCAGATCCCACGGCGTCTGGAGGAGCATGTTCCGCAGGACCTCCGTCGTCATGACGACGACGCGGGCGTCCCGGTTCTCGGAGACATCGCCGGTCAGCAGCCCGACCTCGTCGCCGTAGACACCGCGCAGGTCGCGGTATTTCTGGTTGGAGAGGGCCTTGATCGGGGTGGTGTAGAAGACGCGGCCGGTCCGCTTGAAGGCGTCGTAGATGGCGAACTCCGCCACCACGGTCTTTCCCGTTCCGGTCGGCGCCGCGACCATCGCCGACTCGCCCTGGAGCAGCGTCGCGATCGCCTCCCGCTGGAAGCCGTCGAGGGCAAAGGGGTAGAGGGCGGCGAACTGGTCGATCTCGGCCTCGAGGGCGGGGTCCGGCGGGGGGGCGGGGGGCAGGAGACGGGGGACGACGACGGGCGGAGTCGTGCCGGGAACCAGCGTCGACGCGGCGACGGCGGGAGCCGCCTTCCGGCCCCGGGGTTTCTTGGTGGCAGAGGCAGCGTCGGGCAAGGCGGTTCTGGTCCTTGGTGATCCGAGGAGTGAAGAATCGGGCAAGGATAACGCACCGTGGTCTGCCGTTGAGTTGGACAGTCTCCGCGGCGCTGCGGCTCAACTCCCGCCTACGGTGGGTGAAGAGAGCACGGGACCGGCCCGATCGATGAGTGGCCCGTCGGCTCCCGCTCCGCGAGGACTCCCAGGGGGTCAACGTCGCGGCGACGCGAGACGCGTCCGCCGTCGGCGGGAACGAAGCATCTGTGACCCATGCTCGGAGCGAGGCTGTTCGCGGGGCCGTCGCCGGACGACACGACGATGGGACCGAAGGAGCCCGGGAGGGCAAGCGGCCCGACGACGGCACCGACGACGAGGTCGACCCGGCGGCCGCCCAGGTCGCGGCAGGACGTCGCCCGGGCTGCCCCTGCCGGGCCCACCGAACCCGGATGGTGGCCGCTTGACCGGGAGGACGCCGACCGGCCGGGAACTGTCTGACCTCCAGGATCGCTGGGCCGGAGAGGTGGCGCCGGCCACCGCGAGCTGGATTGGGCACGCCGTTACCGAACGCGCCACGCTGCTCGGTCACGGGCAGCGCATCCGCTCGGCACCGATCGCGCCGGACAACGTCGGGTCGCACGCGCTGGACGTCGACCGCGAGCGGTTCTACCGCCACGGCGGGCTGTCGGCCCCGATGGGCAATCTCGTGCAGACGATCGTCGCGTTTTTCGAGAGCGAGGGGCGGATCGGGTCGACAGACTCGGTCGTTACCGCCTTCCCGACGCACCGGACCGATGCGGCGGACCGAAGAAAGGGGCCGTGCCGGCGGCGGACCACCGCCGGTCTCCGCCGGTCCGACAAGGATTGGACGATTCTGACCCGCGTTGGCTCGACGTCGGTGACGACCTCGCCAGCGGCATCTTGCTCGTCCAGCTCAGCGACCGGGGGCATCCGGCCCGGTCGCATACGCCGGCGATTACCTGGCGATTTCGATCGGGGTCGGCAGCGGGGACGTGGCCGGCCCTGGGGTCGAGGACTTTCTCGTCCACGCCGTCGTCGAATGGCCGCGGCGCCTCGAGCGCTTCGAGGCCACCGAACTGCAAGGCGTCACCCGGTCAGCGGTGGAGGCCCTGCGCGGTTCGGTGCCGGGCGACAGGCGTCGGCGGGCGGCCCTCGCGCCGCTCCTCGAAGGTCCCTCCCCGACGGTCGGGAACGGTACGGTCGTGTCGGTCCGCTAGCGGTCTCGACCCGTCGCGCGGATCACCACCCCCACGTCCCCGATTCGCCCTTGAAGGGGCCGACGATGTCGGGGGTGATCCAGCCGCCGTAGAAATCACCGGGCTGGGCAAGGACGGGAACGCCGTCGACACGGCAAGCGTCCATCTTGCCGGGGTAGAAAGCAAGGTAGCCGGCGATCGGGGCGAAGGGCGCGGTCGGCGTCGGGTAGCTCCATGCCGCCTCCGAGACGCTCCGGTCGCCGACGGTCAGCGCGTGGTAGGCGGCGGTCCCCTTCCACTCGCAGACGGAGCGGCCGGGCGCCGAGGAGAGGAGGTCCATGCGGACGTCCTCCGGCGGCAGGTAGTAGACGGGCGGGTGGCTCGTCTCCAGGACGCGGTAGGCGCGCCGGCTGTCGGCGACGGTCACGCCGTTGAACACGATCTCGATGCGGCGCGGGGAACGCTCCGAGCGGGGCGGCCGGGGATAGTCCCAGACCGACTCCTGTCCCGGCTCGGTTGTGGCTTGCCGACGCGGTATCTCGGGCATTTCGGGTCTCCGTGGTCACGAGAGGGGCACAAAGGGTACGCGAAGAGCCGGCCATACCCCCTCCGCAAGGAGGGCGCCGCCTCGGCCTGGTTTGCACCGTGGGCCTTCCCCTCGGTCACCGACATCGGCGCCTTCCTCGGCGGCGTCGCCGGCAGGCTCCCGGTCGGCCGGGTCGGGATCGGCGCGACGGGCGTGCTCGACGGTGGCTGGACCGACATCGCGGACGCCGTGTTCAGGGGTGAGGTGTACGTCAGCGTCTTCGGCAGGGATCGGCAACGGCGTTGCCGATCCCCGGATTGGCAACGTCTACCTCTAGTTCCGGTAAGAGGGGAGGGGGTCATCATGGCGCGGCCGATCGCGACGCGGATCGTGGACGAGGAGCCAGAAGGGCCTTAAGGCGGACTACGCGTCCCTGCGCGTCACCGGGGTCGAGCGGGGACGCCCGCCCTAACCCCCGTTCGCCGCCCGGCAGGCGTCCCCGGCGCACGCGCGCAGGTCGTCCAGGCGCGCCGCCCACGCCTCGGCGTCGACGTCGAAGCCCTCGTAGCTGCTCCCCACGTCGAGGTAGCGTGTCAAGGCCACGGCCATCCGGCCGACGCCGGACCCCACGTCGAGGACACGGTCCCCTGGGCGCAGCCCGCCCCATTCCACGAAGCAGCGCACCGACTCGTCCCCTGCCCGCACGAAACCCTCGCGGCCGTGGCGTCGGGCGTGGCCCCAGCGCATGTCCTCGATGGGGGGGTTCAATCCGTCGTCCGCGGCCTTCTGCTCGTTATCGCCCATCCCCGCCCCCGCCGTTCGCCACCGAGACCGGCAGATTGTACGAGGGCGGTGTCGTGAGGCGCAGCGTCATCGCCTGCCCCGGCTGCCGCGCCCCGTTGGCGGACCGGCACCACAGCGGCCGCGTGAAGGGCCGGCTGGGCGTGACGGTGACCTACGCGCCGGCGGGGCGGCACGGGCCGTTCCTGGGGCTGACGTGCGGGGGGTGCGGGATGCGGCGGGACTGGACGGTGGGGTCGCCGACGGCAACCCGCTCGCCGGCCGCCGGTGCCCACGACGACGGCCGATCGACGGACGAGGCACAGGAGGGGGGCGGGGCTCGTCCCGCCCCCCTCCCGAGACGGCGGGCCTAAATCGTGTTGCAAGACGGCCCGGATGGGACGGGCCACCACGGGGGAAGCCGGACGACGTCGGCCCCGGGGAGGCCGCGTCCACCGGTCGCATCACCGGGCGGACCAGCGAGATGGGCATGTGCGCGGCCCGCTTCGGCAACGCGCTGCGGACGCCGGTCGGCGGCGCGGGGACGGCCGAGCCGAAACCCCAGCGGTCGGAGCGTGGCGGCAGGCTGCCGGACGAGGGGCCGGCGCTCGACCGGGCGGAGCGGAAGGCGGCGCGGGCCGAACGGGAGGCCGAGCGGGAGGCGAGGCGGGCGGAGCGGGACGCGAAGGACCCGAAAGCCGAAGCCCCGAAACCGTCGCCGTCCCGGGAAAAGGGGCCGAAAAAGCCGGAAGGCGCCGGGCTGCCGACGGGCCCGATCCGGACCGCGGGACCGGGCGGCGGGGGCTACGGCGCCGACTGGTTCGCCCTCACCCGGTGGGTGCCCCTGATGGCGGAGGCCGCGGCGTTCGCCCGGGTGACGATCGAGGGGATCGGGCCGCACGTCGTGGTCGAGACCGGCGGCACGGGCGACCCGCGGGCGGTCCAGCGCAACGAGAGCAACGGCTGGTCCTGGCGGCTAATGCAGGTCGTCCCCCTTGGGAAGGCGTGGGCCGGCTGGCACGCGCTGGTCTTCGGGGGCGGCGGGCCGGGCGACCCCGTCCACCTCCTCTACGCCCCGGCCGTCAACCTCAAGGTCGGCGCACGGATCCTCCGCATCCAGTACGACTACCACGGCGACTGGGACAAGGCGAGCTCCGCGTTCTTCCTCGGCAAACCCGACTGGCGGGGCTGGGACCCGGTCAACGGCAACACCGGCCCGGCGTCATGGGCGACGCTGAACGGGCTGGTCGGGGAGTGGACGGCGGCGGCGCCGGCGAAGGAGGCACCGGGCACGCCCGCGGGGGCGCCGAAGCTGCCGGCGAACCTCGTCTGGTTCGAGGGGTGCGCCAACTTCCACGATCGCAACGGCGTCCTCCCGGTGGCGATCGAGCACCACGCCACCGACGACATGGACTACGGGAACGTCGGGTCCTGGTTCAAGCACCGGTCGAGCAACGCCAGCGCCCACGCCGTCATCGAACCGGGACGGGGTCATCCACCAGTTCGTCTCGACGCGGAAGGCCGCCTTCACCAACGGCGCCTACCGCAGATGGCGGCGGGACATCCCGTGGCCGGCGGCGGCGATCCGACGGGTCGTGGCAGAGGGGCGCAACCTCAACGACTTGACGGTCAACGTTGAGTACGTCGGCGAGCCGGGGCAGCCCTTCACCGAGTCGCAGGTCATCGACGGGATCGACGTCGACCGCTCCTGCCTAGCGACCTACCCGACGCTCGTGCCGATTCGGGACCACCTCGGACGGCACGCGGACATCGAGGCGTCGAGCGGACCTACTGCCCGGGCCCCAGCTTCCCGCTCGAGCGGATCATGCGGGCCGTCGGCGGCGACCCGACGAAGCTGGCGGCATCGGAAGGCCGGCATGGCGACACGGAAGCCGAAGGAGCGGCAGCGCTGCCCGACGGCGCTGCGGGTCGCGATCGATTTCGGGACGCTGCCGGCCTCGGTCCGCTACGCGGTCGACGGCGACACCTTCGGGGCCCTGGTCGACCGCGGCGGCGCCACGTACGTCTTCGAGACGATCCGCCTCGCCGCCATCCAGTGCGACGAACTCGACGGCGACGATCCGAACGCGGCGGGCCGGGCCCGCGCGGCCAAGGCATTCCTCGAGGACCTGCTGCCGGAGGGACGGCAGGTCCTGATCGCGGGGCAGGGGATGGACGACCACGACCGGATCGTGGCGTTCGCGACGATCGAGACCGGTGGGACGGTGGACGACGTCGGGTCGGTGCTGCTGGCGGCCGGGCACGCCCGGCTCTGGACGAAGTAGGCGGCCGGACACGTCGTCCGATGTGTCCGGCGTCGTGTCAAGAGGAGAGCAACGGCCATGACCGAGCAGTTCAAGGCGTCCACGATCCGGGCGCTTTACGGGGCGATGTCGATCGGGTTCTCCACCGTCCTCGGAGCGTACCAGGCGCTCAGCGCCATCCTCGCCGGGAGCGAGACGCCGATGCCGAAGGGCGACCGCTGGGAGGCGTCGCTCGTCGCCGGGGGGGTGTCGTTCTTCGGGTACATGATCGCGCCGGGCGCGGCCGAGGGGCTGATCGACTCCAACCGGGGGCCGAGCAGCGCCGACGTGGGGCAGCCGAAGGCGTAGCGCTGGAGGGCCCGGCCCGGCCTCCGCTCCGCTCCCTCCGATCCCTGGTCCGAACGTGCCCCTTCCGGTATACGCGCGTGCCGTGCCAAAAAGGCAAGACACGATAAGCTTCCCAGCAAGGAGCCGGCGGGGCCCACCCTCCCCCCGCCCGCGCGCGCACCCTCCGCCACGCCCCCGGGCCAGCCCCCCTGGGGCGTTCCTGTGCCCGTCGGCGCCCGGTTCCCGAAGGATTCCTGGTCGGAGCGGCGGCGGTCAGCCGCCGCAGCCCGTCGAGCCGCGGTCCCCGCAGGCTCCGCCGATGCAGGTCTCGCCCTCGGCGCACAGGTACACGCAGGCGCCGTTGCGGCACGCGCGGCACCGGTCCGTCACGCGGCATTCCCCGCCGCAGAGGGTCGAGCCCACCTGGCAGCAGGCGCGGTCTTCCAGGCAGGTCATGCCGTGGTCCGTCGGGCAGCATTTGCCGCCGCAGAGGGTCGACCCGGCATAGCGGCACGCGCTGCGCGCCGGGTCGACGCAAGTCTGCCCGCCGGGCAGCTGGATCCCGACGAGGAAGCCCCGGAGCGGCCGCCCTGGTACGTGCCGGTCGGCGAGCCGCTGATGCCCGAGAAGTCCGGGCCGATCGTCGCCGCCACGGGTGGGAGCCGGCTCCGCCTCAGAAGCCGTGGCCGGCGCAGGTGGTCACCACGTAGCGGCAGCCGACCGAGCAGCAGGCCTCGCCCGACCGGCACCGCGTGCCGCAGGCGTTGCAGTGGCACTGGATACCGCCGTCCACCTCGCAGGCGACGAAGCTCCCGTTGTGGACCCCGCCGCTCCCCGAGGGGCAGACCGCGACGCAGGCCCCGTCCCGGCAGGCCTCGTGCTTGGCGCAGCACGCGTCGCCGCACGGCGTCTCCCCCGATGGGCAAGCCCTGCACTGGCCGTCGACGCAGGACTCGCCCGGCTGGCAGCAGGCAGTGCCGCACGTGGCCGCCTCGGTGCAGCACGTCTGCGTGCCGGGGTCGACGCAGACCGGGGCCGCGTCGCCGCAGCAGACGCCGCCGCACCACCGCTCCTCGGGGCAGCACTGCCCGTTGTCCGAGTCGACCCCCTCGTTCGCCCGCGTCCCCGCCGGGCAGCAGCGGACCCCCCCGGTGGAGGTGGCCCACTGGCGCTCCTCCGGGCAGCAGACGTGGGCGCCGTCGTCGTCGCCGATCGGCCTTCCGCAGCGGCTGTCGCCGGCGCAGCAGGAGCCGGTGCCGGGGCCGGGGCTGCAGCATTCGGAGCCGGTGGGGCAGCAGACCTGGCGCTGGTCGTCGCAGCAGAACGTGCCGGTCGGGCACAGCTCGGCGCCGCAGTGCCGCGCGTTGTGCGCCTTGGCCTGGCGGACGCAGCGCCGGCGCCTCTGCCGGTCCTCGATCTTGCGGCAGGCCCCCAGCGCGTCGTGGGCCGCGGCGTCCTCGGTTCGGAGCCCGCCGAGGAGGACGGCGGCGGCGGCGGCGAGGCCGCCGAGGAGGCGGCGGCGGGAGCCGCCGGGGGCGGCCAGGGCGCGGGTCAGGGCGTCGAAGCGCTCGCCGTCCATCTTGGTCTCCCCCTGGTCCTCGGACGGGGACGGCCCGCGCCTCGGACCGTCCGGCACGCGCACGGCGGCGGGCCGATGTCCGAGGAAAGCGCGACCCGCCGGCAACCGGTCAGCCAGTTCTAGGTAGTTAGTCCTGGATAGAACTTGCCAACGCGGGAGGCCGCCTCGGTTTCTCTGGGACCAGCCTAACGACGCGCCCTTACAGATTCCTTACACGGCCGCCATCCGTTCCCGCCCACCGCGGCGGGCGGGAACGGATGGCCGAAGGGGGGTGTGGAATCGCCTCGGGCCGCGGTGGGCAGGTCGCGCGCGTTGTCCCCGCGGCCGGGGAGGCGACGGGGCGCCGGCCCGCGCCCATCGGCGCCCGATCCGTGGGGAGGGCAACGGCCACTCGGATCCGTCCCCGTGGTCACGCCCGTGGTCATGGGGGCGGGGAAACGGGGAGGGGGTTCCGGTGTGCCTCCGTCCCGTTATGCGGGAACGTGCGATCAAATCGGCCAGGTCGCGCGGTTTCTCCGGGGGCAACGGGCGACAACGGGGGAGGCGGTTGGCGCCCAGGCGGCCCGGACCGACTCCTGCCCCGGCCCCGGATCGATCCGACGCGCCCGTCCCCGTGGCCGCCCAACGCGCCACCCCCGCGGTTGTCATGGCCGTCGTACCCTTGCCCGGTGAGTCGGGCGGCGGGGCGTCGCCGACGGCGGGATAGCCGCTTGCGTGCCGCGCGGCTGGCGACGGCACGACGAGGCAAGGCGGACGGAGCATGGACCCATCCGATCGGAGGCGGCCGCGCGGTGTCCGGGCCGACCGATGAACGAGGTCAACGGGCAAACCGTCCGCGATGTCGGCGAGTTCGGGCTGATCGCGCGGCTGCGGGCGGCGCTGCCGCCGGAGACGGTCGCCGGACCCGATCTGGCGCTCGGCATCGGCGACGACGCCGCGGTCTGGCGGCCGACCCCGGGCGAGCGCCTCGTCGTCACGACGGACGGCCTGGTCGAGGGGATCCACTTCCGACTCGACTGGACCGACTGGGCGAGCCTTGGCCACAAGGCGCTGGCGGTCAATCTCTCCGACCTGGCGGCGATGGGCGCCGTCCCCCGCCTCGCCGTCGTCTCCCTCGGCCTGCGCGGCGACGAGGAGATCGCGGACCTGGTCGACTTCTATCGCGGCCTCGGCGCGCTCGCCGCCCGGACCGGCACCCTGATCGCGGGGGGCGACGTCGTCGCCTCGCCGGCGGCGCTGACCCTCCACGTCACGGCCATCGGCGAGAGCCGGGGCGGGCGTGTCCTTTCGCGGGCCGGCGCCCGGCCGGGGGACGTCGTCGCCGTCAGCGGCACCCTCGGCGCCTCCGCCGCCGGCCTCCGCCTCCTGGCCGAGGGGGCGGAGGGACCGCGGCGCGGGACGACCACGGCGGCGACCCTGATCGACGCCCACCTGCGGCCAACGCCGCGCCTCGACCTCGCGCCGCTCCTCCTCGCGCACGGCGCGACGGCGGCGATGGACCTGAGCGATGGTCTGCTGGGCGACCTGCCGAAGATCCTGAGCGCGAGCGACGTCGCCGCCCGCCTCGACGCGACGGCGATCCCGGTGGCGGCCGCCGTCCGTGCCCTCTTCCCGGACGACTGGCTCGCGCTGGCGACCAAGGGGGGGGAGGACTACGAGCTGCTCTTTACGGCTCCGCCACGAGCGTTTACGGAGATCCGGGAGGTCGCCGCTACGGTCGGCGCCACCGTGGCGGCGGTCGGAGGGGTTGTCGCGGCGGTCGCCGCCGGTCCGTCCCTGACGATGCGGCATGGGGACGGGCTGGAGGAGGCGGTCGCGAGCGGAGCGTTCGATCACTTCCGCGGCGAACGGTAGGGGCGCGACTCGTCGCAGACCGTTGCCGACCGGCACGCTGCGCGGCCACGGCACTATCCGGGGACGGGTGGGATGAAGGGCGCCCCTCCGGACCGGTGGTGGAGCCGGGCAGTGCGCTAGCGCGCGTGGGACCCGTTCGCGCCCCACTGGCCGGCCGCGGGCACCGCCAACCCGAGTGCCTCGGCCATCACCGCGAAGAGGAAGGTGTTCTCGTAGACGCCGGCCAGCCGCTCGGCGCCGGGGCCGGCGGCGGTCAGGGGGACGCTGGCGGCGGTGTGGCCGGTGGTCGCCCAGCCCATCACGAAGCCGTCCTCCTCGCCGACGATCGGGAAGGGGCCGTCCTCGCCGGCCATCGTCGTCTCGAGGAGCCCACCGCCCGGCTCGTAGGGGTAGGGGGGGTCGTCCGAGCCGGCAATGGCGAGGCCGCCGCACTCGTGGTCGGCGGTGACGACCACCAGGGTCTCGGGGTCCGCCGCGGCGTGGCCGAGCGCGACCTGGACGGCCCGGTCCAGCTCCAGCACCCCTTTCAACGTCAGCGGCGCGTTGTTGCGGTGCGCCATCCGGTCGATCGCCGACTCCTCGACCATCAGGAAGAATCCGTCGGGGTTGCGCGCCAGCAGCGCGATCGCCGTCCCCGTCATCTCGGCCAGGGAGACGGGAGGATCGTAGGCGGCCCCCTCTCCCTCCGTCCGCTGGAGGAAGAGCTCCTGGTTGGCGAAGAGGCCAAGGAGGCGGGTCGGCGTTCGGTCGTCGTGGATCGTCAGGCGCGGCCGGGGCACCGCCGCCGCATGGAGCTCGGCGGCGGAGGTGGCAACGGCGTAGCCGAGGGCGCGGGCGCGGGCGACGAGGTTGCCGGCGGTGCCGCGGCTCGCCTGGAGGGGGTCGGCCGGGTCGGCCGGGAAGGGGGTCTCGGCGCCGGCGGGGTACCAGTAGGCGGCGCCGCCGCCCAGGATCACGTCGACCCCCGTCTCCTCCAGGTACTGCCTCGCCACCTCGCTCTGGTCGGAGCGGTGGGGCACGTGGGCGGCGAAGGCGGCGGGGGTGGCGTCGGTGATCTGGCAGGTGGTGACCAGACCGGTCGCCTTGCCGGCCCGCTTCGCCAGCTCCAAGATCGTCGGCACCGAGCGGCCCTCGGGGTCGATCGCGATCGCGCCGTTGTCCGTCTTGACGCCGGTGGCGAGGGCGGTGGCGGCGGCGGCGGAGTCGGTCACGAAGTGGTCCGGGTCGGCCGGCATGGTCCCCATCAGCCCGGCGTGGGGGAGGCGGTCCATCGCCAACCGGCCAGCCCGGCCGACGGTCAGCAGTTGGCCGGCCATGCGGTGGGCCTGGCCCATCCCATCGCCGACGAGGAGGATCACGTTCCGGGCAGGCGGGCGGGCGGTGTCCATCGGCCGGGAGCGATCGTGGTCGCGTGCGCCGCCGGTCATGCCTCGATCACCGCCCCGCGACACCTCCCGCGTTCCCTACCCCGCTCCACCGCTCGTCCCTCCCCCGGTGCCATGACGGTTGCCACCCACGGTAACGGCTGCCCTAACGTCGGCGCAAGGGATCGGGGGCGCACGGGCCGTGCCGTCCCCGCCGCCCCCGGGCCAGACGCGACGCGGCCCCCGCCCCGAAGGGGGACGGGGGCCGCGGAGGCGACGGGGTCGGTTACCCCCGGACCGTGCCGACGCGGGCCGTCGGATCGGTCGCCTGGATCACGACCACGCTCGGCCGGGTCGGCATGTCTCCTCCGTCCGGCCAGCGGGTCTCCGGCTCCTCGTAGCTGCTCCCCTCCGCCGGGTGCTGCACCGAGGTGAAGAGTGCGCTGTTGTCCGGGGTAAAGACCGGCCCGGAGACCTCGGCACCCGGGACGCTGCTGAAGAACTGGCGGACGTAGCCGCGCTCCTCGCCCTCGGTCGGGACGACGAAGAGGCCGTCGTTCCCCTCCAGGGTGTTCGGCAGCCCGTCGGTCGAGATCCAGAGGTTGCCGTCGACATCGAAGGTGATGTTGTCCGGCGACGCGATCGGGCTGACCATCTCGGTGTCGAAGCCGGCGAACCAGGTGGCGCCGTTCGCCGGGTCGCCCGCCAGGAGGAACATCTCCCAGGCGAAGCTGGTGCCGGCGTGGTCGTTGCCGTCCTCGGTGATCTCGATGATGTGCCCGCTGAGGTTCTCCGGTCGCGGGTTGGCGCGGTCGGTCTCCTCGAGCGAGCGGCGGCTGTTGTTGGTGCAGACCAGGTAGACCTTGCCGGTCGCAGGGTTGGTCTCGAAGTCCTCCGGCCGGTCCATCTTGGTGGCGCCGACCGCGTCGGCGGCGAAGCGGGTGTTGATCAGGACGTCGGCCTGGGTCGCGAAGCCGTTCGCCTCGGTCAGCGGGCCCTCGCCCTGGACCAGCGGCAACCAGTCGCCCGTGCCGTCGTCGTTGAACCTGGCGACGTGGAGCGTCCCCTCGTCGAGGAGGTCCATGTTCGCCGCCCGGTCGTTCGGATCGTAGGAGCCGGCGGTGACGAATTTGTAGGCGTACTCGAAGCGTTCGTCGTCGCCGGAGTAGATCGCGACCTGGCCCTCGGGCGCCACGAACGAGGTGTGACCCTCGTGCTTGTTGCGACCGAGGGTGGTCCGCTTCTTCGGGGTGGACTCCGGATCGTACGGATCGAACTCGACGCCCCAGCCGAAGCGGAACGGCTCGTTCGGCTCCTTGGCGAGGTCGAACCGGTCGTAGAACTCTTCCCAGCGCCGCTCCGAGGCCTCCGCCTCGAACCCGAAGCGGTCGTGCATGGCGTAGATCGGATCGTCCTCGGCGATCGCGCCCAGGTTGGCGAAGTACTGCTGGAAGTTCTCCTCGCCGGAGACGACCGTCCCCCAAGGGGTGACGCCGCCGGCGCAGTTGTTGATTGTGCCCATGACGGTCCTGCCGTCCGGATCGTCGCTCGTCTTCAGGAGGTCGGCGCCGGCGGCCGGACCGCGCACCTCCATCGGCGTGGTGGCGGTAACGCGGCGGTTGTAGCGGGAGTCGCGGACGATCTCCCACTCGCCGGCGTCGTTGCGGCGGACCTCGACGACCGAGAGGCCGTGCGCGGCCAGCTCGACATCGACCGTCTCCTGGGTGGGGTTGGTCAGGAACTCCGGCACGTCCGGGGGCGCGTCGTCGGCGGCCGGCGGCGCGTAGTCGGGGTTCGCCTCCTGGTAGCCGGGGAACATGAGCTCGGGATTGGTGTATTCGTGGTTGACGACCAGCAGGCCGTTGTCCGACGACTCCGAACCCTGGGGCAGCGGGAAGAAGCCGATCCAGTCGGGGTTGTAGCCGAACTGCATCTCCTGGGCGACCGCCGTCTGGTTCTCCGGGTCAAACTCCGGCGCGTCGGCCATGATCGGCTCGCCCCAGCGCAGCAGCGGCGTCACCCGATGGCCGGCGGCCACCACCGGCTCGCTGCCGGTGTCGAGGGTGATCGGCTCGAAGCCGAGCACGCCGACCGCCGTCGAAGCGGGGGTGGCCGCCGGGGTCGCACCGGGGGTCGCGCCGGGCGTGGCCACCGGCGACGCGGCCGGCGTGCCGTCCTGGGCCAGGGCGGCGGTGGGCACCAGGCGGGGGCCGGTCACCGCCAGGGCGGAGGCGGCCGCGGCGCTGCGGACGAAGCCGCGGCGGCTGAGACGCCGGGCCAGCACCTCGGCGAACGTTGCGCCGCGCCCCGCTGTCGAAAAGACCTTGTCGTTGCCGTGCTCGTCGAATCGGGCCACCGAATCCCTCCTTGATCAAAGACGACCCCGCCGAGAACCGGCGGCGAGCGCAACGCGTCCGGACGGGCCAGGGGCAAGCCTAGTCGCCGGCCGCCCCACGATTGTGAAACGCGAGTGAAATCGGCGGGCGGTGTCGGGTGCGCGGCGCCGACGGTGCGGCAATCCCTCGGCTGACGCCGCCGCTACGCCCCCGCATGGCTCGGCTCGTCGTCGACCACGGCCCACTTCTCGCCGCAGGCGCCGCGCTGCTCGAGCGAGAGGCCGCGGGCGCCGCGGAGATTCGCCCCGGCCAGGGAACCGGCGCGCCGGACGTCGACGCCATCCAATCGGGCGTGGGCGAGGTCGGCCCCGCCCAGGTCGGCGCCGGTCAGATCGGAGCCGCGCAGGTCGGCGGCCCGGAGATGGGCGCCGCGGAGATCGGCACCGGCGAGGTTGGCGCCCTCCAGGTCGGCGCAATCGAGCCGGGCGCCGGCGAGCCGAGCATGGGAGAGGTTGGCATCGCGGAGGTCGTCGTGGCGGAGGTCGGCGTTGGAGAGGTCGGCGTCCGAAAGGTCGATGTTGCGGAGGTTGGCGCCGCTAAGGTTGGCACCGGCCAGGTTCGCCCCGGCGAAGTCGTCGTCGGAGAGGTTGGCATGGGCGAGATCGGTCTTTGGGAGGTCCGCGCGGCGGGTCATGACGTCTGCTCCGGGGCGGCGAGGGCGTGGCGCTCCGGGGCGAGCGCCGGATCCGATTGTCTGGTTGTTACCAAGAATACACGACCTGTCGCCGACTCCGATCACCTATCCGGACGCGCCGGCGCCGCGGTAGCCGAGGTCAACAGTCGGCCGAACAGATGATCCATACTGATGCTGTCCGTACAGGTTCTCGGGCCTGTTGGGAGCGGCGGGCGGCGGCGCAGGGATCGGGACCCGGAGGGGAAGGTGGAGACCATCCCGCGGACGACGCCGGTCGGGATCGGCAGGCCCGGCCGGCTCCTCGACGTCCGCACGATCTTCCACGAGCCGGCCGTCGCCGAGCACGCCCGAGGGCGGGAGATTTTGGACCGTTTCCCCGAGGCGCGGCGGATCGCGGTCCCGTCCCACTGGAACATCCCGGCGCTGCACGGCAACCCGGCGGCCGAGGCCGACTGGGCGACGATTAAGCGGACCACCCTCGTCCTCGGCGTCAAGAAGGACGTCGCCTGCCGCCCCTTCTACCGGAGCACCGACTTCGTTGCCCCGTCCCACGCCAACGGCTGCACCGCGGCCTGCGCCTACTGCTACGTTGCCCGCCGCAAAGGCTCCGCCAACCCGATCACGACCTTCGTCAACATCGGCCAGATCCTGGACTCCATCCAACGCCATGCCCTGCGGCAGGGGATGAAGCTGACGCCGACCCAGGCCGACCCGGCGCTCTGGGTCTACGAGATCGGGACGAACAACGACTGCGCTGTCGACGCCCTCGTCTCCGACAACGTCCGCGACCTGGTCGACCTCTTCCGGCGGCTGCCGAACGCGAAGGCGACCTTCGCCACCAAGTTCGTCAACCGCGATCTCCTCGGCTACGATCCCCAGGGCCGGACCCGGCTCCGCTTCAGCCTGTTGCCGCCGGACGTCTCCCGCATCCTCGACGTCCGCACCGCGGCGATCGCCGACCGCGTGGTGGCCGTCGACGACTTCGTCGCCGCCGGCTACGAGGTGAACCTGAACTTCGGCCCGGTCGTCTACGCCGACGGTTGGCTGGAGGGGTACGCCGAGCTGTTCGCCCTGATCGACGACGCCCTTTCCCCCCGGGCGAAGGCGCAGCTCCAAGCCGAGGTCATCTTCCTGACGCACAGCGAGCGGGCGCACGAGCTCAATCTGCGGTGGCACCCAGCCGCGGAAAAGCTTCTCTGGCGCCCCGAGTTGCAGGAGGGGAAGACGTCGCAGGCGGGCGGCGAGAACCTGCGCTACCGCCGCGACGTTAAGCGGGGGCTGGTGTCTGAGTTCCTCGCGCTGCTCGCCGACCGGCTGCCCTATTGCCGGGTGCGGTACGCGTTCTAAGAGCGTGGTGCAAAACCTGTGGCCGGCCGGCCCGCGGCGCAAAGACGCCCCCGGGCGGGCCTGCCCGGGGGCGCCCCCATCTCCCCTTCGTCGAAGGCCCGCGGCGCAGCCCCCAGGGCCGCGTCGTCGGGGACGCCGCTGGTCCATGAGGTCAGGGTAGGTCCACGCAGCGGCACAGGAGTTTGCCGACCGGGTTGACCAGCGCGATGCAGATCTGGCCCTCGCGGCACTCCCCGGGTCCGCCGCAGGGCTTCCCGTCGCCTTTGGGGATGGAGATCCCGGTGTCGAACGCGGGGCCGGCGGCCTCGCCGTTGTAGCAGTAGGTGAACTCCGGTTGCTCACCCCCCGCTCCCTGCGCCCCGGCCCGGTTGCGCAGCCCCGCCGCCGCCAGCAGGGCGCCGGCCAGCCCCCCGCCCGCCAGCCGCAGCGCCCGCCGCCGCGTCGCCCCGCCCGCCAGCGCCTTCGTCAGGTCGTCGAACCGCTCCGCGTCCATGGTCCGCTCCTCTCTCGCGCCGCGCCGGTCCCCCCTGCGCCGTGCTCCCAGGATGCGCCCCCCAGGGGTGGCCGCGCATGGGCAATGCTGCCTATTCGCGTTGCCTATATGGCCGGCCGAGACCGACAGGACCGGACACCGCCCGGGCAGATGGCGGGCCGTTGCCAGCAGCCCGGCGCGCCACCAAGGGGTTTTGCAACACGCTCTAAGGACCGGCGGACCCGATGCGGTGGCGCGTCTGGGCGCGGCGAGCCGTACATAGTCGCACCATGCGGAGCCGAAACCGGGAAGGGGAAGCAGCCGGTTCAGGCAGGTCACGACCCGCGGCTTGGCGGACCGCGACCGGGCGCGATCGATCGCGCCCCTGCGGGGCGGATCGCTCGTTGTTCGTGACGCCGTCTCGTGGCACCTCCCGCCACCCTTCCCCCACAATCGCCGATCAGGATGGTGTATGGCCGCGCCGATTCATGGTCGGCGGCGCGGCGAAGGGACTGGGAGCACGATGGCGATCGATGTCGAAATCCAGGAGCGGGCGCCGGCGCCGGTGCCGGCGATGGGGGTCTTGGAGGCGATCCGGACGCGTCGCAGCGTCGGCAAGGTCCGGCCGGAGCGGCCGCCGCGGGAGGCAATCGTGGCGGTCGTGGAGGCGGCGACCTGGGCACCGAACCATCGCTTGACCGAGCCGTGGCGCTTCGTCGTCCTGGCCGGGGAGGCGCGGCACGCCTTCGGCGCGGCGATGGCCGCTGCCCAGGCGGCGGGGCGGCCGGCGCCGGCGGACGAAGCGGCAAAGGCGGCGGCGCGGGACGCCGACGCCAAGACCGCCGCCAAGGCACTGCGGGCACCGGTGGTGATTGCGATCGCGGTCGAGCCGGTGGTGGGGCCGAAGGTCGTCGAGATCGAGGAGGTGACGGCCGGGGCAGCTGCCATCCAGAACATGCTGCTCGCCGCCCACGCCCTCGGCCTGGCCGCCATCTGGCGGACAGGAGCACCGAGCTACGACCCGGCCATCAAGGCGTTCTTCGGCCTCACGCCGGGGGCGCATCTGCTCGGCTTCGTCTACCTCGGCTACCCGGACGGCGCGCCGCCGGAGCGCGAACGCACTCCCGCCGAACGGGTCACCCGCTGGCTCGGCTGGGATGCCGATGGCAGCGACTGATCGCGGGATTACCACCCCCCGTCCAGGTCTGCCGGGCAAGAGTGCCGGTTCCGTCTTGACACCGGCGGCAACGCCTCTTACCGTAGCGCCAATTCCGAGTACGCTGGTCGGAATTGCTCGGGGCGAAGGCATTGCCCGGGTCGGTGGCCGGGACGAGGCCGGAGGGACGCGCGGGGCACAGGAGCGGGGCTAGCAAAGCTAGCCCCGAGGGGAAACGACACGCGAACGCCAACCGCCGGGGTCCGTTGCCGCGGTCCGCCGGCCGAGCCGCCTCTCACGAGGAGGCGCGCTGCCGCGTCGTGTGCTGAGTGTAACAGCCGGTCGGCGGTCCCCGAGACGGTCTCCCCTGCCGCATCGGAGGCGACCCGCCGACCGCGACCGATCGGCGTTCGAGCGAAACGACACGGGAGGACGGGACGAGATGGTGGACGCGACCTTGAACGAGCACGCGGGCGACGACGAGACGACGGGGCCGGCGGCCGGCGGCGGACGGGACCGCGCCATGACCCGGCGCGGCGTGATCCGGGCGGCCGGCGTCGGCGCCGCCGGTCTGGCGCTGGCCGGGCTCGCCGTTGGCCCGGTGGCGGCGCAAGATGCCACCCCCGAGGCCGAGGCCGACCCGGTAGCCGACCCGGAGGCGGGCGGGGGAACCCCCTCCGGCGAGGGGGGCGAGCTGACGATCTACTCCGGGCGGAACGAGAACCTCGTCGGCCCCCTCCTGGAGCGGTTCGGCGAGGAGAGCGGGATCGACGCTGAGGTCCGCTACGCGGGTACCAGCGAGCTGGCGGCAACGCTCCTCGAGGAAGGGGAGAACACGCCGGCCGGCGCCTTCTTGGCGCAGGACGCCGGCGCGCTCGGCCTGCTGGCGGCGGAGGGGCTGCTTCAACCGCTGCCGGAGGAGCTGCTGAACCGGGTCGACGAGCGCTTCCGCTCGCCCGACGGGCTATGGGTCGGCGTCTCCGGACGGGCTCGGGTGCTGGTCTACAACACCGACGCGGTCGAGGAGGCGGATCTGCCCGCCTCCGTTCGCGACCTGACCGATCCGCGCTGGCGGGGCCAGGTCGGCTGGGCGCCGGAGAACGCCTCGTTTCAGTCGTTCGTCACCGCTTTCCGGCAATTGGACGGGGACGAGGCGACGCGCGAGTGGCTGGAAGGGATGCTCGCCAACGAGCCGGTCAACTTCGCGGACAGCAACGCCCAGGTCGTCGCCGCGGTCGGCGCCGGCGAGATCTCGGTCGGGCTCGCCAACCACTACTACCTCTACGCCGCGAAGGAGGAGGAGGGAGAGGACTTCCCGATCGCGAACCATTTCTTCGCCGCGGGCGATCCCGGTTCGCTGGTCAACGTCGCCGGCGTCGGCATCCTGGCCGGCACCGAGGATGAGGCCCA
>CADCWL010000258.1 GCA_902806405.1 uncultured Thermomicrobiales bacterium | reverse complement strand
CACGAGCGGCGGCGGGTCGCCGCTCCGACTGCGCTATGCTCGGCATCACCCGTGCTCGATGCCGAGACCGGCCGCCGCGGCGCGTCGACGTGCCGCCACCCGCGCCGGGGCGCGCCTTCGTGGCGCGTTGGCGCGGTCGGACTCCGGCTCGGCAGCGGGGGAGTGGGGGAGGGTGCGCGTGCGTGGCACAGCCGGGGGCGACGGGCGGACGGTTCCGGTCGTCGCCGCGGTCGACATCGGGTCGAATTCGATCAAGCTGACGGTGGGGCGGCCGGGTGCCGAGGGGCGGCCGGAGGAGCTGCGGCGGTCGTCGCGGACGGTGCGGCTCGGCCGCGGCGTGGCGGAGACGGGGCGCCTGGCGCAGGATCGGGTCGAGGAGGCGGTGGCGGTCCTGTCGGCGTTCGCCGCCGAGGCGCGGGGGTTGGGGGCCTCGCGGCTGGTGGGGGTGGCGACCGAAGCGACGCGGGCTGCCACGAACGGGCCCGCCTTCCTCGATCGCGTGCGGCGGGAGACGGGGCTCGAGATCGGCTCGATCACGGGAGACCAGGAGGCGAACCTCGTCTTCCGCGGCCTTGCGGCGACGGCCGATCTCTCGGGCCCGGTGGTCGCGGCCGACATCGGCGGCGGCAGCACCGAGGTGCTGGTGGTCGAGGACGGGCGGCTCTGTTTCGAGCGCTCGTTGCGCCTCGGCTCCGGCACCCTGACCGACCGCCACGTCGCCACCGATCCGCCGACCGCGACCGAGATCGCCGCCTGCTTGATGGACGCCACCGCGGTGCTGGCCGATCCGGAACTGCCACAGCCGGCGGGGGCACGCCTGATCGTGATCGGCGGCACGGGGCGCTATCTGGCGCAGCTCGTTGGCTCCGGCCGCGCGTTCGACCGGGCATCGACGAACGCGGTGCTCGACGACCTGGCGCGGCGGCCGGCGGCGAAGGTGGCGTCGCGCTTGGCGATCCTGCCGGTGCGGGCGCAGGTGCTGCCGGCGGGCGTCGCCATCGTCCGGGCGCTGATCGACCGCTTCGCGCCGGTCCGGGTCGAGGCGGCGCGGAGCACCGTCCGGGTCGGGCTGCTGATGGCAACGTTCGAGGCGATGGCGGCCACCGGGACGGCGGTGCCGGCGGGCGACCGGGGACGGGAGGTATCGGCCCCTCTGGTATGATCTCGACCGCGCCGAGCCCGATGGAGCGGCCAGCGGGACCGGGAAGATCCGGCGGCGAAACCTCCTTCGTCCCGACGGCCTTCGCGCCGAGCCTACCGCTGGCGGGCGACGTTCTCGCCGCCCGGTCCTAGACCAACTCGGCCGAACAAAAAAAGCCCTGCGGGTGCCGAGGGCGGTCGCCGCGGGGCGATGCCGGCCGATCCTCGATTGGCGGACGCTCTCGTCGCCCTCGTGCTTGATGCGGTCGATACCGCGGGAGGCTCCTCGACATGGTCGGCGGCATTCTGGAGGCGACGGAGCAGCGGGCGGGGACCAACGGGCATGGCCCGGTCACGAACGGGGACGCGGCGGGGCTGCGGCAGGCCGCTCGCGACCACGTCTGGGTCCACACCGTCCCCTGGGGGGACGTCTCCGCCGAGCCGGGGCTGCACATCTTCGACCGGGGGGAGGGGTCGACCCTCTGGGACGTCGAGGGTCGGGAGTACATCGACGGGCTGGCGGGTCTGTGGGTGGTCAACGCCGGGCACGGGCGGGCGGAGATCGCGGAGGCGATGGGAACCCAGGCGGCGCGCCTCGCCTACGCCTCTTCGGCCTCCTTCACGACCGGGCCCGCGATCCGGCTGGCGGACCGTCTGGCGGAGTTGACGCCGGGGGATCTCAACCGGGTCTTTTTCTGCTCCGGCGGGTCGGAGGCGGTCGAGACGGCGATCAAGATCGCCAAGCAGGTCCAGGCGATGCGCGGCTTCCCGCGGCGCTACAAGATCATCGCCCGCCGCGGGTCCTACCACGGGATGACCTACGGCGCGATGAGCCTGACGGCGATGCGGAACGAGGCCTGGTTCGGGCCGTTCATGTACGGCGTCTCCCACGTCTCCCACCCGAACCGCTACCGCTCCGACTTCGGGGTGGAGGGGGAGCAGGCCGACGTCATGGCCGCCCGCGCGGTCGAGCAGGAGATCGAGAGCCAGGGGCCGGAGACGGTGGCGGCGGTGATCGGGGAGCCGATCTCGAGCGCCGCCGGGCTGCACGTGCCGTCGCCGGTCTACTGGACGATGCTGCGCGAGATCTGCGATCGGCACGGGGTGCTGCTGATCGCGGACGAGGTGATCAACGGCTTCGGGCGAACCGGCAAGCTCTTCGCGACCGAGCACTTCGGCTTTGTGCCGGACATCATGACGATGGCGAAGGGCCTCTCGTCCGGCTACGCGCCGATCGCGGCGGCGGTGGTGCGCGACGAAGTCTTCGAGATCTTCAAGGAGCAGGGGACGGTGGCGATGGGCCACCTCCTGACCTTCGGCGGCCACGCCGCGGCGGCGGCGGCGGCGCTCGCCAACATCGAGATCATGGAGCGGGAAGGGCTGGCGCAGCAGAGCGCCGAGAAGGGCGCCTACCTGAAGGCGCGCCTCGAGGAGCTACGCGCCCACCCCTCGGTCGGCGACGTGCGGGGTCTCGGCCTCTACTGCGCGCTCGATCTGGTGGCGAACAAGGAGACGCGGGCAAAGCTGGGCAAGGACTCCGGCTTCGCCAAGCGGCTTAACGCCCTGGTACTGGAGCGGGGTCTGGTAACCCGCGTCTGGGACGTGATGCACTTCGCGCCGCCGCTGGTCATCTCCAAGCCCGAGATCGACCGCATGGTGACGATCGCGGACGAGGCGCTGACGATCGCGGAGCGGGAGCACGGCAGCGAGATCGCGGGGTAGGGGGACGGGACGCCCTCACGCCGAACCCCGCCCGCCGGCAGGGACGCCGCGCCGGCGTGCCGCGGCGGACCCGGTCGAACCGGATCACCGCCCGTTTCGCGCCTCGCGGCACGCGCGGCAGTAGACGGGGCGGTCGGGGCGGGGGCGGAAGGGGACGCGGGCAGGGCGCCCGCAGGCGGCGCAGACGGCGGCGTGGAGGCGCGTCGACGCGGCGTCCCCCCACACCCCCGCCCGGGGCGGCAGCGGGCCGAGGGCGCCGGTGGCGCCGGCGGCGAGCATCTGCTCGTTCCGGGCCGCGAGCCGGCGCCGACGGCAGGCGGGGCAGCGGACGACGTCGGGCCGGGCGGCGGCCGGGCTCCCCGGCTTGGCCGTGGCGCCGAACACCTCACCGCACTCCTCGCAGACCTTGGCGTGACCGCCGACGCCGTCGGCGAGCCAGCCGGCGCCCCGATCGGGTGTCATCCCGGGGCCGATCCTTTCGTGATCGCCCACGACCACCCCGGGGCGCGGCAACGCGTCGCCGCGGATCCCGTCCGCCCGGATAGCACACCCCATCCCTCCGTCATCCCGCTGAATGACGGATCACGGACGGGAAACGAACGGGATTCGGGGCAACCGACGATCCGTGGAATGTCGAATCGTCATCGCCCTCCACCCAAAGGCAGGGACGGAGCGAGGGGCTACCGGGCTAGGCGGCGATGTCGTACCCGGCCTCTTCGATGCCCTGGCGGAGGGTGGCGTCGTCGACGGACCCGTCGTGCTCGACCGTGACGAGCTTGGTCTTGAGATCGACGCCAACCTGGTTCACGCCGGGGAGCTTGGCGAGCTCGTCGGTGATGGCGCGGACGCAGTGCTCGCAGCTGACGTCGGGGACGCGGTAGGTCTGCTCGGTCATCATGGACTCCTGGGGATGATCCGGGGGGCGTCCCGGTCGGGCTCGTCTGCGGGAAGTGTACCCCCAGAGGAGGCGGTCCGACCGGACCGAGCGTCCTCGGCGACCGCCGCGCCGGTCCCCTCACCGTAGATGCGGCGGACGATCTCCTCGATCGCCGGTTCCTCGATCGCGACGTCGCGGAGGGGGGCGCCGGCGGCGACGGCGGCGATCAGGTCGGCGGCTGAGACTTTCTGACGATCGAAACGGAGCCAGGCGCGGGGGCCCTCGGTCTTGACGAGCTCGGCGCCGGGGAGCGGGGGAGCAACGTCCCAGGCGCCGCCGTCGCGGTCGACGACGAGGGTCCGGTGGGTGCCGTAGCGGCGGCGGAGGTCGTCGATCGCGCCGTCGTAGAGGAGGCGGCCGCGGTCGATGACGATCATGCGGCGGCAGAGGGCCTCGACATCGGCGAGGTCGTGGGTGGTGAGGAGGACGGTGACGCCGCGGTCGCGGTTGATCTCGGCCAGAAACTCCCGGACGCGGGCCTTGGCCACGAGGTCGAGACCTATCGTCGGCTCGTCGAGGTAGAGCAACGGCGGGTCGTGGAGGACGGCGGCGGCGAGGTCGCCGCGCATCCGCTGGCCGAGGGAGAGCTGGCGGACGGGAGTGGCGAGGAACGGGTCGAGCGCGAGCAGCTCGCGCATGGCGGCGAGGTTGCTGCGGAAGCGGTCTGCCGGAACGCGGTAGACGTGGCGGAGCAGCTCCAGCGACTCGATCAGCGGGAGGTCCCACCAGAGCTGGGTGCGCTGGCCGAAGACGACGCCGATTCGGCGCGCGAGACGCTTCCGCTGCTTCCACGGGACGAGGCCGTCGACCGTCGCCTCGCCGGCGGAGGGGACGAGGATCCCGGTCAGCATCTTGATCGTGGTCGACTTGCCGGCGCCGTTCGGACCGACGAAGGCGAGTAGTTCCCCCCGGCCGACGCCGAAGGAGACGCCCGCGACGGCGTGAACCTCCGTCCCGCCGCGGTCGACGAGGCCACGCAGGGCGCCCAGGGCACCGCCGCGGCGGCGGGCGACCAGGAACGTCTTGCTCAGGTCTCGCGCGACGATCAAGGGGGCGGCCATGGCGTCAGGTGCCGGTGCTGCGGTAGTGGCGCACGCCCAGGCGCCAGGCGGCGCCGGCGAGGAGGGCGAAGGCGAGGCCGGCCACGGGGGCGACGAAGCGCGTCCAGGTTGGGAGGTCCAGGGGGTCGGTCTTGTCGAGCAGGTAGAGGGAGGGGGCGTAGACGACGAGGCCGACCGGGATGACGAAGAGGAAGAGGCGGCGGAGCCAGCCGTCGAAGATGTGGATCGGATAGCGGGCCAGGTCGCGTCCGCCGTAGGTGAAGGCGTTGGCGACCTCCGTCGCCTCGGTCGTCCAGAAGCAGAGGGTCGCCTGGAGTGCGAAGAGCGAGACGAAGAGGAGGGCAATGCTGAGGACGACGACCGGAAAGTAAAGCAGGCGCCCGAGGGTCCAGTCGATGGCGACGAGACGGAGGGCGACGCCCAGCACCACCATGCCCTGGAGCACATCACCCAAGTTGCGGAGTTGGACGCCGGTAGCGATCACCTGGAGGATCGCCCCGACCGGCCTGAGGAGCACGCGGTCGAACTC
Source organism: uncultured Thermomicrobiales bacterium (assembly GCA_902806405.1). Lineage (GTDB taxonomy): Bacteria > Chloroflexota > Chloroflexia > Thermomicrobiales > UBA6265 > CADCWL01. The sequence continues at coordinate 9,225 of CADCWL010000258.1, read as the reverse complement.
ACCGCGGACGATCAGGTCGGAGAAGGAGGCAAAGCCGCCTGCCACCATGTGCGCGATCCCGAAGGAGAGTCCGGCCAGACCGAACAGGAACGCGATCTCACCGACCCGCCACCCACCCATCGTCTCGAAGTGGCCGAACAGGATAAAGATGCTCAGAAAATAGATGGTATAGAAGCCGAAGGTGCCGACGATCTGGAGCGCGAAGGAGAGACGGTACTGCATCTCGCTCCGAACCCGGGCAGCGGCAAGGTGACCGCATACGGTCAGTTCGTCCATCAATTCGCTGACCCTACCCACCCTGGATCACCACCTTTCGCACCGCGGAGGCGAGGACGGCTTGGGCGAGCAAGGCAAGCGCCACGGCCCAGAAGAGCTGGATACCAAGCGCGGGAGCGACGGCGCGTTGCCCGAGGAGGATCTCGATCGGTAGCATCACGATCGCGCGGAACGGCAGCAAGTTGGTGACAGCCCGCAGCTCCGGGGGAAAGAAGGCCAGCGGCACGAGGAACCCCGAGAAGAAGTTCACGACCAGGACCGCGATCGAACTGATGCCACGGTGATCGAGCAGCCAGAAGGCGCTCAGGTTGAGGACGAAGCGCCAGCCGAAGCTGACGACGACGGCGAGCACCAGGCTCGGGGCCACGGCGAGCCAGGTCAAGGGCGAGCGGGGCAGGGCGAGGTCGTAGAAAAGGCCGCCGACGAGAAAGGTCGGGAGCATCCGGAGGAGGAAGTGGCAGGCGGCGCGGCCGAGGTCGCGGCTCAACCAGTAGCCTTGAAAGCTGAACGGCTTCATCAGGTCGGCGACCACGTCCCCGGTCTTGATCGCGGTGGCGATCTCCCACCAGCCCCACAGCGCGGCGAACGTGATCAGCGATTGCGAGGCCCACACGAACGTGAGGGCCTCGGGCAGGGAGAACCCGGCGACATCGCCGGCGCGATCCCGATAGAGCGCCGTGAAGACGGCGGCGATGAGGACACCGAACACCGAGTTGGTGAAGAGGCCGGCGATGGTTGCCGCCCGGTAGGCGAGGTGGCGCCGGAAGGAGAGGCGGGCGACTTCCAGGTAGAGGCGCACGGCGGGGCTTCCAGGTGGCCGACGATCGACCGTGGGGCGGCGTCTCGAGGATGGGCGCGGTATGGTACACGGCGAGGGTCGGCCGGACGAGCCCCGAGTCCGAAGGATCGGCCCCCTTGGCTCGGGACGCGAGGGGCAGGCGCCGCGCCCTCGTCGCCCGGCGCGAAAGCCCCCGGGCGAGAGCCGGCTCGCTCCCTGAGGGGGTGAACCGGACGCCGCCGGGGAGAACCACGTGTTCAGCCGGCTTCCGCCCGATTGTTGCCGTCAGACCGCGATCTTGAACCCCGTGCGCTCGCGAGCCGGAAACACCGCAAGAGGAGCCGTTCCATGGTCGCCGAAGTCGAGCAATCCGAGGTCCTGACCCGCGACCGCGTCGCCGTCGAGGACACCTGGGACCTGACCACCATCTACCCCGACGAGACGGCCGAGGAGGCGGACGGGGCGCGGCTGCGGGACCAGCTCGCGGCGGCGAGGGCGCACCGCGGGCGGCTGGGGGAGTCGGCCGAGGGATTGGCACGGGCGCTGGACGACGCGATGGCGGTCCGCCTGACGGTCGAGCGGCTGCGGGTCTACGCCCAGCTGCGGCGGGACGAGGACACGTCGGACAGCGCGGCGATGGCGCGCTACGAGCGCTCGATCGCGGCGGCGGTCGAGGCGGCGGAGGCGCTGGCGTTCTTCGACCCGGAGCTGCTGGCGCTGCCCGAGGAGCGGTTGGCGGCGCTTGCGGCGGACCCCGCGCTGGCCCGGTACGCGCACCTGCTGGACGACCTGCGGCGGCGGCGCCCTCACGTCCGCTCGATCGAGGTCGAGGAGGTGCTGGCCCAGCAGGCCGATGTGGCCCGCGGGCCATCCGACGCGTTCACCGCGCTCGACAACGCGGACCTCGACTTCGGACGGGTGCGGGACGAGAGCGGTGCCGAGGTGGCGCTGACCAAGGCGCGGCACGCGCTGCTGCTGCGTTCACAGGACCGGGAGGTGCGGCGCGGCGCGCACGAGGCGATGACCGGGGCGTACCTGGCGCACCGCCACACGCTGGCCGCGCTGCACGGCGCGTCGGTCCGGACCGACGTCTACCAGGCCCGCGTCCGGGGCCACGCCTCCGCCCGCGAGGCGGCGCTCTTCGACAACAACATCCCGGCCAGCGTCTACGACAGCCTCCTCTCGGCGGTGCGCGGCGCCGGGGACGTGCTGGCGCGCGACCTGGGGTTGCGGCGGCGGGTGCTCGGCCTCGACCGGTTGACGACCTACGACCTGAGCGTGCCGCTCTCGCCCGAGCCGGAGCGGCGCTACGGCTACCGGGAGGCCGTCGATATCGTCCTCGGCGGCCTGGCGCCGCTCGGCGAGCGGTACGTCACCGACCTGCGAGCGGGCTTCGGGGCGCGTTGGGTCGACGTCCACGAGACGAAAGGGAAGCGCTCCGGTGCCTACTCGTGGGGGGTCTACGGCGCGCCGCCGGTGATCCTGATGAACTGGAACGGGACGATCGCCGACGTCTTCACCCTGGCCCACGAGGCCGGCCACGCGATGCACTCCTTCTACGCCGATGCGGCGCTCCCCTACCACGACGCCGGCTACCCGATCTTCCTGGCCGAGATCGCCTCGACCGTGAACGAGGTGCTGCTGACCTGGCACCTGCTCGACCAGACGCCGCCGGAGGACCGCCTCGGCCGCTTCGCCCTGCTGAACCGCTTCGCCGACACCTTTTTCGGCACCGTCGTCCGGCAGGCCATGTTCGCCGAGTTCGAGCACCGCACGCACGCCCAGACGGAGTCGGGGCAACCGCTGACGTTGGCGGCGTTGAACGAGCTCTACGGCGAGCTGTACGAGGCGTACACGCCAGGGGTCGAGGTCGACGACGCCGTCCGCATCAACTGGGGCCGGGTCCCCCACTTCTACCGGGCGTTCTACGTCTACCAGTACGCGACCGGCCTCTCGGCCGCGATCACGCTCGCCCGGGCGGTCCGCGACGAGGGAGCGTCGGCCCAGGAGCGGTACCTGGCGCTGCTGGCCGGGGGCGGGTCGGACTACCCGCTGGCGCTGCTGCGAAAGGCCGGCATCGACCTCACGTCGCCGGAGCCGGTCCGGGTGGCGCTGGGGGAGTTCGAGCGCGTGGTGGCGGAGATGGAGCGGCTGGTAGAAGACGGGGTGCTGGCGGAGGCGGCCGCGGCGTCGTAACGGCGGCCGGTGGGTGTCCGGGGGACGCCGTCCCGACCGGCGGCGTCCCCGCTGACCTGTCTACCCTAGCTCGGTCCCCCCCGGGGGTTCTCCGCGGACGGGGCGACACCCGTGCCCGCCAGCGCCGCCTTCCCCAGGTAGAGCGCCGCCTCCCCCAGCTCCGCCTCGATCGCCAGCAGCCGGTTGTACTTCGCGACCCGGTCGACGCGGGAGGGGGCGCCGGTCTTGATCAGGCCGGCGTTGGTGGCGACCGCGAGATCGGCGACGAACGGATCGCCGGTCTCGCCGGAGCGGTGGGAGATGACGGCGGTCAGGCCGGAGCGCTGGGCGAGGGCGATCGCCTCGAACGTCTCGGTCAGGGTGCCGATCTGGTTCGGCTTGACCAGGATCGAGGTCGCTGCGCGCTCGCGGATGCCGCGGGCGAGCCGCTCGGTGTTGGTCACGAAGAGGTCGTCGCCGACGAGTTGGACGCGGTCGCCGATCTCCCGCCGGAGGGCGATCCAGCTCTCCCAGTCGTCCTCGGCGAGGCCGTCCTCGATCGAGGCGATCGGGTACCTGGCGCACCAGTCGGCGAGGAAGGCGACCATCTCGGCGCCGCTCAGGCTGCGACCCTCGCCCGCAAGGGAGTAGGCACCCTCCTCATAGAACTCCGTGGCGGCCGGGTCGAGGGCGATCACGAGGTCGGTGCCGGCCTCGTAGCCGGCTCTGGCGATCGCCTCCAGGATGAGGGCGACCGCCTCCTCGTTCGAGCCAAGGCTCGGCGCGTAGCCCCCCTCGTCGCCGACGTTGGTGTTGTGACCGCCCGCCTTGAGGACCCCCTTGAGGGCGTGGAAGACCTCCGTGCCCCAGCGCAACCCCTCAGCGAAGGAGGGTGCGCCGACCGGCATCACCATGAACTCCTGCATGTCGACGCTCGAGCCCTGGGCGTGCTTGCCGCCGTTGAGGATGTTCATCATCGGCACCGGCAGCGTCCGCGCGTTCGGGCCGCCGAGGTAGCGGTGGAGGGGGAGGCCGACGGCGTCGGCCGCCGCGCGGGCGACGGCGAGGGAGACGCCGAGGATCGCGTTCGCGCCCAGCCGTCCCTTGTTCGGCGTCCCGTCCAACTCCCGCATCACGCGGTCGACGCCCACCTGATCGAGTGCGTCGAGGCCGACAACCGCCTCGGCCAGCGGACCGTCGACGTTGGCGACGGCGCCCAGCACCCCCTTGCCGCCGTAGCGCCCCGGGTCGCCGTCGCGGAGCTCGACCGCCTCGTGGGCGCCGGTCGAGGCCCCGGAGGGGACGGCGAAGGCGCCGACGGCGCCGCCGACGAGCGCGACCTCGACCTCGACGGTCGGGTTGCCGCGCGAGTCGAGGATTTCGCGGCCGTGGACCGATTCGACGATGGTGTCCATGGACCTCCCCGATTGGCTGATGGTGACACGGTTCTGGAGGGGCGCTCCTTGCCGCACCCCTCCAGCCACCCCGTGCCGAGTCCGAAGCCCGGAGTATAGGACCTTGTCGTCCACGCTTTTGCTATCATGGGAACAAGCGAAGAGCGCGAACGGCGATGACGGAGCCGAGTACCCGTCGTCGCGCCGACCAGGGAAGGTGGGCCCGGACTGCGAGCCGCCGCGGTCGCGCGACGGGGAAGTTCCCTCCCGAGCCGGGCGGTGAAGGCGCGCCGAGCGTGCTGGTAGTCGCCCCTGGTCGCCCGCCATTACCGGGCAGACGGGCCACTTCCCGATCCCACCGATCTCAATGGAGGGTCGGCGAGCGGTGGGTCCCCGTCGCAGAGCGCGCCGGGCGACCGGCGAAGCAGGGTGGTACCGCGCGGCGACCCCTCGTCCCTGCCGAGGGGTTTTTTGTTGCCCGAACGCGGTCGGGACTCGGGTCTAAAGTCCGGCGCTGAACTTGGAAACCCGGTCAGGGCCGAGCACGACGGAGCGGAGCGAGGGTCACGAGTGGTGGTCGTACAGGAGTCGCTCGGGTCGATTCGTGAGCGGGCGTTGGCGGAGCTGAACGCGGCCGACGACCTGCCGGAGATTGAACGGTGGGAGCGCGCCTACCTCGGCGCTAGGGGGGAGGTGACCCTCTTTCTCCGGAGCCTCGGCTCGTTGCCGACGGAGGAGCGGCCCGCCGCCGGGCGCGCCGCGAACGCCCTGAAGGTGGAGCTGGCGGCGGCCCACGAGGGGCGGCGGCGTGGGCTGGCGGCGGCCGACCTGGAGCGGCGGTTGGCCGGCGACGCCGTCGACGTCACGCTCCCGGGCCGTGCTCCCCTCGTCGGGACGGCGCACCCGGTCAGCCGGATGATCGACGAGCTGAGCGAAATCTTCGCGCTGATGGGGTTCCAGACGGTCTTCGGACCGGAGGTGGAGACGGGGCGGTACAACTTCGACCTGCTCAACATCCCGAGCGATCACCCGGCGCGCGACGTCTGGGATACGATCCAGGTCGAGACCAGCGGCGCCGAGATCGTGCTCCGGACCCACACCTCGCCGATGCAGGCGCGGACGATGGAGGCGACGGAGCCACCGGTGCGGGTGGTGGTCCCCGGCCGCGCCTACCGCTACGAGGCGCAGGACGCCTCGCACGAGTGGATGTTCCACCAGCTCGAAGGCTTGGCGGTCGACGAGCGGATCACGATGGCCGACCTCAAGGGCGTCCTCCGGGAGCTGGCACGGCAACTGTTCGGCCCGGAGCGGCGGATCAGGTTCCGCTGCGACTTCTTCCCGTTCGTCGAGCCCGGTGTCGATTTCGCGGTCGATTGCGCGATCTGCGGCGGCAAAGGGTGCCGGGTCTGCAAGCAGACCGGCTGGCTGGAGATGGGGGGGGCCGGGATGGTCCACCCCAAGGTGCTGGGAGGGGTCGGCTACGACCCGGCGCGGTACAGCGGCTTCGCCTTCGGCCTCGGCATCGAGCGGCTGATCATGATGCGCGACGGCGTGGACGACGTCCGCGCGTTTGCCGGGAACGACCTGCGGTTTCTGCGGCAGTTCGCCGGCGCCTGAGGCACGGTGCTCGGACGCGGGACCGGGGGCGCGGACCGCCGCCGAACGTTCGACCGCCGATTTCCCGCTACGGACCCTTGAGGATGACCCGATGAAGGTTCCCTACCGTTGGCTGAGTGAGCTCGTCGCGACCGGACTGGAGCCGGCGGAGCTGGCTCGCCGGTTGACCATGGCCGGGCTCGAGGCCGAGAAGATCGAGACGATCGGCGCTGGTTGGGAGAACGTCTTTGTCGGGCTGGTCCGGCACGTGGCGCGGCACCCGGACGCCGACCGCCTGGTGCTGGCGGAGGTCGACGCGGGTGAGCACCACCTGACCGTCGTCACCGGGGCGCCCAACATCGCCGCGGGGCAGACGGTGGCCCTGGCGCTGGCCGGCGCCCGCCTGATCGACGCCCACGGCGACGGCAAGAGCCTGAAGACGCTGAAGCCGGGGACGATCCGCGGGGTGCGCTCGGAGGGGATGGTCTGCTCGGAGAAGGAGCTGGGGATCTCCGAGGAACACGAGGGGATCATGGTCCTGGAGCCGGAGGCGCCGGTCGGGGCACCGCTCGCCGATTGGCTGGGCGAGACGATCGTCGAGTTCGAGATCACGCCGAACCTGGTCCACGCCTTCTCCGTCCTCGGGATCGCGCGGGAGGCCGCGGCGCTGACGGCGGAGCCGCTGCGGACGCCGCCGGCCGTCGATCTCGGGGCGGCGCCGCGGGTTGGGGAGACGCTCGCGCGGGTCGAGGCGCCGGACCTCTGTCCCCGCTGCACGGCGACGATCATCGAGGGGGTCACGGTCGGGCCGTCGCCGGGGTGGCTGACCCGGCGGCTGGCAGCGGCCGGGCTGCGCTCGATCAACAACGTGGTCGACGTCACGAACTACGTGATGCTGGAGTGGGGCCAGCCGCTGCACGCCTACGACCGCGACCGCCTCGCCGGGGGCGGGATCGTGGTCCGGCGGGCGACGCCGGGCGAGGCGTTGGAGACGCTCGACGGTCAGCGGCGGGTGCTCGACCCGGAGATGCTCGTCATCGCCGACGCCGCCCGGGCGGTCGGCGTGGCGGGGGTGATGGGCGGTCTCCACAGCGAGGTCGAGGCGCAGACGCGCACCATCCTCCTGGAGGCGGCGACCTTTGCGATGGGTTCCGTGCGGCGAACGTCGCGCGCGCTGCGGCTCCGGAGCGACGCCTCGGCCCGATTCGAGCGCGGGCTGGACCCGAACCTGGCGCTCGACGCGGCGGGTCGGGCCGCCCAGCTCATCCTCGATCTGTGCCCCGGCAGCCGAGTCACCGCCGTCGCAGACGTCTACCCGGACCCGGTCGAGCCGGCCGCCCTGGCGTTGCCGTTCGGCGAGATCGAGCGGCTGCTCGGCGTTCGCTACGAGACGGCCGTCGTCCTCGACGTCCTCTCCCGGCTCGGCTTCGCGCCGGAGATCGACGGCGATGGCCCGAACGCCACGCTTCGGGTCCGGGTACCGACCTACCGGCACGACGTGACGCTGGCGGCCGACGTTGTGGAGGAGGTGGCGCGCGTCGTCGGCTACGACACCCTGCCGGAGACGCTGCCGACGGGGGGGACCGCCCCGGTGCGGCGCGACCCGGTCTACCGGCTCCAGCGCGAGGTGCGTCGGCTCCTCGTCGCCGGCGGCGGCTGGGAGGCCGTGACCTACGTGGCCGCGGCCGAAGAGGAGCTGGCCCGGGTGGCGCCCGAGGCGGGGACGGTCGGGTTCCTCCACGCCCTGCCGACGGAGCGGGCGCTGCGGCTGAGGAACCCGATCCAGAGCGAGCGCGGGGTGCTCCGCCCGACCCTCCTCCCGGCGCTTCTGGCGGCGGCCTCGGAGAACCGGAAGCACGAGGCGGGGGTCCGCCTCTTCGAGCTGGCGCGGGTCTACTTGCCCCGCGGCGCGGACGAGCTGCCGCGCGAGGCGAACCTGGCGGGGATCGTCCTCGCCGGGAGGCGGGACGCGGTCGGACGGTTCGCGGACGACGCGGCACTCGACTTCTTCGATCTGAAGGGGATGGTCGAGGCGGTCGTCGTCGGGCTGGGTGTCCTGGGGGCGACCTTCGAGCGGGCGGAACACGCGGCGCTCCACCCCGGGCGCGCCGCCGCGCTCTGCCTCAGCGGGGAGCGAGTCGGCCTTCTCGGCGAGCTGCGACCCGACCGGGCGGCGGCCTTCGGACTGGAGGATGACCGGGTCTGCGTCGCCGAGCTGGACCTCGACGCGCTGCTGCCGGCGGCGGCGGCGGGGATCCGGGAGGTACGCGTGCCGCGCTTCCTGCCGGTCGAGCAGGATTTCGCGGTCGTCGTCGCGGAGGAGGCCGCGGCCGGGGAGGTTGAACAGGCGTTGCTCACCGGGGCGGGCGCCCTGGCGACCAGGATCGCGCTGTTCGACGTCTACCGGGGGCCGCAGGTCGGGGAGGGACGCAAGAGTCTGGCGTACCGGGTGACGTTCACGGCGCCCGACCGGGCGCTGACGGACGCGGAGTTGGGGAAGGCGCGGGGGCGGATCGGGAAGGTGCTGAAGCAGCGGGTGGGGGGTGAGCTGCGGGGGTGACGATCGGTGATCCGGCTTTCCTGCCATTCCCCCCGCGTCGCACGGGTTTCCGAGACCCTGGGCTTGATCAACGAGACCCCGAGTTGCGGGTTGAGCGGGGATAGGTGACCGTTGGCGGCTATTGACAGCCCGCTCGCCGTCGTTGGGGAGTGTTGCCGGCGTCGCCGGGCCTGTTCCGACCTCCGGGTGACCACCGATGCCCGGGTCGAGGACCGGCCCCGCACCATGCGGAAGTGGGGGACGTGTAGCGTTCGCGACGTTAGATATTCCTAAAACCGTGACACAGATTGCCCCCGCGACGATCTCTATAAGGAGGGGGAAAGCGACAGCGCGCCCCGCAGCGGTGCCCGTGCCAGTCCGAGGACGCTGGGCGGGCTCCTCCGGGCGGAGACGGACCGGGCTCCACCCCCGGGGACGCTTGGTCCACCATCCGGAGTCCCTTTCAG
>CADCWL010000257.1 GCA_902806405.1 uncultured Thermomicrobiales bacterium | reverse complement strand
CCCGCCGGAAACCGAGGGGCAAGACCGGCCGCGGCCACGCCTCGCGACCCGGCGGAGCCTCACGGGTTACGACCCCGCCGGCGCGCCCACGCTCGTGCGCGTCGGCGCGCCGCTCGTCGTCCGACCATGGCGGCCCGCCGCACCCCCGGGCGGTTGACGCGGCGCCCGGTGCGCCGTACCGTGCCCTCCGGCCGACGCCTGCGGCGCCGGTCCTTGGCGTTGCCGGGAGGGGACGGGACGGTGTGGCAGCTCAGCGCCTTTGCCGACGAGATCGACCCCGACCTCGAACGCCAGCTCGAGGTTCTGGCGGGTGAGGCGATTTCCCGCCTCGATCTGCGCGGCGCCTGGGACACCAACGTGCTCGATCTCGCCGACGACGAGTTGATCCGAGTCGCGACGACCCTCGCCGCCGGCGGCGTCCGCGTTGCCGCCGTCGCCTCCCCGATCGGCAAGATTCCGATCGGCGACGACTTCGACGCCCACCTCGTCCGCTTCCGCCGCGCCCTCGCCGTCGCCGAACGGCTCGACTGCCGCGTGATCCGCGTCTTCTCCTTCTTCCTCCCGCCCGGCGACGACCCCGCCCGCCACCGGGAAGCGGTTCTGGACCGCCTGGGCCGCCTCACGCGGCAGGCCGAGGCGGCCGGCGTCACCCTGCTCCACGAGAACGAGAAGGGGATCTACGGCGACACGCCGGCCCGCTGCCATGACCTCCTCACCACCCTCGCCTCGCCGAGCCTGCGGGCGGTCTGGGACCCGGCCAACTTCGTCCAGTGCGGCGTCCGCCCCTTCGCCGAGGGGTACGAGCTCCTCCGCCCCTTCGTCGCCGCCGTCCACGTCAAGGACGCGCGTCTCGGCAGCGGCGAGGTCGTCCCTGCCGGCGAGGGGGACGGCGGGTGGCGGGAGACGATCACCGCCCTCCGCGCCTCCGGCTTCGACGGTGTCTTCTCCCTGGAGCCGCACCTGACGGCGGGAGGCACCTTCTCCGGCTTCACCGGGCCGGCGCTCTTCGGCACGGCGGCCGCCGCCTTCAAGGGGTTGCTCCGAGAGCAGGGCATCGCGTGGACATGAGGCGTCGGCGTCCCGCGGTCGGCGGCGTCAGCGGGGAGAGCGCACCGTGATCGGGCGATTCGGTGTCGGCGTCGTCGGCGCCGGGACGATCGGCAAGCTGCACGCGGAGGCGATCGCCGGGCTCGACGGCGCCCGCGTCGTCGCCGTCGCGGAGCCGCGGGAAGAGGCGGGACGGGAGCTCGCCGGGCGGCACCGTGCCGCATGGCACGCCACGCTGGAGGCGCTGCTGGCCCGGCCGGACGTCGACATCGTCGTCCTCGCCACCCCGTCCGGCCTCCACCCGGAGCAGGCGGTCCTGGCGGCGGCGGCCGGCAAGCACGTGATCACCGAGAAGCCGATGGCGATCACCGCCGACGGGATCGAGCGCATGATCGGCGCCTGCCGCGCCGCCGGCGTGACCCTCTCCGTGATCTTCCAGACCCGCTTCACCCCGGACACCCTCCGCCTCAAGCGCGCCCTCGACGCCGGTCTCCTCGGCCGGCCGGTCGTCGGCAACGCCGTCGTCCACTGGCGCCGCACCCCCGCCTACTACGCGGCCTCCGGCGGCTGGCGCGGCACCTGGGCGCTCGACGGCGGCGGCGCCCTGATGAACCAGAGCATCCACACCATCGATCTCCTCCAGTGGCTGCTCGGTCCGGTCGAGAGCCTTGCCGCTCAGACCGCCACCCTCGCCCACCCGATCGAGGCGGAGGACACCGCGACCGCCGCCCTCCGTTTCGCGAGCGGCGCCCTGGGCACCATCCAGGGGACGACCACGGCGAGCAGAGACTGGCCCGTCCGCGTCGAGATCGTCGGCACCGAGGGACGCGCCGTCTTGGAGGGGGGCCGCCTGACCGTCTGGGCCGCCGAGCGGCCCGCCGCCGACGCCCTCCTCACCCCGCGCGACCGCGAGTGGACCGCCGGCGCCCACCCGGACGAGCCGTTCGGGGCCGCCCACGGCCGCCAGCTTCGCGCCGTCTTCGCCGCCCTCCGCGCCGGCGAGCCCCCGCCCTTCCCGGGCGAGGAGGCCCGCAAGGCGGTCGACATCATCCTCGCCATCTACCGCTCCGCGGCTTCGGGCGAACGGATCACGCTGCCGTCGCCGGGATGACCGCCCGGCCCACCCCTCCGGTCCGCGTCGGTCCAGACCTCGGACCCGGGGGGATTCGTGGGTTTAGCCCAAAGCCCCAACCCGGGGCGGCGAGACGGCGTCGACCGAGTCGGGGACGTCTCGCAGAGACGCGAAGGAGTCATCCATGCGCTTCGCCGTCTTCACCGTCGGCTTGCCGGAGCTGACGCCCGAGGAGGCCGTCGCGACCCTGGGCGAGCTCGGCTACGACGGCGTCGAGTGGCGCGTCGTCGACCAGCAACCGTCGCCGGACGGTCGCCCCGGCTTCTGGGCCGGCAACCGCTGCACCTGGCCCCTCGCCACATTCCCCGAGGACGCCCTCCGGGTCCGCGCCATGACCGGCGGCGCCGGCCTGGAGACCCCCGTCGTCGGCGCCTACGCCGGCTGCGACGACCCGGCCGCGGTCGAGCGGGCGATGCGCGGCGCCGCGCTCCTCGGCGCCCCGGCGCTCCGGATCAACGTCCCGAAGTACGACGGCGAGAGCGCGTACCTCCCGCTCCGCGACCGGGCCCTCGGCCAGTACCGGGAGGTTGCCGCGCTGGCGAGGCGGCACGGCGTCCGGGCGCTCGCCGAGATCCACCATGGCAGCCTCCTCCCCAGCGCCAGCGCCGCCGCCGCCTTCCTCGAAGCCTTCGATCCCCAAGACGTCGGCGTCATCCACGACGCCGGCAACATGGTCCACGAGGGGCACGAGCAGTACCGCCTCGGCCTCGAGACGCTTGGCCCCTACCTGGCCCACGTCCACCTCAAGAACGCCCGCTGGGTCGCAGCCGGCCCGCGCCCCGGCGGCGGCACCGCCTGGCGCGCCGAGTGGGCGCCCCTGAGCGACGGCCTCGTCGACCTCCCCGCCCTCTTCCGCGCCCTCCGCCGGGTCGGCTACGACGGCTGGGTCTCCTTCGAAGACTTTTCGACCGAGCGCCCGCTGACCGATCGTCTCCGCGACAACCTGGCGCTTGCCAGGCGGTTGTCGGCCGAGGTTTCCGGCTGATCGATCACGCGGGGCGGACGAGAAGACGATCGGCGGCTCGCCCGGCGGCGAGAGCCTGTTATGGACTTGGTACGCTTGCCGCATGGAAACGCAAGCCCGCAAGCCGTACCCGACCGACGTGAGCGACGACGAAAAGGCCTTCGTCGCCCCCTACGTGGCCTTGATCGGTCCGGAGGCCCCGCAGCGGCGCGCCACGACCTGCGCGAGGTTTTCGACGCCCTGCGTTGGATCGTGCGCGGCGGCGCCCAATGGCGGATGCTGCCCACCAGCCTCCCTCCCTGGCCGGCGGTCTCCCAGCAGGCGCGGCGCTGGATCGAGGCGGGCTGCTTCGAGGCGATGGTGCACGACCTGCGGGCGCTGCTGAGGTGGACCGAGGGCCGCGCCGACGAGCCGACGGCGGCGATCCTGGACAGCCGCATGGCGCAGAGCACGCCGGCGAGCGGCGCCCGCGCCGGCTGGGACGGGCACAAGCGGCGCATGGGCATCAAGCCCCGCCTCGCCGTCGACACGCTGGGGCACCTCCCGGCGCTGCCGGTGGCGCCGGCGAGCGAGCAGGACCGGGACCAAGTCGGGGATCTGGCCGCGGCGGTGCAGGCGGCGACCGGGGAGCGCGTCGCGGTGGCCTTCGTCGACCAGGGCTACACCGGCGCCGCGCCCGCGGCCGAGGTGGCGCACGGTACTCGCTTGGAGGTGGTCAAGCTGCTGGAGGTGGTCAAGCTGCCCGGGGCCAAGCGGGGGTTCGTGCTGCTGCCCCGCCGCTGGGTCGTGGAGCGCTCCTTCGCCTGGGCGACCCGGTTCCGGCGCCCGGCGCGCGACTTCGAACGGCTGCCCGCGACGGTCGCCGGCCCGCACTTCCTGGCGTTCGCCTGCCTCATGCTCCATCGCCTGCTTACCCTCGCGGCCCTAAGTCCATGACAGGCTCTAGGACAACGCCTTCGTGTAGGAATGGTCGTCGTAGGCCAGGGTGAAGCCGAGTGATTCGTAGAGCGCGCGCGCCCGCGGCGCGGCGAAGGCGACCTGTGCCGTGCGCGCGCCGGCATCGCGCAACGCGATCAACGCGGCGCGGCAGGCAGCGCCCGCCAATCCCCGCCGCTGGTGGTTTGGATGGGTGCCGACCGGTTCCAGCAGACCTGCCGCGTTCTCCTCGTCGATCCACGCCGTGCAGAACGCAACGACTTCGCCGGACTCGGTCTCGACGATCTGGTCGAGTTCCTGGCGGTAGGGCCAGGTGCGGCGCACGCGCTCGTACATCTTGCGGGTGACTTCGGACGGCGCAAACGCGGCACGATGCGCCTCGACCCGGCCGATGATCCGCTGCGGGGTATCGACGGTCGCCAGCAGATAACCGGGCGGGACAGACGGTTCCACGAGCGTTGTCAGCTCTTTCGCGAGCACGCCGTCGCCCCCATCGCGCGTGAAGCCGTTCCGCTCCAGGCCCGAGGCAAGGGCACGATCCAGCGCCGAACGCCGAGGCAAGACGCCGTAGGTGGAGACGGAGCTCATCGCATCGCCGGCGGCGATCGCCTCGCGCGCCATGCCTTCGACGGTCGCGAGCATCTCGTCGATCAGGTGATCGGTCGCGGCCCTGGGCGCCGCGAAAAGATTGAAGCCGCCGCTCGATTGGAAGAAGGTCCATCCGACAAGCGCTCCGCCGTCTTCCCACAAGCGGATATCGAGCCCCAGCTCGCGATGGGTGTGGACGCGGACGATCCAGGCAACATCGCCGATCCGCATGTCCGTTTGCTCGTACGCGGCCGAGACAAGCGCCTGCATCTTCCGCAGGTCTTCCGCGCCGCGATAGGGTCGGACGATCCGCTCCGACATCGAAAGCTCCACCCATGGGTGCGTGGTTCCCGGTTGGGTCTACGCACAGATCCGGTTCAGCCAATCCTGCCGCGCCTGCTTCGCAGCGTCATCCTCCGCGCGGGGCGCCTTCGTTCTCGGCCCGTGGTGGCCCCCGTGGGCCGAACTCGTTTGGCGGACTCCCGCAACGTGCGTAACAGGCTCTCATCAATCTCGCCAGGTCTTCCGGAGGACGCGCAGCCAGTTCTCGTGGGCGAGTTGGCGCAGGGCGCCGTCGTCGTAGCCGTGGGCGCGAAGCGCCCCCACCAGGCGCGGCAGGCCCGCCGCGTCGCCGATCGCCCGCGGCATCGTCGCCCCGTCGAAGTCCGATCCGAAGCCGACCCGCTCGATGCCCAGACGGGCGACGAGGTAATCGACCTGCCGCACCAGGACGGCGAGCGGCGTGTCCGGCTCGTCGTAGCCGTCGGGGCGCAGCGCGCTCACCTCGAAATTCATCCCGACCAGCCCGTCCGACACCCTGATGGCGTGGAGTTGGCGGTCGGTCAGGTTCCGCGTCGAGGGGCAGATCGCGTGCGCGGCGGAGTGGGTGGCGACGAGCGGCGCGGTCGAGAGCGCGGCCACGTCCCAGAAGCCTCGCTCGTTAAGGTGCGAGAGGTCGAGCACGATGCCGAGCCGGTTGCAGGCGCGGACGAGGTCGCGTCCGGCCGTGGTCAGGCCGGGTCCCGTGTCCGGCGAGGCGGGGTAACGGAAGGGCACGCCGTGTCCGAAGACGTTGGGCCGGCTCCAGACCGCGCCGAGGGAGCGCAGGCCCGCGCGGTAGAGCACCTCCAGGGCGTCGAGGTCCGGATCGATCGCCTCGGCCCCCTCGAGATGGAGGATGGCCGCGAGCACGCCGCCGCCCATCGCCGCGGTTAACTCGTCCACCGTGCGCACGACGCGGAGCCGCCCGCCGGACCGCTCCTCCAGGCGGAAGAGGCGCGCGACCATCGCCAGCGTCGCCCGCCGCGCGTAGGTCGCGTCGATCGGCGGCGCCAGGGGCACCTCGTAGCCGGCATCGGTGATCGTCACGTCGAGGTCCGGCTCACCGACCCGCACGTCGTCGTCGACGGCCACGCCCGGCGGCACGAAGACGGCGAAGAAGCCGCCGGCCAGTCCACCGGCGCGGGCGCGCGGGAGATCGAGGTGGCCGGCACCGCCGCCGTCGAGGAACGTGTCGCCCCCCTCCCGCTCGGCCCGGTAGAGGCGGAGCAAGGCGTCGTTGTGCCCGTCGAGGACGGGTATCGCCGGCACCGTCACCCTAAGGCCCCCCTCGCCGACCCGTCCCGGTCACGGGTACCCCCTCGCTGGATCCAATCCCCTTCCGGCGCGCGCCCGGGTCATGATCCTTCGCCGGCCAGGTGCGGCCAGAAGCAGCGCCGAACCTCCGAGGCGCCGACCAGGCTCGGCTCGATCTCCATTGCGAACCAGGACGGGTCGCCGGTCAAGAAGTGCGCGTGCAGGTCGACGAGGGCGCCGTACCGGGCGGCTGACGCTCCCAGCACCTCGTTCACCCGCCGGTGGTTCGCCCGGGCCAGGCGGGGGTCGACGCCCAGAAAGTTGCGGGCGTCGTCGCCGAAGGTCGGATCGTAGACGGTGCCGACCAGGACCGGCCGGATCGGGAGGGCGCGCAGGAACGCGTCGAGCGCGGCCGCGAACGCCCGCAGGCCCGGGCCGGCGTCGGCCAGGAGCCCCGTCAGCAGGTCGTTGCCGCCGATCGTCAACAGGGCGACCCCGTCGGCGGCGATCGCCAGGCCGCGGGCCTGAGCCGGCAGGCCGCGGACCGTGGCGCCGTCGACCGCGCGGTGCTCGAGCCGCGCCGGGCCGCGGGAGGCGAGGTCCTGGCCACGGAACTCCGGGAACAGCCGGTCGTCGTTGCGCGTCAGCAGGCCCCCCGGGTGGACGCCGTGCACGTTGTACCGGCCGCAGTCGAGGATCGAGTCGCCGAACGTGTAGAGGGTCGTCATGGCGTGGCGCTCCCCGTGCCGCGGCGGGTCCCCGTCCGGGTCGCCGGATACCGTGCTTTCCAAAGCCCGTCGCATCAACCGCGCCGCGCCGCGATCGTCCGGGACGGGCGCGGGTCCTTGCGCGAGCGGAACGCCGCCGTCCGGGTAGTGCGGCGGCGGCAACGAGCCGGGTCCCGCGCTCCGGACGTCGGCGGGTGGCCACGGAGCGGTGATGAGGGCCGGCCACGCGATCGGCGCCATGGCCGCCGCCGTGAACCGCGGGGCGCTCCCGCGGAGGCGCTCTCGCCCGGCGCCGCTTGCTCCCTGTTGACGCCCCCGCCGTTTCGCCGTACCCTGCCGCTCCGAGGCGCCGGCGCCGGGCGCCATCCATCCGGCTCCATCGGAACCGTCCGCGCCCACGATCCCCTTCAGGAAGCGTCGGAGCAGCGTTGCGCCGGCCGGGGTTTCGAGCAGGACAGGCCCCCGTGTCGAGGAGGACACTACATGAGCAACGATCACGCCCAGAGCCAAGCCCAGAACCTGATCCGCGAGGCAACCCGACTCCGCTACTCCCGCCGCGGAGTGCTCAAGCGCGCCACCGCCCTCGGTCTCTCCGCCCCGGCCCTGGCCGGCGTCCTCGGTGCGACCGGCCATGCCGCCGCCGCCCCCGCCCGGCGCGCTCCCGCCTTCATCCGGCAGCGGCAGCTCAGCGTGCTCGCCGGCAGCTATTTCGTGCAGGACGCGCAGGGCTTCTTCCAGCAGCAGGTCGACGAGTGGGGCGGCCAGAACAACGTCCAGATCACCCCCGACTACATCAACTGGCCGGACATCCAGACCCGTATCGCCGCCGCCGTCGAGGGCGGCTCCGGCCCCGACATCGTCGAGCTGAGGCCCCCCTGGCCGTACCTCTACTACGAGAACCTCGTCCCGCTCGACGACGTCGCCAACGCCCTCAGCGAGTCGATGGGCGGCTTCTACCCCTGGGCGGTCGACACCACCGCCGTCGACGGCAAGTGGTTCTCGATCCCGGTCGGCACCTCGAGTGCCGCCTTTGCCTACCGGATCAGCTACCTGGAGCAGGCCGGAGTGGCCGACCCGAAGAACAACTTCCCGAAGACCTGGGAGGAGCTCTTCGCCGTCGGTGCCCGCCTCAAGGAGATGGGCAAGCCGATCGGCCAGGCGTTCAGCCGCAGCCCGGGGGACCCCCCCGGCTTCGCCTACTCCTACATGTGGTCCCACGGCGCGATGGAGGTCCAGGAGGACGGCAAGACCGTCGCCTTCAACACGCCGGAGTTCGTCGCCGGCATGGAGCGCTTCGTCGAGGCCTGGGGCACGTCGTTCGACGAGGCCGGCCTCTCGTGGGACGACACCGCCAACAACCGCGCCTTCCTCTCCGACCAGATCGCGACCACCCTCAATGGCAGCTCCATCTACCTGACGGCGCAGAAGGCCAAGGCCGGCGCCGCCGGCACCGACTACCCGGTGCTCGTCGATCCGGCCGACATCTGGCACGCGCCGCACCCGTCCGGCCCGACCGGGCAGTTCATGTCGCTCGGGAGCTGGTCCTACGGCATCCTGACCTCGTCCGAGAACCAGGACGCGGCCAAGGAGTTCCTGGCCTGGTGGACCTCGAAGGAGCACCTCCAGCCGTGGCTGGAGGCCCAGGACGGCTACATCATCCCGGCGACTGCTGCCTTCGCCGAGCTGCCGATCTACACCGAGGACCCGTCGCTGGCGCCCTTCGTCCAGGTCGCCAACTTCGCGCGCAACGCCGGCTTTGCCGGCCCCACCAACCAGAAGGCGGCCGAGGTGTCGGCCCGCTACGTCGTCTCCGACACCTTCGCCCAGGCGATCCAGTCGGGCGACGCCGCCGGCGCCATCGCCCGCGGCGCCCAGCAGCTCGAGCGGATCTACGGCAGCTAGGTCAAGGCCGGAGGGGAAGGGGCCGGGCTGGACGGCGGGTCGGCGCCCGCCGTCCAGCCTCCGGTCCCTTCCTCTTCCGTCTTCCCGCTTGGAGGTGACCGGTGAGCGTCGTCCCGGTGCGCGCGGCGAACCCGACGATTCCGCGCCGTCGCCCCTCCGGCTGGGCGCGGTTCATGGAGCGGGAGTCGACCCTCGCCTACCTGTTCATGGTGCCGGGTGGGCTGGTCCTGCTCCTGTTCATGGCCTACCCGTTCTTGCTCGGCATCTACTACTCGCTGACCGACAAGACGGTCGGGTTCGCCGACTTCGAGTTCATCTGGTTCCAGAACTACCGGTTCCTGCTGGAGGACACGATCTTCCTCCGCACCGTCCAGAACACCTTCGTCTACGGCCTCGTCACCGTCCCCTTCAAGCTGCTGCTCGGCCTCGGCATGGCGCTCGCCCTGAACCAGACGTTCCGCTTCAGCCGCTTCCTGCGGGCCGGACTCCTCCTCCCCTGGATCGTGCCGACCGCGATCAGCAGCCTCGCCTTCCTGATGCTCTTCGACAGCGTCTCCAGCCCGATCACCTGGCTGCTCCGGGACTGGGGCCTGATCGGCGCCGCCGACCGGATCAACTTCCTCGGCAGTCGGGCCAACGCGATGGCCTCGATCTGCCTCGCCAACGTCTGGCGCGGCATCCCCTTCTTCGCCGTCTCGATCCTGGCCGGCCTCCAGGCCGTCTCCCCCGACCTCCACGAGGCGGCGGCCCTGGACGGCGCGAGTCCGTTCCAGCGCTTCCTCTCCGTGACCCTGCCGACGATCCGCAACATCGTCCTGATCAGCACCCTCTTCTCCCTGATCTGGACCTTCTCCGACTTCCAGCTGATCTACGTCCTGACCAAGGGCGGCCCCGCCAGCTCGACCCACATCTTCGGCACCTACGCCTACGAGACGATGGGCTTCTCCGACGTCGGCCAGGCCGCCGCGATCGCCCTCTCCCTCTTCCCCGTCCTCGCCGTCGTCGGCATCCTCCTCCTCCGCTACATCCGCGCCGAGGACTGAGGACTAACGCTTGGGGACGGATGGACGGTAGGGACCGGCCAGCGGCGCCCCTACCACGATATCGACGCCGACAAGGCCGTTACGGGCAGAGGAGACGCGCATGGTCGGCAGCAACTCGTTCGGGAATCGGATCTTTCGGCTCTACCTGCCGCTTGCGTTCTACGCCGTCTTTCTGCTCTTCCCCTTCGCCTGGATGCTGATCGTCTCGCTCAAGCCGGATCGGCTGCTGCTCGACACGAACGCCAATCCCTTCTTCCTGATCGGCGCCACCATCGAGCACTACCGCTACCTCTTCACCGAGACCGAATTCTTGCGCTGGACCCTCAACACCTTCGTCGTCACCGTCGGCGCCACCGTCCTCTCGCTGCTCTGCAGCGTCCTGATCGGCTACGCGCTCGGCCGCTTCCGCTTCCCCGGCGGCAATCTCTGGGGCGTCGTCATCTTCCTTGCCTACCTCGTCCCGCCGACGCTCCTCTTCATCCCGCTCGCCCAGGTCGTCTCCCGCTTCGGCCTCTACAACCAGTACTGGGCGCTGATCTTCACCTACCCGACCTTCCTCATCCCCTTCGCCAGCTGGCTTCTGATGGGCTACTTCCGGACGATCCCGGTCGAGCTGGAGCAGGCCGCCCTGGTCGACGGCGCGACCCGCTTCCAGGCGATGTGGCGGATCGTGATGCCGCTCGCCCTGCCGGGGGTCCTCTCGGCCGGCATCTTCTGCTTCACCCTTGGCTGGAACGAGTTCCTCTACGCCCTGGTCCTGATGGGCTCCGGCGAGATGAAGACCGTCCCCGTCGGCGTCGTCAGCGACCTGATCCGCTCCGACGTCTACCAGTGGGGCTCGCTGATGGCCGCCGGCATCCTCGGCTCCGTCCCCGTCGCCATCGCCTACTCCTTCTTCGTCGACAACTACATCTCCGGCCTGACGGCGGGGGCGACGAAGGGGTAGGGCGCGTCCGCCTAAGCCCCGCGGCGTCGCCTGGAGCCGGGGCATCACGATCGGGTCCCGTTCCGGCGCCGGCGGCCGGTGAAGACGGCGTGCGAGCGCCCCGCCCTGCTTCGGTCGATGAACCGGGGGCCCGGCACCTTGAACCCGGGCATCACGTCGCCTCCGTCACGCCCGCCCGTTCCGATCCCGAGGCGATCGGCCCCGTCCGCCGCTCGGACGCGCACCGTTCGCCTCGGGTCGGGGCTCCGCAGCGGCGGGACGTCCGCCCGGTCGTACGCCGTCCGCTTCTCCGCGACGGACGCCGGCGGGTTCGACGACGAGCACACCTCGACCTCGAGATCCGAGGCGAGATCCGGGTAGCCGACGTCATCCGCTGCGACGCGGTCGGAGCGGACGAAGGCGACGCCCGGACCGACCAGGACGACCGGGCTCCGCGCGAGGGCGATGCCGCTCTCGTCGGAGACGCCGCCGGGGTCGTGTTCGCGGACGAATCCATCCCCGGCAATGACGACCCAGTGGTCCGTCCGTGGCGCGACACCCGCTGCGGCAGGCGGTGCCGTACCCCCTGATGGGCGTGCGGCGGTCGTCGTCGGCCGGGAGTTGTTCCAACCCCGCAATCCCCCATCAATGTTGCGGTCGCCGCCGTCACGACCGCGCTCTCCGTCGCCTCCGGAACCGTGCCGTGGCCGAGCCGGTCAAGGGGTGCCGCTGGCCGACGCGAAGCGCCGCGCCGCCGCCACCCGAAAGCCCGGCGGCACCGTCCCGCCGTCGAGCTCGTCGGCTTCAGTTAAAAATTGCGGTCGCCGTTCTCGGGGGTGCGGACGCGAACCGTCCGCCGCCGCGCATAGACGACCAGCACGAGCGGCACCTTCTCCCCGGACGAGAGGGCGACCTTCGCCTCGATCCCCGCCCGGGTGTCGGACGGCGGGACGACCTCCACGACCAAGTCCGGGACGAGCCGCGCGAAGCGATCCCACTACTGCACCGACGGCAGCCGCTCGGAGCGCACAAGTTCCACGCCCGGAGCCAGCACCATGTCCGGGTCGAGCACGAATCCCCCCTCGCCGCCGACCACGCCCGGGCCCCCAGGGGGCCGCTCACTCGCTCGGCAGCCGCACGGACGTGCCGGCGAGCTTGCAGTGCCGGCATCCTGTCGGCGGCACGGCGTCAGCACCTCCGGATCAGGTCGTACCGGTTCGCGTCCTCCGGCATCCGCTCCAGCTCGTCGGCCGTCATCGACGTGGCCTCGGCCGTCATCGCCTGCCCCCTGGTCGTTCGCTGGCCCGTGTCCGCGCTCCGCGTTGCCCGCGGTGCCGGGCATCCGGGCACCGACGAAACGGACGGCGATCGCCCGGCGGCTCGGCTATCCTTGCGGGTCGAGGGAACACACCGGGCGCGCGGGCGCGCCGACCGCCGGAGGAGGCGCCGAGGATGGTCGACGAGACGATGCTGGCCGTGGTCACCCACGGCCCGAAGGACTACCGCGTCGAGGCGGTGCCCGTGCCGAAGCCAGGGCCGGGCGAGCTGCTGATCGAGGTCGGCGCCGTCGGCATCTGCGCCTCGGACATGAAGTGCTTTCTCGGCGGCCCCCTCTTCTGGGGCGGGGACGGCAAGCCCGGCTACGTCGAGGGGCCGGTCGTCGCCGGTCACGAGTACGCCGGTCGCGTCGTCGCCCTCGGCGACGGCGCGGCCGAGCGGCACGGCGTCGCCCTCGGCGACCGCGTCGTCGCCGAGCAGATCGTCCCCTGCGGCGAGTGCCGCTACTGCCGGCGCGACCAATACTGGATGTGCCAGCGCCACCACATCTTCGGCTTCAAGCGCCAGACCAACGGGGGCATGGCCAAGTACAACCTCTACCCCGCCAACGCCCGCGTCCACCAGGTGCCCGAGGGGTTGAGCGACGGCCAGGCCGCCTACGTCGAGCCAATCGCCTGCGCCTGGCACGCCGTCGATCGCGGCGAGATCGCGGAGGGGGACACCGTCGTCGTCTGCGGCGTCGGCAACATCGGCCTCGGCATGCTCCAGATCGCCAAGCTGAGCAAGCCCGGCCAGTTGATCGCCCTCGACACCAAACCGTACCGGCTCGACCTGGCCCGGGAGTACGGTGCCGACGTTGCGATCAACGTCCTCGAGGAGGACAGCGTCCAGAAGGTGCGGGACCTGACCGAGGGGTACGGCTGCGACGTCTACATCGAGGCGAGCGGCAATCCGGCCGGCGTCCGCCAGGGGCTGGAGATGATCCGCAAGCTCGGCACCTTCGTCGAGTTCAGCGTCTTCAACGAGCCGACCACAGTCGACTGGACGATCATCGGCGACTCCAAGGAGCTAAACATCCACGGCAGCCACCTCGGCCCGTTCTGCTACCCGAAGACGATCGCCGCCCTCGCCGACGGCAGCATCGATGTCGATCGCCTCCTCGCCGACAGCTACCCCCTGACGGACTTCGACCGCGCCATGCGGGCCTCCCTCTCCGGCGACGTCCTCAAGAACCTGGTCGTTCCCGTCTAACGGACCGGGCCGGAGCCGCTCTGCTCCGCGTACGTCCGCGTCCTTCTCGGTCGGCGGCGGTCCCCGGGGTCACGAGGGGGACACGCGGGGCGGGGCGGGCCCCCGTCGCGGCCTTTGCGGGGGCGTCGCCGAGCATCCCGACGGCGCGCTCCAGCGCCGCGGCCCGGTCGCCGACGTCGGGGTGGGCGTCGAGGTCGAGGGTGATGCCGACGGTGGCGTGGCCGAGCATCCCGGAGACCGTCTGGGCGGGCACCCCGGCTCCGACGAACGCCGTGGCGTAGCCGTACCGCAGGTCGTGGAGCCGGACGTCGGGCAGGCCGGCGGCGGCGATGGTCCGCTTGAAGCGCCCCCGGTTCGTGCAGGACCGCCGGCACGACCGTGAACGAGTGCTGCCGGGACGGCCCGTGCCAGAGGCGGACCAGCGGCACGGTGTTCGGCGCCGGCCGATCGCAGACGACGCAGGCGACCCCCTCGGGCTCGTAGCCGTGGCGGGCGACGGCGTCGTCCCGTTCCGCGTCCGAGGGGGTGGAGAAGCGGTCCACGCGGCCTGAGCGGAACGACCGCCTGGTGGGGTGGTCGCGAAGGCGGCGGGGCCGAACCGGGCGGGCGACGCGGCGCGGCGGAAGCGGACAGGGAACGCCGAGGCGTGAGCGGCTTGCAAGGGGTGCGGGCGGGGCATCGAGTGAGCGGGGCGGTGCGCTCGCCCACCGCCCTCGGGGGGCATGCGCTTAGATGCTGTTGTGGACCTTGGGGGACGGGGCCGGGCCGCCCGCACACGCTCTAGGACGGAAGCGCCCCCCGCCGGTCCCCCGGCCCCGCCAGCACCCTGGCCAGGTCGTCGAAGCGCTCCCCGTCCATCCCCGCCCCCTCCCATCGCCCGCGCGGCTGCCCCCCGGTTGGCCGCCTATTGTCGCCCAGCATACGGGGTGCTTTGCCTAGGCCGGCGGGACAAGGGGCCCCGGGTTGGGGCACGGACGAAGGCACCCTTCGGCTTTGTCCCCGCAACCGAGTCCGCCGACGCAGGTCTGCCCGCTCGGGCAGCCCTCCCCGAGGATGCCTCTGCGGCAGGGCTGCACCTCGTCGCAGGTGGCGTCGGCGAGGCACGCGTTCTCCGCGCAGACGCATGAGAAGGTGGACGACCCCGGGATGGTCCCGCATTGGGTGACGTTGCCGGTGCCAGACTCGAAGGGGACGCCGGCGCAGATCCCGCCGCCGCCGCCGCCGCCGCCCGTCACGGTGACGGTGACGGTGCTGGTGTTGGTGTTGGTGTTGGTGTTGGTGTTGGTGGCGCGGTCGCCGCCGCCTCGCCGCCGCCGCCGCCGGTCCGCCGCCGCCCCCCCGGCGTCGGCG
>CADCWL010000256.1 GCA_902806405.1 uncultured Thermomicrobiales bacterium | reverse complement strand
GGGTCTGCCTGGCTGATCAGTAGTTAGTGTGCGCGGGACACAAACTCTTCGGTGCGCGTCCCGCTACGGCCCTACGCCGCCAAGGACCGCCACCTAAGCGGCCGGGACGCGCCCGATCGGTGGCGGAGGCGACACCCGGCGACGGGCACGGCGGGACGTTGACGTAGCAGACCGGCTTGGTCTCATCACCGAGGAGGTCCGCCTCGAGTTAGGAGCCCGGAGACGCCGGCCATCGACCCGGTCGCGCAAATGGGGCCGATCGTCGTCTCGAAGGAAGGCAGCGGGAGCGCGAACTGATCAGCCGCGGTCGACGGCGGCCGGGGACAGGCGGCCCCGGAGCCAGGTGCGAATGGTCGTGCCCACGTCCTCCCCTTCGCTCTCCGCCCGGATCGAGCCGCCGTGCTGCTCGACGATGCCACGGGCGATGTAGAGGCCGAGCCCAGCCAACTGCCGACCCTCGACGTTGGGGGAGCGGCCAAATGGCGCGAAGATCAACTCCGCCGTCCCCGGTGTCAACCCGATCCCGTCATCGCGGACGACGATCATGGCACCGTCCGCTTCCGGCCGCACCGTGACCAGGATCTCCCCATGGGGCGCGAAGGCGACGGCGTTGTCGAGCAGGGTGCCGAGCACTTGCTCCAGGCGCGCCGGGTCGGCGACGATCGGGACGGGGCCGTCCGGCACCTCAATCCGCAGCCGGCTCGGCTCCGCGAGGTGCTCCCGCCGGTCGTCGACCGCTCGTCGCGCGAGGTCGGCGGCGTCGATCGGCCGCGGCCGCAGCGGGAGTTGCTCGAGGTGGAGCTGGGAGACGTCGAGCAGGTCGTCCATGAGGCTCGTTCAGGCGGGCGACGAAGCGGCCGAGACGGCCCGGGTCTTGCTCTCCTCGCCGGTGCGCCCGGTTAAGCAGGTGGCCGGCGGCCTTGACCGAGGTGACCGGAATGCGCAGCTCGTGGGCGGCGATGAAGAGGAACCGGTCCCGGGCCGCTACCGCCGCCTCGGCCGCCGCGTGCTCCCGTTCGCTCCGAATCAGCTCCGCCCGGAGGCGGGTCAGCTCGATCCGCGCCCCGACCCGTGCCAGGAGATCCTTCGCGAAGAACGGCTTGAGCAGGTAATCGTCCGCTCCGGCCTCCATCCCCTCGACGCGGGACTCTTCGCCGGCTCGGGCTAAGAGGAGGATGACCGGGACCGCGCTGGTCCAGGGAGTGGCCCGCAGCTCCGGGAGCAGGCCAAAGCCGTCCAACACCGGCATCATCACGCCGGCGAGGACGAGGTCCGGTGACGGTTCCCGCGCCGCGGCCAGCGCCGCCGCGCCGTCGGCGGCCGCTTCCACCTCGTAGACGGGATTGAGGAGCCGCCGCACGTAGGCACGGACGTCGACGTTGTCGTCCGCGAGCAGGACGCACGGGGGCGGCGCGGGCGCGTCCCCGGCCGGCCGCGGGGCCGGCCGGGGAGGTAACACGGGGTCGCACGCCAGCCAGCGGCTCGCTTCCGCAAGGAAGGGAGCGGCGTGCTGACCGGCGCGGTCTTCACCGGGGGGAGTCGC
The DNA here is from genome assembly GCA_902806405.1 of uncultured Thermomicrobiales bacterium. Taxonomy (GTDB): domain Bacteria; phylum Chloroflexota; class Chloroflexia; order Thermomicrobiales; family UBA6265; genus CADCWL01. The sequence continues at coordinate 46,979 of CADCWL010000256.1, read as the reverse complement.
GGGGTCGGCGGGAAGCGAACCGCGGGCCGGGATCGCGACGGTGAACGCGTGCCCGCACCAGGGACACTCGCGACCCGGACCACGCCGCCGTGCAGCCGAACCAGCTCCTGCACGAGGGCGAGGCCGATCCCGGTCCCCTCGTAGGTGCGGGCGCGCGCACTCGGCACCCGGTGGAAGCGCTTCAAGACCCGTGGCAGCTCCTCCGGTGGGATGCCGACGCCGCTGTCACAGACCTCAAGCTCGACCAACCCCCCTGGATCCCCGCCCGCCGAGCGCAGGGAGACGGCGATTTCCCCCGCGAAGGTGTGCTTGAACGCGTTGAAGAGGAGGTTGAGGAGAACCTGCTCCCAAATCTCCCGATCGATCGCGATCCTCCCTGGAAGCGGCGGGGCATCGACCACCAACACCAGCCCCGACCGGCCCGCTCGATTGTCGAGCGAAAGGTGCTGGCCACATCCGCCATCTGCGCCGCGAGGTCGGTCGGTTCGAAGACCGCCTCGGCCCGCCCGGCCCCGATCCGCGAGACATCGAGTAGGGCGTTGACCAGACGGAGCAGTCGTTGGGCGTTCCGGAGGGCGACCGCCAACCGTTCCCGCTCAGCCGGGGGAAGCGGCGGCGCGGCGTCGGCCAGACCCTCCTCGATCGAGCCGAGCATCAGCGTCAGCGGGGTGCGGAGCTCGTGGCTGACGTTCGACAAGAAGGTCGTCTTCGCCCGGTTCAACGCCGCGAGCGCCTCCCCCCGCTCCCGCTCCTCCTCGTGGGCCCCCGATTTCGGATCGCGACCGAGACCTGCCCGATGAGCAGCTCGTAAAACCCCCGTCAGCCCCGTCGAGCGCATGGTTCGAGATCACCCCGACCACGAGCACCCCGATCCGGGAGGCTCGGCCCGACGGGCAAATAGGTATCGCCAGCGCCACTCGGGTTGGCTCACCCCACGGGCCGCCGGGGAGCGTTGTCTGCCGCGCCACGTCCTCGACCAGCACCGTGTCGCCGGAGGCCGCACCCACCAGCGGCCAGGGCGCATCACCCTCCTCCGGGAGAAACACGAGCGGACTGAACGGACCACCCTCCGGCAACCCGGTCGCGCCGCGGAGTGCCAACTGTCCGCCCGGCTCCCGCAGGTAGAGGAGTGTGAAGGGGACGTCGAGGGGGTGGTCGGCGATCGCGGCCACGAGCTCGTAGCAGGTCGCCGCCACGCCGCGTGGCGCTGCAGCCCCGGTCGACAGGTCGCGCAGCAGGCGCAGGCGCCGTTCGCCGACGACCCGGTCGGTCACCTCGCTGCAGACCGCGACCATGCCGACGATCCGGCCGTCGTCGTCCTCACTGGGGGCTTGGGAGATGCTGAAGTAAGCCTCCTCGCGGTATCCGGCCCGCTCGAGCACCAGCGGCAGCGCCGCCGTCCAGTTCGCGACGGCGGTTGCCATCACCACCTCGATCGTCGGTCCCAGTGTGCCCCATGCCTCCGCCATCGAGCGGCGGATGTCGTGCCCGCGCGCCGCCGGATGCTTATCGCCGATCAGCGCGGAGTAGGCGTCGTTGTAGAATTGGACGAGATCGGGACTCTAGAGCAGCACCATCGGGTAGCGCGACGCCAGCAGCGTTTTGACCAATGCCTTGAGACTCAGGGGCCACCCGTCGGTCGGGCCAAGCGGCGTCGCCGCCCAGTCGCGGCGCGCAGCAGCTTGGGAATTTCTCCGTCGACCGGGGAAAACGTTCTGGCGCCGCACTGCCCGCTCGGACGTCTCGGCGGGACCCAAGGCACACATCGGACCCTCGACTCACCAGCCGATCCCGCAATCGTCGGTCCATGGTCGTCGGGAGCGCTCCCCGCGGGAAGGCCCCCGGGGGATCGACCGCCGGGGTCCGCGCCCTCGACCATGGGAGCAGACGCTCCCGATCCCTATGAAGCGGGGCCGGGCCGCACGCTAGGTTTGCTGACGGCCGACGGCGGCGAACGAGGCGACCCCGACCGGGGCCTGACCCTTGTGCAGGTCGCCCGGCCCGAGCGTTGCACCACCGGCGACGTCGGGGGCGCCGACTGGAGATGTGGCTGCACGTTAAGGTCCTGAGGCCGATGGTCGCAGGTTTCCGGAAGCCGATGACTCGATTGCCGTCGACCGTCGTCGCCCGGCGCATCTACCGGAGCAGGTTGCCGCCAAGAAGACCGGCCGAGGAGTCGGGCGCTACGGACTCCTTGCCGGACGGCGAGGCGAAGAAGGGGCCTCCCAACCCAGCCTTCTCCGCTCCCCGGAATGTGGCCATCGACGGGCCGTCCGGCTCGCGGGGCGTCTGCGCGTCAACCGCATGTTGCCCGAGGGTCAGACACCCAGGCTTGCGCGAAGGGAAGCGGCGCGGTGCGGGCGCGCTTCGGCCGCACCTCGTGAGCCCTCCGATCGTCGACCGGCAAACGGGATGGATGGCGGGGCGAGGATGGCATCCTTCCGGTTGGGAGCGTCGGCCTCCCTGGCGCGAGAGTACCGCGCGAACACAGTGCCGCTCGTGCCAGTTTGTAACGGGCGTCGCGATCGGGAGTTGCTGGCCTCCCCGCCGCGCCCGGACGAAGCGCGGACCTCTTGGCATGACACCGATCTCGGGGGGAGGGCGGGCCGCGATCGAACCGTCACCGGCCGCCGGTCTTTTCCCCTCGGCGGCGTCGTTGGCGGCGTTCGCCGCTTCCAAGCGGAGCGCGGCGAGGCGTTCGCTGTCGTGTCGGGCAATCCGGTCGGGGCAAATTTCATGGAGGGTGGCGACGACGCGGCAGCCGTCTCACCCGACGCGCAGAAACCCTCGGTCCGTCACCCGCGCCGCCGGGATCACCGAGAGGGCCATGAACGCCAGCAGGCCGAAGGGGGAGGGGAGGGGACTGCCGAGGTTGCGCGCCGCCGCCTCCAGCACGGCGTAGGCAGCGGCCACCTCCGTCAACGGGCGGGCGGAGAGGAGGCCGGCGATCGGCAGCGGCAGATGGGCCACCACCCGACCGCCGGCCACCGCGGCCAGACCGCCCCCACCCTCCGCCACCGTCGCGATCGCTGCCAGGAGATCGGCGTCGTCGGCACCGACTGCGACGATGTTGTGGGCGTCGTGGGCGATCGTGGAGGCGATCGCTCCTTCCCGCAGACCGAAGCCGCGGACGTACCCGACGCCGACCCGGCCCGTGGCGTGGTGGCGCTCGACGCAGACGAGCTTCAGGAGATCGCGCTCCGCCCCCGGCGCCGCCACCGCCCAGCCGTCCGCGATCACCGGCTCGACCGCGACCAGCCGGGTGACGATCTGCCCCGGCACCGCCTCCACCGCCACCCCGGCGTCGGCGGGGCCGAGCCGCAGGTCGCTCACCTTCAACGGAGCGAGGCGGACAGTGTCGCGCAAGATCGGCGGTGCCGGCGACGGGGGCGGCATCGCTCCGGGCACGAGCGACCCGCTCCGAGCGACCACCCGACCCCCGTAGAGGGTGAGGCCGACGGCGACCCGCGGCAGATCGTCGAGCACGACCAGGTTCGCCGCGTAGCCGGGGGAGACCGCCCCCAGGCCGTCCAGCCGCCAGTAGTCGGCGGCGTTCCAGGTTGCCATCCGGATCGCCCGCAGCGGTTCCAGCCCATTGCCGATCGCGAGCCGGAGGATGGCGTCCAGGTGCCCGTCGTGGAGCAAGGCGTGGCAATCGCGGTCGTCGGAGGCGAAGCAGCAGCGGGGGTAGGTGCGGTCGGTGACCAGCGGGAGCAGGTCGCGGAGGTTGTGCTCGGTCGATCCCTCCCGAATCATGACCATCAGGCCGGCCCGCAGCTTGGCGCGCGCTTCCGCCAGCCCGGTTGACTCGTGATCGGAGCCGGGGCCGGAGCCGGCGTAGGCTTGGAGCGGGGCGCCGCCGAGGCCGGGGGCGTGGCCGTCCCGCCGCCGCCCGGCGGAGACCCCCAGCTTGGCGGCGATCCCTTCCTCGCCGGCAAGGACCGCCGGGAAGTCCATTAGCTCGCCCAAGCCCACCGCCTCCGGCCACGCCAGCGCCGCCGCGATCTGGTCCACGCCGAAGTCGGCGCCGGGGCTCTCGTGGCGGCTGGCCGGGACGCAGGAGGGGACGGTGAAGGCGATCCGCAGCGGCAGCCCCGCCGCCGCCGTCCGCATCGCCTCGATCCCCGGCAGGCCGGCGACGTTTGCGATCTCGTGCGGGTCGGTGACAACGGCGCCGGTGCCGTGGGGAACGACGGCGCGGGCGAACTCCGGCACCCAAACCAGCGAGCTCTCGAGGTGGACGTGGGCGTCGACGAAGGATGGGGCCACGGTCTTGCCGCCGACGTCGATCCGCTCCCGCGCCGCTGGGTAGTCGCCGACGCCGGCGATCACCCCGTCGGCGATCGCGACATCGGCTCGGAAGAGCTCACCGCCGAAGACGTCGACCACGTTGCCACCGGCGAGCACGAGGTCGGCCGGCTCGGCGCCCTGGGCGACGCGCAGCCGTCGCCGCCAGGCCGCCGCGTCGAAGCCGAAGTGCCGCCCTTCGTCCACGCCCCGCCCCCGCCGCTCACCGTCGGCCGTCCGGTTGGCGGCGGAGTATACCGAAGCGGCAGCCGGACGGCAGGCATCGCTCACTCCCCTCCCCCGATGGGTATCCTTACCGGGACGGAGGAGGGTGGGGCGTCCTCAAGCGCTGGAGGGCGCCCCCATTCGTGCGCCGGTGGCCGCGATCGGGGGGGCGGAGTCCTTGCCCGGAGTGTGCGCCGTCGCGTGCAGGGGGATAGATGGCCACGTCGTCGCGGATTGCGCCGGCCGAACCGGCGAAGTCGCCAAGCCAGCTCCGGGAGTGGCTGCTCCGCGGGCACCCCCGGGAGATGGACGGCCCGCACGCCCGGGACGTGCCCCACCACGAGCATCCCTGGTGGCAGGTGATGTGCCTGACCGGCGTCGACTACTTCTCCACCCTTGGCTACCAGCCTGGCATCGCCGCGCTGGCGGCCGGCGCACTTTCCCCCGTCGCGACCCTGATCCTCGTCTTGATCACCCTCTTCGGCGCCCTGCCGATGTACAAGCGGGTCGCCGAGGAGAGCCCCTACGGCGACGGCTCGATCTCGATGCTGGAGCGCCTCCTCTCCTGGTGGCAGGGCAAGCTCCTCGTGCTGGCGCTGATCGGCTTCGTCGCGACCGGCTTCGTGATCACGATCACGCTCTCCGCCGCCGACGCCACCGCCCACATCACGGAGAACCCGTTCACCGGTTTCCTCCACGGCTACGAGGTGCCGATCACCCTCGCCCTGATCGGCCTGCTCGGCGCGGTCTTCCTCAAGGGGTTCAGCGAAGCGGTCGGCATCGCGGTCGGCATCGTGGTCATCTACCTGCTGCTCAACGTGGTGGTGATCGGGACGGCGCTCTACGAGGTCGCCACCCACCCCACGGTGCTCGGCGATTGGCGTGACGCCGTCTCGGCCGACTACGGCAACCCGCTGGTGATGGTCGGCGTCGCGCTCCTTCTCTTCCCCCGGCTCGCCCTCGGACTCTCCGGCTTCGAGACCGGGGTCGTCGTCATGCCCCTGGTCGCGGGCGACCCCGCCGATACGCCGCGCAACCCGGCGGGGCGGATCCGCAACACCCGGAAGCTCCTGACCGTCGCCGCCCTGATCATGAGCGTGCTGCTGATGACAAGCAGCATCGCCACCACCCTTCTGATCCCACACGAGGAGTTCGAGGAGGGGGGCGAGGCGTACGGGCGGGCGCTCTCCTTCCTCGCCCACGAGTACCTGGGCGACCTCTTCGGTACGGTCTACGACGTCAGCACCATCCTCATCCTCTGGTTCGCCGGGGCCTCAGCCCTGGCCGGTCTGCTGAACATCGTCCCCCGCTACCTTCCCCGCTACGGGATGGCGCCCGACTGGGCCCGCGCGGTCCGCCCCCTCGTCATCATCTACACCCTGATCTGCTTCCTCGTGACGATCCTTTTCCGCGCCAGCGTCACCGCTCAGGCCGGCGCCTACGCGACCGGGGTGCTGGCCGTCATCACCTCGGCCACCGTCGCCGTCACCCTCTCCGCCCGCCGCCGCCGCCAGCGCCGGGCGACGCTCGGGTTCGGTCTCGTCTCCCTCATCTTCATCTACACCACGGCCGTCACCGTGTTTGGCGACCTCGGCGGGTTGCAGATCGCCGGCATCTTCATCGCCGCGATCGTCGTCATCTCCCTCGTCTCCCGGGTCTGGCGCTCGACAGAGCTACGGGCGACCGAGGTTTCCTTCGACGACGTCGCCGAGCGCTTCGTCGCCGAGGGAAGTCGGGACGGCTTCGTTCGGATCATCGCCAACCACCCGGACGAGCGCTCCTCCCGCGAGTATCTGGTCAAGGAGCGGGAAGAGCGGGAGGCGAGCCACATCCCCGGCAGCGACCCGGTCCTGTTCCTGGAAGTGACCGTCTCGGACGCGTCCGAGTTCGCCCCGACGGTGCGCGTCGCCGGCGAGGAGATCGCGGGGCACCGCGTCCTGAGGGCGGAGAGCGCCTCCATCCCGAACGGGATCGCCGCCGTCCTGCTCGCGATCCGGGATCGCACCGGCAAGCGGCCGCACGTCTACTTCGGCTGGGTCGAGGGCAACCCGCTGAAGTACCTCGCGCGCTTCGTCCTCTTCGGCGAGGGGGACATTGCCCCCGTCACCCGCGAGATCCTGCGCAAGGCGGAGCCGGACGCCTCCCGCCGCCCGGCGATCCACGTCGGCTGACGCAAGAGCAGCCGGCAGCCAGTGGCCGGCAGATTGAGGACGGTCATGACCCGGCCGCTCGGGCGTCCCCGGGAACGGAGACGACGGCCGCTCCCGGCACCTGGGCTCTGGCGACGCTCCCTCGGCTTCTACGTCGCCACCTGCGTCTCCACGAAAGACAACAACTGCTCGAGTTCCGGCAGCTTCTCCCGGACGAAGCGACCGACGTCGGCGGCGCGGGTGAAGGGGAGCTCGTAGCGGAGGCGGACGGCGACGCCCCGGTCGGTCTCGTCCCAGCTCGCGGTCTGGTGCGGTTGCAGGAAGCCGCGGGCGACGTTCGGGATCGTCATCCTTGCCAGCCGCTCCAGCGCCCGGCGCCGGAACTCGTTCTCCTCCTCGACGTAGAGTCCCGGCGAGGAGGCCGCCAGCTCGACCTCAAAGCCGTCGCCGCCGACCCGGACGTCGATCCGGCCTGCCTCGTCGTCGGCGGCGATCGTCCAGCGGTGTTGGTCGTCGAGGGTGCCGTAGGCGTAGAACCCGGCCCCCGCGAGCGACACCTGAACCGGTGCCAGCGCCCGCCGGGCGTTTGCGATCGCGTCGCGCGGACCGGCGCCGTTGCCGAGCGACGTCTTCGGCGCGGGGTCGAGCGGGAACGGATCGTCCATCGGGGTCGCTTTCCCTTGCGGTATCGGGCTCGGGGTCGGTCACGCTCCAGGTAGCGTTGCAGCGGGCATGCCAAGGGACGGCATGCGTTGCCCGCTCTCTCGCAAGGGACCGGGCAACGGTTTCACACCGCGAGGGACGCGTCTCCGGTCGCTCTCCCCAACCCTCTCGCAAGAAAGGAGGGGGGCCGTCAAGAAGGGGAGGGGGGTGTCGGATGGACGTCGACCGATGACCGTGGAGTTGCCGGGCACGGAGGCGGCCCGGTGACCGGGGACGGCATCGCTTTCCCCCTCTCTATACATATCGTCACGGGGGCGATTTGTGTCACGGTTTTCGGACTCCGATACGTAGCACAAGATACAGTGTGCCGGGTGCCCCGGCACACTGGGCCGATCATCGCCCCGCGGATCGGTGTTGGCCGCGGCGCGGAACGGCTGACGGGTCCATCCTCCGCTCCCTTGCGGGGGAGCGGGACCGGAGGTGGGGGCGGCCCCCTTAGAGCACCATCCCTTCCGCCCCGGCCGCGACCCCTGCCGCGAACCGCCCCGGTGCGAACGGGTTGTCCCCCGCCGCGATGCGGCCGGTGAGGAGGTCCGCGAGGAGCCGGGCGCCGCTCGGGCTGCCCATGATCCCGTGGCCGCTGTAGCCGGTGTGCAGCCAGAGGCCCGCCGTCTCCGAGGCAGGTCCGATCAGCGGCTTGTGGTCCGGCGTCATCGTGTACTGCCCCGCCGCCAGGTCGATCGATGCCGGCGGCAGCGCGGGCGCCAGCGTCCGCCAGAACGGGCTCAGGCGCCCCACACCGTTGGGGTGGCGCAGGACGAGCGCCGGGAAGGCGGGGTCGGCGGGAACGGGGAAGACCGCCGTCGAGGGGGCCTCCGGCCGGCCCCACGCGAGGAGGGCACCGCCCTGGTGGGGGCGCCAGTGGGCGCCCGTGTCGGCATCGATCACGAGCGGCGCCCCCTGCGGGATGCCGCCGACCGGGCCGACGATGACGCGGTGCCGGCGCAGGGGGGAGATCGGCAGCGGCTCCCCGGCCAGCTCCGCCGCGAACGGACCGGTCGCGAGGACGACCGTCTCGGTCGCGATCCGGCCGCGGTCGGTCCGCACCCCCGTCACCCTAGGCCCGGCGCGCTCGATCGCCAGCGCCGACGTGCCGAGCAGGACCGGGGCGCCGGAGGCCCGGGCAAAGAGGCGGGCCGCCCGGCAGCCGTCGAGCCAGCCGTCGCCGCCGCGGAAGGTGGCGACCGCGATCTCCGGCGCGAGCCATGGGTAGCGGCGCCGCGTCTCGTCCCCGTCCAGGAGCTCGACGTCCGCCAGCCCCAGCGCCTGCTGCCGCGCTACCCGCGCGGCGAAGGCCGCGCCGCGCCGCGGATCGGTCGAAGCGAAGAGGTAGCCCTGTTGCCGCAGGCCGATGTCGGCCTCCTCCGGCGCAAGGCCGAGGGTCGCCGGGAAATCGGCGAAGATCGCCAGGCTCTCCCGCATCATCGCCACGTTTTCCGGCTCGTCGAATTGGGCGCGGACGCAGTGGGCGGAGGCGGCGGTGGTCGCCTCCGCGAGGGCCGGGCGGCGCTCGACGATGAGGGGTCGCCGTCCGGCCCTCGCCAGCCAGAACGCGCTCGCGGCACCGACGATGCCGCCACCGACGACCACGACGTCGGCCCTCGCCGGTGGTTCGGCGACGACGCGGGCGGGCGGGGGTACGGCCATCGATCCCTCGGGTCCCGTCCTGCCTGCCCAACGTGCGTCGCATTGTAGCGAGCCGAAAGGCGCGGGCGCGCGCCGCCGGGGCCGGTCTCGCATCGTACGGGTTGCGGCACCCGCCCGCCGGTTCCAAATTGACACGTCCCGGACCCTACGCTATGCTGCCGCATCGCTCAAGCGGACAAGTCGGATCTCGGTCACGTTCATCGAGTCGGTGGTCGATCCCGGAAGAAGGGGGGAGATCCTCGGCGGCGAGGAACGGTGCGCGACCGAGCCGCCCGTGTTCGGCGTCGGGTCGATTCGTGCGTCTCGGGGATCGGGTGGGCGCGGTCCGCGGTGCCCGTTTGGAACGGTCGGCGATTGCGCCGGCCGGGTACGTCATGAAGGAGACAAGATGGCCAAGGAGTGGATCGGCGATCTGATCGCCCAGTTGCACACGCAGAAGATCGACCGGCGCGAGTTTGCCCGCCGCGCGGCGGCGCTCGGCCTGTCGGCCGGCCTCATTGGCCAGGCGTTGCGGGCGTCCGGCGCGAGCGCTCAGGATGCGTCGCCGATGGCCTCCCCGGGGGCGTCGCCGATGGCCTCGCCGGGCGCGTCGCCGGCGGCCGGCGGGACGATCGGTCGGACCGACGTCCCCCACATCACCGACACCGGCCAGGGCGTCATCCGCTTCTACTCCTCGTGGCCGATGATCGCCACTTCGGAGCAGATCGGTGGCGACTCCCGCGAGGCGGTCCGCCTGGCGCTGGAGGACTTCGGCAACGCCGCCGGCGGCTTCGCCCTCGAGTACGAGGCGCTCGACGACGCCATCGCCTCGACCGGCAACTGGGACGCCGGCAAGGAGGCGGAGAACGCCAACCTGGCCGTCAATGACCCCGACGCGATGGTCTACATCGGGACCTACAACTCCGGCGCCGCCGCGATCTCGATCCCGATCCTGAACGCCGTGCCGATGGCGATGATCTCCCCCGCCAACACCGCCGCCGGTCTGACCCAGGCGGTCGAGGGCGTGACGGAAGAGGGCGAGCCGGAGAAGTACTACCCGACCGGCAAGCGCAACTACATGCGCCCGACCGTGGCCGACAACCTGCAGGGCGGCGCCCAGGCGAACTGGGCGATCGAGAACGGCTACGAGAGCGCCTACGTTCTTCACGACAACGAGCTCTATGGGAAGGGCGTCGCCACCGCCTTCCAGCTCTACTACGAGCAGCTCGGCGGCGAAGTCCTCGGATTCGAGGGGTACCAGCGGGACGCGCCGGACTACCAGGCGCTGGCGACCTCGATCGCCGATCGCGCGCCGGCGCTGGTCGCCATCGGCGCGATCGTCAACAACAACCCCGGCAAGCTCGTCCAGGACCTGCGCTCGGTGATGTCGGCCGACGACGTCCAGATCCTGGCGCCGGACGGCTGCTTCAACGCGGCCTTCATCGAGTCGACCGGCGACTCCGGCGAGGGGATCTACCTGACGTTCGGCGGCGTGCCGCCGGCGTACCTGGAGAGCGAGGTCGGCAAGGACTGGCTGGCCCGCATCTCCGAGCGGATCGGCCACGAGCCGGACGCGTACGCGACCTACGCGTACGAGGCGGCGGTCATCGCCATCCAGGCGATCGACCAGGTCCAGGTCAAGGACCGGACCGCGATCCTCGACGCGATGTTCGCCACCCAGGGCTTCAACGGGCTTTCCGGCACCTACAGCTTCACCGAGACCGGCGATCCGGACCGCCCGAGCATCTTCCTCGGACAGATCACCGAAGGCCGCGTCGAGCGGGTCGCCTTCATCACCCCGCCCGCAAGCTAGACGCCCCGAACCGACGAGCGGGCCGGCCCCACGGGGAACCGGCCCGCTCGTCGGTTCGGCGGCCGCCGCGTCGCTCCTCTCCGTTCGCCGATCGTGCTCCCCGGCCTCGACCCTATTCTGGCATCGTCGCTTTGGTGACTTGATGGATTTCAACTCCCAGCTTTTCGTCCAGTACCTGATCATCGGCATCGCCAGCGGCGCGCTGATCTCGCTGATCGCGCTCGGTTATACCCTCGTCTACGGGATCGTTGAGCTGATCAACTTCGCGCACGGCGAAGTCTTCATGATGGGCGCCTTCGCCGCGCTGACGCTCGTCGCCGCGACCGGGGTGACCGGCGACTCCTCCGCCGGGGCGATCATCGGCGTGATCGCCCTCGCGCTGCTCGGCGCGATGGTGTTCAGCGCCCTGCTCAACTTCGGCATCGACCGGATCGCGTACCGGCGCCTGCGCAACGCCCCCCGGCTGGCGCCGCTCATCGCCGCCATCGGCTTCAGTTTTATCCTGCAGAATATCGGCATCTACTGGCACGGCTCGAACCCGATCACCCCGCCGTCGATCATTCCGGCCGAGTACCGCGCCTACAACATCCTCAACGAGTGGTTCGATCTTGAGACACGAATCCGGCTCCGACCGCTCGACCTGGCGGTTCTTGCGGTGACCATCCCCCTCCTCGTCGGTCTGACCTGGTTCGTCTACCGCACGCGCACCGGCAAGGCGATGCGGGCGACGGCCCAGGACCGCGAGGCGGCCGCGCTGATGGGGATCGACGTCAACCGGACGATCGCGACCGCTTTTCTGCTCGGCGGCGCCCTGGCCGGCGCGGCGGGGATGATCGCCCTCTACTACAACAACGCCGCCCGCTTCCAGATGGGCTTCCGCTACGGCCTCTTCGCTTTCACGGCGGCCGTCCTCGGCGGCATCGGCAACCTGGCAGGCTCCGTCATCGGCGGGCTCTGCATCGGCATCGTCTGGGCGATGAGCGACGGGTTCATGAAGGAGTACGTCCCCGCCTGGGGCGCCCAGTGGACCCCGGCGGTCATCTTCGGCGTGCTGGTGCTGGTGATGATCTTCCGCCCCAGCGGCTTGCTGGGCGAGCAGACGGTGGACAAGGTCTAGCCGATGAGCAGCATGAGCGGCACCGCCTACGCCTCCACCCTCGCCGCCGGCGAGGCGTTCGACGAGCGCGACGACCGACGGGCGTCGCGCCGCAGGCTCGGCTGGACGGCGCTGGTCGTCGCGGTGATGTTCCTCTACCCGTTCGTCGACCAAGCGCTCGGGATCGGTCGCCTCGGCTCGTTCATGTCGATCTTCGTCCTGATCATCCTGGCGATGGGCCTGAACGTCGTCGTCGGCTACGCGGGGCTGCTCGACCTCGGCTACGCCGCCTTCTTCGCGATCGGCGCCTACACGATCGCCTTCTTGACCTCCCCGGGGAGCGTCTTCGTCCAACGCGGCTACGTCCCGGACGTTCTGCAAAACTTCTGGCCCGCCATGCTCCTGGCATGGCTGGTGTCGGCGATCTTCGGCGTCATCCTCGGCGCGCCTACCCTGCGCCTCCGCGGCGACTACCTGGCGATCGTGACCCTCGGCTTCGGCGAGATCGTGCCGAACTTCTTCTACAACGCGGAGAACGTCACCAACGGCACCCGCGGCATCAACCCGATCGGCAAGCCCGGCACCCTCGGCTCGGGCGACTTCTCGCTCTCGTTCGGGCCGACCGACCAGCGCAACTGGTACTGGCTGATGCTTCTCGTCGGGTTGCTCACCGTCTTCCTGATCACCCGCCTCTACGACTCCCGCCTCGGCCGCTCCTGGCAGGCCGTCCGCGAGGACGAGATCGCCGCCTCCAGCATGGGGGTCAACCTGGTCAAGACGAAGCTCTGGGCCTTCGCCCTCGGCGCGTCCTTCTCCGGGTTCGCCGGCTCGGTCTACGCCTCGGCCTTCCAGTACGTCCACCCCAGCCAGTTCGAGTTCTCCACCTCCGTGATGGTCCTGGCGATGGTGATCCTGGGCGGCATCGGCAATATCTACGGCGTCATCTTCGGCGGCCTCCTGATCGCCACCTTCGATCGGATCCTGGCCGAGGTGCTGCGGGATCCGGTCCAATCGCTCGGCCGCTCGCTCAACATCGGCTGGCTCGAGCGGCACGACCTGACCAGCGACCGGCTCCTCGTGTTTGGCCTCGCCCTCGTCCTGATGATGCTCCTTCGGCCGGGCGGCCTCTTCCCGAACGCCAGGCGCCGGGCCGAGCTGCAGCCCGAGAGCGACGACGTCCGCGTTGCCGAGGACCAGCGTCTCTACGACCTCCGCGCCAAGAACGAGCCGGCGCTCGGGGAGCGGGCGTGAGCGCCGCACCACCGCGCAGCGTCCCCGCTGCGACGCCTGCCCCGGCGGCGACCGGCGTCGGGGAGCCGGCCCTGGTCGCCCGCGACGTGACGAAGCGCTTCGGCGGCCTCGTCGCCGTCGACGGGGTCGGTCTGGCGATCCCGCGCGGCGCGATCGCCGGCCTGATCGGACCCAACGGCGCCGGCAAGACGACCTTCTTCAACATGGTCGCCGGCATCTACCAACCGACGGCGGGCGAGATCCTCTTCGAAGGCCAGCCGATCGTCACCGCCGACGGCGGCCGCTTCGGCCGGTCGATGCTGCGCCCGGACGAGGTCACCTCTCGCGGCATCGCCCGCACCTTCCAGAACATTCGCCTTTTCGCCAACATGAGCGCGCTCGAGAACGTCCTGATCGGGATGCACACCCGCCTCCACGCCTCCCCGCTCGGGGCGCTGCTCCGCCTCCCCTCGGTCCAGCGCGAGGAGCGTGCGGCACGCGCCCGGGGGCGGGAGTTGCTCGCCTACTGCGGCCTGGCCGGCAAGGGACAGGAGACGGCCAAGAACCTCGCGTACGGCGACCAGCGCCGTCTGGAGATCGCGCGCGCCCTCGCCAGTGAGCCGCGCCTGCTCTTGCTCGACGAGCCGACCGCCGGCATGAATCCGCAGGAGACGGCGCAGCTGACCCGCTTCATCGACGGGATGCGCAAAGAGCTCGACATCACGATCCTCCTGATCGAGCACGACATGAAGGTCGTGATGGGCATCTCCGACCGGGTCGCCGTCCTCGACCACGGCGTCAAGATCGCCGACGGCACCCCGGCCGAGGTGCAGCGCGATCCGAAGGTGATCGAGGCCTACCTCGGCGCCGGCGCGGCGACGATCGCGAGCCGGCCGCCGGAAGGGGAGTCGGTGGACGGCGGTCGTGCCACGGCGGATGGTGGTGCGGCCGTCGCGCCGGGCGTCGCGCCGGGTACGAAGGGGTGACGCAGGCGGGGTGCGTCGGGCGGTGGGCCGCCCGACGCGGGGGCGAGCGTCCGCCTCCGCCCGGGGCTTTGCACCGTGGGCCGAACCGGCGACGCTTCCTGAAGGGGCGAGAGACGGGGTCGGCGTCCCGATGTGTCGGATCGAGCCCCCATCAGGGGGCTTCGTCGCGGTAGCCCGGGGTTTTGAACCCCGGTCGGCACCCACACGATGCATCGCTGAGGTTGTCGATTCCCCAGCAACGCGAGACCAGGCACGCGAACGGAGCTTTCTTCCGCCATGGCCATGCTCGAGATTCGTGACCTCCACACCTACTACGGCCACATCCACGCCCTGAAGGGGGTCTCCCTCGACGTCGAGCAGGGGGAGATCGTGACCCTGATCGGCTCCAACGGCGCCGGCAAGAGCACCACCCTGAAGACGATCTCCGGCCTCCTCCAGCCCCGCGAGGGGACCGTCCGACTCGGTGGCGACACGATCAGCGGCCGGCCGGCCCACCGGGTCGCGGCGATGGGGGTCGCCCAGTCGCCGGAGGGGCGGCGCGTCTTCCCCCGGATGACGGTCCTCGAGAACCTGCAACTCGGCGCCTTCGTCCGCGGCAAGCCGGATCCGGCCGACCTCGCCCGCGTCTTCGACCTCTTCCCCCGCCTCAAAGAACGTGCCACCCAAAAGGCGGGCACGATGTCCGGGGGCGAGCAGCAGATGCTGGCGATCGGCCGCGCCCTGATGGCCCGCCCGACCCTGCTCCTCCTCGACGAACCGTCGATGGGCCTCGCCCCGCTCCTGGTCGAGACGATCTTCGGCGTCGTCCGCGACATCAACGCCCAGGGGACCACCGTCCTGCTGGTGGAGCAGAACGCCCTGATGGCCCTCGCCGTCGCCCACCGCGGCTACGTGATCCAGACCGGCCAGATCGTCCTCGCCGACGACGCGGCCAAGCTGCGCGAGAACGAGATGGTCCGCAAGGCGTACCTCGGGGAGGAGTGAGACGACGGAGGGGAGGGGAACCCGGATCGGCGAGGAATCGCGGACCGCGGGCGTCGACCGGTGTTTCGCGACCAGCCCCGGGGCGATGCCCGTCCCCCCTCCGCGGCGTCGTTGCGAGGGACGGGGGCCCTTGCCGAACCGGCCTCACGTGAGAGGTTCCGTTGGTAGCGGCGGTACGTCCGATCCGATGCCCCGGGAGTCCGGCCGTGACGGGGCGCAACGTCGCCCGCCTTCCTTCGCGGCCGTGGACCGCATGGACGCCGCGATCGTGACTCCGAGACCGGGGCCGCGGGTCGCCGTTCCGGCCGGACCCGCTCTCCGCGTCGCGGATGCGTGCCGTCTCCCGATCGGCGGGGCGTCGAGACCGGGGGTTGGCGAGGGCGGGAAACGGACCGGGGCCGGCACCACGCTGGCCCCGCTCCCCGCCGAGTGAGCGCCCTGGGTCGGGCGCGCCTAGCTCGACAGCAGGACGCTGCCGATCGCGTGGATGACGCCGTTGTCGGCCGCAACGTCGGCCCGGACGACGGAGGCGTCGTTAATCTTGACGCCGCTGCTGGCGTCGACGGTGACCGCTCCGCCCTGGACGGTGGTGGCCGACGTCATGCCCGCCACGTCGGCTGCCATCACCTTGCCGGGGACGACGTGGTCGGTGAGGACCGCGGTCAACTGCGGGATGTCGTTGAGCAGCCCCTCGACGGTGCCGAAGGGCAGCTTGGCGAATGCCTCGTCGGTTGGCGCGAACACGGTGAACGGCCCCGGACCCTTCAACGTGTCGACGAGGCCGGCGGCCTGGACGGCCAGGACGAGCGTGGTGAACGAGCCGGCGGCGACGGCGGTATCGACGATGTCGGCCATGGGAAGGTTCCTTTCGTGACGGTGACCGTCCCCACGGCCACGGCGGCAAGGTAGGAGCGATCACGGATCGATTGGAACACCGTTCCGCTTCTTCCTTTCGTTCCGAATGCTACCGTTGAAAAGACGTCGACTACACGGTGGATGGTCCGATATAGCCTTCTATTTGTTCAATTGCGATTGGACAGTTGCCGGAACCCCATCGAGGCGACGCGGCGACCGACCCCTTCCCCGGCTTGTTGATCCGGGTATGCTGGTCAACTCGGCCCGATGCCGCCCGCCGCTGCCGCCCACCGCCGGTGCCCGACGCCGTTTGACGCTGAGCGGAGACGATTCTGAGGAAGAGACCCGTGGACGGAACCCGCGAGGCCGCACTTGGAGCTGCCCCGCCGCACGATCCGCTGACCACCGCCCAGGAATGGACCCTGGCGCCCCTCGCCGAGGGGGAACGGCCGCTGCTGCAACGACTCTTCGAGCTGTACCTCTACGACTTCAGCGAGCTGGAGCACGCCGACGTCGACGAGGAGGGGTGGTTCGTACCCGGCGCCCGTGACTGGTTGGCCCGCTACTGGAGCGAGCCGGGGCGGCACGCGCTGCTGCTCCGGGTCGACGGCAAGCCGGCCGGCCTGGCCCTCGTCGACGAGTCGAGCCCGCTCACGGGGAGCGGCGACCGCCGCTTCCTCGGCGCCTTCTTCGTCGCCCGCGCCTACCGACGGCGGGGCTACGGCGCGCTCGCGGCCCGGACCGTCTTCGACCGCTTCCCCGGCCGCTGGCAGGTGCTCCAGATCCGGGCAAATCCGGCCGCCCAAAGGTTCTGGCGCCGGGTCATCGGGGACTACACCCGGGGTCGCTATGCGGAGCGGTGGGTGAGCGAGCGGGAGGTCGTCCAGGAGTTCGATACCCGCGAGAGGGGGGCCGGGTGAGCGAGGCGGGGACGAGCCTTGCCGGCAAGGTCGCGATCGTGACCGGCGCCGGGAGCGGCGTCGGACGGGCGACGGCGATGGCGCTGGCCGGGGCGGGGGCGATTCCGGTGCTGGTCGGCCGCCGCGTGGAGACCCTGACGGGGACGGCGAGGGCGGTCGAAGGGGTAGGCGGACGCTCCCTCGTCGCCCCAGCGGACGTGGCGGACGAGGCGGCGATCGCGACCGTCGTCGCGCGCGCGGTGGTCGAGTTCGGGGGCGTCGATGTCCTCGTCGCCGCGGCGGCGGTCGGGCTCTACGGGCCGGTCGAGAGCTACCGGCTGGCGGACTGGCAGGCGACGCTGGCCACGAACCTGACCGGGGTCTTCCTCGCCGCCCGCGCCGTTCTCGGGCCGATGCGGGAGCGCGGGGGCGGTGCCATCGTCGGCATCGCCTCCGGCGCCGGCAAGCAGGGGTATCCCGGCCTCGCCGCCTACTCGGCCTCGAAGTTCGGCCTGCTCGGCTTCATGCAGTCCCTCGCGGCCGAGGTCGGCGGCGAGGGGATCAAGGTCGCCACCGTGGTCCCCGGCTCGATCCTGACCGGCTTCGCCGGCGCCGACGCCGGGGCGAAACGGGCCGCGGCGCGCGCGGAGGGGAAGAAGTACCTCGAGCCGGAGGACGTGGCGGAAGCGGTCCTCTTCCTGCTCCGGCAGCCGCCACGGGCCTGGACGCAGGAGCTGAACCTCTGGCCGTTCTGACGGGGGGAGGCGAAGGGCAGCCGCGGGAGGCCCTGGCTCGCCAACGGGCCGTCGTGACGTGGTCGACCCGGACAGCCGTCCCCGCGACTTTCACCCGAGCCGCGCGTCGACCATGCCGAACGTCGCGAGGGCACGGCTCGCCTCAACGGTGGTTCAGCGCCGCCGCGGTCGGTTTCACCCACTCCCGCCCCTGCACCACCGGCAGTTGCAGCGCCCGCTCCCGGTCCAGGTCGAGGTTGCCGACGTGGAGCGAGATCGGGGCCTGGACCCACTTGTAGATCGAGCCGAGGAAAAGGCGGGCGAACTTGTCGACATACTGCGTGACGCGATCGCACGGGATCTCGGGGAACATCGCGGCTAGGACCGGCCCCATCTCGTCGGGCACCAGCTTCTCGGCGGCGAAGAGGTGGAAGCAGGCGTCCAGGACCGGGAAGGGCATCAGTTCCTCCTCGCCGACCTGGTCCGGCGCCAGCTCCGGCCCCGCCGGGCGGGCGAGGACGAGCCCGATCCCCCTGGAGCCGGTCCGCTCCCGGAGGTGGTCGAGCAGGGCCATCACCACCGTCTTCGGGACGTTGGCGAGCACGCCGAGCGCCCCCATCAGGTCGCCGCCGATGGTGGTGTAACCGACCGCCTTCTCGCTCATGTTCCCGGTCTGGAGGAACAGGCCGCCGGAGGAGTTCGACCAGTTCCACATCCGCTGCGCCCGGACCCGGGCCTGGATGTTCTGCCGGGTCAGCTCCGTCACGTCCGCGCCCGGCCCCAGCATCGCCCCGACCGCCGCCAGCTCCCGCTCGTACGCCTCGTCGATCGGCACGGTCTCCAGCGGCACCTTGAGCTCGGCGCAGACCGTCTCGGCGGCTCGGAGCGTCTCGGCGGAGGTGTGGCGGGAGGGCATCGTGAAGGCCCGCAGCAGCGAGCCGGGGTCGTCCGGCCGGACGCGGGCGGCGTAGCGGTGGGCGACCAGCAGCGTCAGCAGCGAGTCGCGCCCGCCGGAAAGGGAGACGCCGATCAGCTTGAAGACGCGGTTCTTCTCGAAGTAGTCGCCGACCCCCAGCGCCAGCGCGTCGAGGATCTCCTCGCAGAACTCCTCGCGGGCGGAGCGGGGCGGGCGATCCTCGGGGAGGAAAAAGGAGCGGTGGGGCGGCAAGGGGTAGGTCAGCCCGCGTCGTGTCTCCACGGTCGCGAAGGCGGCGGTCGGCACGGCGACGACGGGGACGGCCGGATGCGCCGCGGCGTGCGCCTCCCGGTCGAGCCGCCAGGTGGTGTTCTCGGCGCGAAGGCGGTCGGTCCGGTCGAGGTCGATCGTGGCCGCGGTGAAGCCTTCCCGAAAGCGGGGAGCCTCAAGCATCCACTTGCCGTTCTGGTTGACGAAGCCGCCCCCGTCGAAGATCAGGTTGTCGTTGGCGCCGACCAGGTTGGTGTACGCGTAGGCGCACTGGTGATCGGCGGCGCGGGTCGCCAGCAGCTCCCGCCGCGTCTGCTGGACGCCGAGGCGGTACGGCGAGGCGGAGAGGTTCAGGACCAGCTCGGCGCCGGCGTAGGTCCGGCGCCGCACCGGCCCCGCCGCGCTCCACAGGTCCTCGCAGACCTCGAGCGAGACGAGACCGAAGTCGAATCGAAAGAGGAGATCGCCGAACGGGACGTCACGGATCGTCTCCTGCAGGTACGGCACGCCGTGGGAGACGGTCCTTCCCTCGTAGAAGACGTTGTAGGTCGGCAACTTCTCCTTCGGCACCAGGCCCCAAATGCGCCCGCCCGCGATCGCCGCCGCGCAGTTGTAGCGGAGCCCCTGGTGGGCGACCGAGACGCCGACGGCGAAGAGGGTCGGCAGCGCGGCGGTCGCCGCCGCGAAACGCTCCAACTCGGGCCACTGGCCGTCGACGAAGCCGCGCCACTGGATGAGGTCCTCGGCCGGGTAGCCGCCGACCATCTGCTCCGGAAAGAGTCCGACGGTGACCCCGTCTGCGGCCATCGCCGCCGCGATCGCCAGCGCCCGGTCGACGTTGCCCCCGAACGCCCCGACCGTGGTGTTGACGTTGCCGATCCCGATCCTGACGAGGCGCATCGATCCGCTCCTGAGGGTGGCTGGTGGAGACCAGGGGCTGTGGGCTGGGGTTGGCGGGGGCCGGTCGGGAGGGGGTCCGGCGGCGCGAGGGCAGTATAGGTGAGGGGATGGGGACGGAGGACCCCGCGAGGCGGGGCGAACGGGCCTTCCTACCGATCGGCGGGGGCGGACGATCGCGCGGCGGAGGCGTCCGCTATGGTCCGCCGTGACCGACGACCGACAAAGCCGGTGGTTGCCTCGGCGAGGGTGAGGAGGAGGGCGGGGCCGGTCATCAGCGGGACGGCGATGGCCTCGATGGTGCCAAAGTCGGCGGGCCACCAGTGCCAGATCCAGATGAAGAGGGCGTAGCCGGCCAGTCCGCCGGCGCTCCAGGCGACCGCCCGCCGCGCCGGCCAGCCCCACGGCAGGAGGGCGGCGAGGGCGACCGGCCAGATCACGTACCAAGCCCGGAAGTTCCAGGTCGCGACCAGCAGGAAGAGAAAGAGCGCCTCGAAGGCGGCCCGCGGCAGACGTTCCGGTCGCTGCCAGAGGGCCAGCGCCAGCGAGGCGAGGCCACCGGCGAGGATGGCAACCCCCGCGCCCATCACCCACCGCCGGGCGTCGACCCCCGGTATCGCGTCGTTCAGGAGACCGATGGCCACCGCGGCCGGCGACGTCAGCACGATCCCGCCCTGGGCGGCGACGCTGGCCCGAACCGCGCCGAGATCGTAGAACGGGGCGAAGGCGACGGCAGCGACAAGCCCCGAGAGCGCCGCGCTCTCCGCGGCGAGCCGCCCCCGAGCCGGCCACCCCGCCGTCGCCCCAACCCGCCGCCAGAGGGCGACGGCGGCGAGCGGGATCAGGGGTACCGCGACGTACTTGATCAGCGCGGCGACGACGAGCCAGGGGACGACCAGCCGGAGCCGGCCCCGTTGCCAGGCGAGGAGGGCGAGCAGCAGCGGCACGGTCATCACCACGTCGTTGTGGCCGTTCGCCGCTCCCTCCCAGAGCACGAGGGGGTTCCAGAGGTACAGGAGGGGACCGGTGGCGCCACCGATCCCGTCCCCCCCCTCGGCGGCGACGGCCCGCGTGATCACCCAGCCGCCGAGGAGGAGGGCGCCGACCGCGAGCAGCTTGAATCCGGCGAGGGCTAGCGGCAGGTCGTCGCCCGCGAGGGCGGTCACCGGGGCGGCGATCAGGTTCCAGAGCGGGCCGTACGGCGAAACGTTGTCGGACCACTCCCGGGAGGCGAAGGCCATCAACGGGTCGTCGGGAAAGTCGGCCGGCCGCGCCGCCAGCGGGTCGGCGCCGTGGGTCGTCAGGAGACGGGAGCGGACCGTGGCGATGAAGAGGTCGATCGCGGTGAGCGGATAGAGCCAGGCCATCGTGGCGGCCAGGGCACCGCCGCAGATAAAGACGGCCGGCAGGGCGCGGCGTGCGGGCAGCCGCCGGCTCTCCCGCAACGCCAGGCCGTAGAGGAGGAACATCGCCGCCACCCCGCCGACGTAGCCGGCGAACTCCGCCGCCCCGTACCCGGCGAGCTTGCCGATGTCGGTCAACCGCTCGGCGTTGCCGCGCAAGGGGTACCGCCGGGCGAAGCCGACCGCGGGCGCCAGCATCGCCAGGCCGTAGAGCCAGAGGCGCCAGGAGGCCCGCGCCGGGATCGGAAACGTGGAGGGCGACGGGCTGGGGGCGAAGCGGTCCATCGCGGGCCAAGCCTAGCACAGGGAGCCGACCGCCCCGATCGCCATGGTGGTGGCCGTTCGCGGGCGACCGGGGCGACCGGCGCTCCGTGGCGGGTCCGCGCTCCCGTCGCGCCGGTCGCGCGCGATGCGTACGGAGGCGCCCTTGCGTGGTACGCTGCCGCGTGGTCCCCGCCGTGCCCTGTTCTGGGCACGGCGCCTTGCGTTCGCGGCGAGGGCGGCGCGCGCCGTTGTTCGCCGATCCGTCCGCCGTCCGAGCCGCGAGCGGGGCGGCCCCCGAGGAGTACCCGGTCGATGGTCACCACGTCCAGCCCCCGGTCGGTCACGCTGCCGGCCCCGATCGCGCGCCTCAACGAGCTTTCAGAGAACCTCTGGTGGAGTTGGCACCCGGACGCCGAGGCGCTCTTCGCCCGGATCGACCCCCATCTCTGGGAGACGCTCGACCACAACCCGGTGCCGTTGCTGCGGCGTGTCCCCGGGGAGCGGCTCGAAGCGGTCGCCGCCGATCCGGGCTACGTCGCGGCCTACGAAGCGGTCATGGCGCGGTTCGACGCGGCCCGCGGCGCGGAGCCGGGCGCGTCCACCACCTGGATCGGCCGCCATGCGCCCGAGCTGGCCGGGCGGCCGGTCGCCTACTTCTCCGCCGAGTTCGGCCTCCACCCGGCACTGCCGATCTACTCCGGTGGTCTCGGCGTCCTCGCCGGCGACCACGCCAAGGCCGCCAGCGACCTCGGCCTTCCCCTGATCGGCATCTCCCTCCTGTACCGCCAGGGCTACCTGCGGCAGCGCCTGACCCACGACGGTTGGCAGCTCGACGTCACCGCCGATCTCGAGCCGTGGGAGGAGCCGACGACTCGGATCACCAACCCGGACGGCTCGCCGACCATCGTCGAGGTCGCCTTCGATCGGCCGGACGCGCCCGTCCGCCTTGGCATCTGGAAGGTCCAGGTCGGCCGCGTTCCCATCTTCCTGCTCGACGCCGACATCGAGGGGAACCCGGACTGGACGCGAACCATCTCCTCCCGCCTCTACGGGGGCGACGGCGAGCACCGCCTGCGGCAGGAGATCATCCTCGGCATCGGTGGCGTTCGTGCGCTGCGGGCGATGGGGCTCGACCCGGCCTACTGGCACGCCAACGAGGGGCACGCTGCCTTCCATCTCCTGGAGCGCGTGCGGGAGTTGGTCGCCGCCGGCCGGGGTTTCGATGAGGCCCAGGCCCAGATCCGCGCCACCACCGTCTTCACCAGCCACACGCCCGTCCCCGCCGGTCACGACGTCTTCGGCCACGACCAGATGGACCGCTACTTCGGCCACTTCTGGCCAGGGCTCGGCATCGACCGCGCCGCCTTCCTTGCGCTTGGTCAGCACGGCGAAGGCGACGACTGCTTCAACCTGACCGCCCTCTCGATGCGCCTCGCCGGCCACCGCAATGGGGTCAGCGAGCGCCACGGCGAGGTCACCCGCGGCATGTGGCAAGACCTCTGGCCCCGCGCCGACTCGGCCCTGGTGCCGATCGGCTCCGTCACCAACGGCGTCCACCTGCCGACCTGGATCTCCCCCCGCGTCCAGGCACTGCTCGATCGCGCCCTGCCGGCCGATTGGCGCGAGCGGCAGGAGGACCCGGTCGCGTGGGATGCGGTCCGCGAGATCCCGGACGAGGAGTTCTGGGCGGTCCACCAGGCGGCGAAGCGTGATCTGCTCGACTTCGTCCGGGAGCGGACGCGGCGCCGCTGGTTGGAGGGAGGCGTCGATCCTGGCCAGGTCGTCGCCGCCGGCCCGTTCCTCGACCCCGAGGCGCTGACCATCGGCTTCGCCCGCCGCTTCGCGACCTACAAGCGGGCGACGCTCCTCTTCCACGACGCCGACCGCCTGGCCCGGATCGTCGGCGACGCCGAGCGTCCGGTCCAGATCGTCTTTGCCGGCAAGGCGCACCCTGCCGACGAGGGGGGCAAGAAGCTGATCCAGGAGATTTTCTGGCGTGCCCGCGACCCGCGATTCCAGGGCCGGATCGCCTTCGTCGAGGACTACGACATGGGCGTCGCCGCCCGCCTCGTCGCCGGCGTCGACGTCTGGCTCAACAACCCGCGGGCGCCACTGGAGGCGAGCGGCACCAGCGGCATGAAGGCGGCCGCGAACGGGGTCGCCAACTTGAGCATCCTCGACGGCTGGTGGATCGAAGGCTGGTCGCCCGACAACGCCAACGGCTGGGGCCTCGTCCCGGACCCCTCGCAGGACGGCGCGCAGGACGCCCACGAGGCGGACGCCATCTACGATCTGCTCGAGCGCGAGGTCGTCCCCCGCTACTACGACCGGGATGAGGTCGGCATCCCGCGCGCCTGGGCGAAGATGGGCAAGGAGGCGATCCGCACCGTTGCCCCCGCCTTCTCCGCGCAGCGGATGGTCATCGATTACGTCCACCGGCTCTACCTCCCCGCTGCCCGCGGCGAGGACGAAGTACCGGACGGCCGGCCGCGCTAGCGGTCCTTCAAGCGCCGGGTGCCGGGGTAGAGGGGGCATCGGGGTGCGAGCCGTCGCGCCCGGTCCCACACCGTCTCAGCACGGTTTGGACCGGGGGGCGATGCCCGCCCCCCGACCCTGGTCGGCGCGGCGTGACCTGCCGTGTAGGCGGGTCGCGGACGTGGTGATCGGTCGCGAGGGACCCGCTCCGTCTCTCCGGCGGCCTGGCCACCTGTCCGCGGCGTTGCCCGCGCCGCCGGGACCGGGTCGCGGTCGTTCGCGACAGGCACGCCCGACCGGCCGCTGGGGCGGTGGTGGCCGTCCCGCGCGCTGCCCCGACCCCGACGGAATCGGTGGCGGACCTAAGCGCGGCGGGCCATCGCCGCAAGCCCGGCCAACCCTCCGAGCGCGAGCGCGACGCCGACCGCGCGTGGGTGGGTGCGCAGCCGCATCTGAAGGTCCGGGCCCCGCTCCTGGTCGCGGTAGGGGCCGTGGGCTCCGGGATCGCCCGGCAGCGTCGCGAAGAGGATGTCCCGCCCGTGCTGCTCGTTCGGCCGGTCCGTCGTCTGCGGCGCGTAGCCCTTCTTGCCAAGGTACCGGTCCAGCAGGGCCGGGACGAGCTTCTGGCCCCAGACCGCGAGCACCGTGGGGCGGCCGATCAGCATCTCGCGCGGCGCGTGGTCGGCGGCCCAGACGACGCGCTCCGCGATGGCCTCCGGCGTGTAGAGCGGCGGCACCGGCAGCGCTTGGCGCGGGAGCTTGTTGCGCTGGCGGGTGGACTGCGGGGTGTTCACCGCCGGGAGCTGCAGCATGCTGAGCCGGACGCGGCTGCCGTCGTGGATCAGCTCCGTCCGCAGCGAATCGGTGAAGCCGCGGATCGCCGCCTTCGCGGCGCAGTAGGCGCCCTGGAGGGGGATCGAGCGGTAGGCGAGGGCGGAGCCGATCTGGACGACGGTGCCCTCGTCGCGCGGCAGCATCCGCCGCAGTGCCGCCGTCGTGCCGTGGACGTAGCCGAGGTAGGTCACCTCGGTGACGCGCCGAAACTCTTCGGCCGTCACCTCCATCACCGGCGCGAACACCGTCGCCATCGCGTTGTTGACCCAGACGTCGATCGGCCCCAGTTCCGCCTCGACCCGCGCCGCGGCCGCCTCGACCGCGGCGGCGTCGGCCACGTCCAGCGGCAGGACCAGCGCCTCGCCGCCCGCCCGGCGGACCTCCTCGGCCGCGGCGCGTAGCCCCTCTTCGTTCCGGGCGATCAGGCCCAAGTGGGCACCCCGCGCCCCAAACTCCCGAGCCACCGCCCGTCCGATGCCGGACGACGCCCCGGTGACCACAACGACCCGCGATGTGCTCGATCCGTCCATCCTTGATCTCCACCTCCGGCGACCGGGCCACTGCGCGCGGGGAACAACTGTATCCTCGGCGGTCGCTCCGGGTCCCGCCGACCGACATCCGAGGACGCGGGCGGATCGGCACACTCCCGGAGGAGTCGCCGCTCAGCGTGCGCCGAGGGACGGGGACGCCAAGACCGGGTCGGGCGGGCCAACCGGCTTGACGGGGCCCCGCCCGCTCGCCGGCCGGTGTCTTCGTCGACCTGGTCTCGGCGGCGGCGCCGGTGAAGCAGATCGCGGGCGCGCCCTGCTCGCGCCGGTGGAGCGCGCGCGGGACCTGCTGCCAGAGCCAGCCCGACCCGGCGCCGGCGCCGCGCTCGATGGTGTTCGTCTCGGGGATCGTGGGGTGGCTGTTCTCGGTGCCCGTTCCAGATCGATGGCCCAGTGTGGCTACCGCGCCTCGCGCCGGCGCCGGGACCCGGGGCACACCAGGCGGGAGAGGCACCGATGCCGAGGGACCACGGATCGGAGGACGGGCTCACGCGCTCGCCGCTGCGGCCCTACGGCGACAGCCGCTCCACCCGCCACGCTCCGTTGGTGGTGCGGACGTAGCGCAACCGGTCGTGGAGCCGGCTCGGCCTCCCCTGCCAGAACTCGACCGAGGCCGGGGCGACGCGGTAGCCGCCCCAGAAGTCGGGCAACGGGACGTTGCCGTCGGCGTGGACGGCCTGGAGGCGGAGCATCTCCGCCTCCAGCACGGAGCGGTCGGGGATCGGCTCGCTCTGCCGGGAGAGGGAGGAGCCGAGGCGGCTGTTGAGCGGTCGGCTCTCGAAGTAGCGCCGCGACTCCTCCCGCGAGACGTGGGCGACCTCCCCGGCGATCCGCACCTGCCGCTCCAGCGCCGGCCAGTAGAACGTGAGCGCCGCCCGCGGGTTCTCCGCCAGATTCCGCCCCTTCTGGCTCCCGTGGTTGCTGTAGAAGACGAAGCCGCGCTCGTCGAAGCCTTTGAGGAGGACGATCCGGGCCGAGGGTGTCCCGTCCCGGCCCGCCGTCGCCAGGGTCATCGCGTTCGGCTCCGGGACGTCCGCCGCGCGCGCCTGCTCGAACCAGACGCCGAACTGCCGGAACGGGTCCGGGTCGAGGTCCGTCTCGTCCAACCCCGCTCGCGCGTAGTCCTGCCGTAGGTCCGCCAGCGACATCGTCCGCCCCTCGTCGCGCTCCCGTTTTGGCTCATCCCCGGCCGAGTCTAGCACCGGCCGCGGGGCGGACCGAGGTCTACGGCGGTGTCGCCACGTCCCGCCGTCGCAGCAGATACAGGTACGCCGCGTCGTCGTCCAGCCAGGCGGAATGCGCGACCCGGTCGATGGCGACGTAGCCCCCGATCGGCGCGCTGGCGACGACGTAGCTCGAGTCGATAACGGGCGCGAACAGGTCGATCCACCAGGGGCCACCCGGCGTCTGGTTCGGGATCGCGTAGCGGTGCGAGTACTCCCAGAGGTGGTAGCCGCCCCAGGAGGCGCCCCCGTCCAGCTTCGTCAATGGCACGCCCCGTTGCTGGGTCGTGGTCCGCGCCAACTCCCAGGTGGCTCCCTGGAGGACGAGGAAGTCGCGCGTGCCGGCGACGGAGAAGACGGCGAAGGCGGCGACGACCGTCCAGCCCACGGGGAGTGCCAGCCGGACCTCACGGACCGCCCAGAGCATGAGGCAGACGCCGATCGGCAGGAGGGGGAGCAGGTAGCGGTCGACGGAGACGATCCAGTCCCGGAAATGGAAAGAGGGCGGTAGCACGCCGATCGCCTGCCAGGCGCCGATCGCGACCAGGACCCCGGCCCCGAGCCGCGTGGCGTCCGGTCGCGCCGGCCGCGCGACCTGGCGGCAGACCGCCAGCGCGAAGAGGAGGGAGGCGACGGCGCAGACCCCGGTCGCCCAGTCCAGCGCCCTCCACCCGACGAGCCAGCGCCGCCCGCCGTGGAGGTCGCTCGGCCCGAGTCCGGTCGGGCCGAGGTACTGCGGCACGTACGGCATCCGGGGCATCGGCGGGATGTCCCGGCCGTAGGCGGCGAAGGCCATCAAGCCGACGATCAGGACGCACGCCCAGCCGAAGACGATGCCCCAGCCGAGGGCCGATGGGGCGTCCAGCAGTCTGCCAAGCCCGACGAGCGCCGCCGCCGCGATCGGGAGGACGAAGAGACCGACGTACATCGTCTCGATGAAGGTCATCCGCTCGATCAGGAGCTGGCTCGACGCCCAGCCCGCTTCCCTGATCCGGAGGGTGAACGATCCCTGCTGCTCCGGCACCCCGTTCACGAAGAAGAGCCAGACGTAGTAGCCGACGATCGCGACCGCCGGCGCGGCGTTGATCCGGACGAAGAGCGCCGCGCCCGCCCGGTCCGCCCGGAGACGCCGAGCGAGGAGCAGGGCGACGGTGACCGCCAGCGGGATCAGCGCCCCCTGCTGGCGCACCAGGAATGCGCTCGCCGCCGCCAGCGAGCCGCCGACCAGGGCCCACTCCGCGCGGCGGTCGGGCGGTCCCGGCCGCAACCCGCGCAGGTAGCCGAGGCTGGCGACGACCAACAGTGCGGCGAAGTGGGGATCGGTCATGAAGCTGAAGGCGAGGACGAAGCCGAGCGGGTTGAAGAGGTAGGCGGCCGCGCCGAGCGCGCTCCGTCCGCGGTCGACCCCGAGCTCCCGGCAGAGCCCGTAGCAGGCCCACCCGCCGAGCCCCACCATGGTCACCGTCGACAGCCGCAGCACTCCAAAACTCTCCCCGAAGAGGAGGGCGAAGAGCGCACCCCACACGATCTGGAACAGGAGGGTGACCACCGAGAGGTCGAGCACCCGCAGTTCCCCCTCCCGGAGCAGGATCTCGACCGAGCGGGCGTAGACCCAGTCGTCGCCGACCGCGGCCGGCGTCGCGGTCGGCACGATCAGCGCCGCCAGCGCGTAGCACGCCAGCACCGCGCCGATCGCGCCGTGCCGTCGCAGCGCCGACCGTCGCGCCTCGGCGGAGCGGGCACGACGCCGGGACGACCGCCGGACGAGGGGTCGCGAGGGACGGAGGCGCGCCCCCGGCGGGATCGGACGACGTCGCCGAACCGGCGGACGCGCGGGGTCGTCGGTCGTGGTCGCCATCGGCCGTTCCTTCGCCTGTCGGGTCGAGGGGCTGAAGCGGGCCGCCGCCTAGGACCCCGCCTTGACCGCCAGCACCACGTTGTGCGCGCAGAGCCGGCGCAGCCCCGGCACCGCCTCGACGGCCCGCTCCAGCGCGGCGACCGACGGGAGGAGCGGGCGCGGGACGAAGTCGGGCACCAGCCCGAGCTGGGCGGTAAGGACGGGGCGCGCGCCGCCGGCGGCGAGGCCGGCCACGATCTCCGCCTCCGGAATCAGGCGCTCGGCGCCGGTGTCCTGCGGCACCCGCCGCATCAGCAGCGGCCAGTAGGGGTTGCGCGGGTTGTGGTCCCAGACGAGGACGTGCCCCCCCGGCCGCGTCACCCGCGCCATCTCCCGCAGGGTCGCGCGCACCGCCGCCGCCGCGGCGACGTGGTGGAGGACGGCAACGCAGTACGTCAGGGCGAAGGCATCGTCGGGGAAGGGGAGCGCGGTCCCGTCGGCGGCGACGGCCGCGACCTCCGGCGAGCGGCGGCGCAGCTCCCGCAGCATCCCCCGGGAGGGGTCGAGCCCCGTCACCGCGTAGCCGGCGGCGGCGACCCGCGCCGCGAGGAGCCCGGTGCCGCACCCGAGGTCGAGCGCCGGGCCGGGCCGGGTGTGCCGCTCGATGAAGGCGAGGCGCTTCGCCAGGTAGTGGGCGACGACGTGGGCCGGGAGGCTCCCGTCGTACTCCCCGGCGATGGCATCGAAGTCGGTCGGGGTGCCGGCGGCGGCCGGCGCCGGCCCGGTCTGGCTCACGACCGGTCTCCGCCCGTTGCGGGCGAGTCGATGGGGGCTCGGTCGACCGGCCGCGGCAGATCGGGGCGGTCGGCGCGGCCGACGGTTGCCAGCCGGAACCGGAGGATGAAGGCGACCATCTGGACGCCGAGCCGGATCGCCTTCGCGAGGTCGCCGGTGACGGAGGAGACGCCGACTCGCGGCAGATAGTTGACCGGCACCTCGACGAAGCGGGCACCGGAGACGATCGTCAGCAGCATCAACTCCGGTCCGAAGTGGCTGCCGCCGACCGTGAAGCGGGGTGCCAGCCGCCGTGCGAGGTCCCGGTGGAGGAGGCGGTAGGTGCAGCCAACGTCGCTGAGGTGGCTCGTGTTGAAGAGGACCTCGACCAGCTTGGCGACGGCCCAGTTGCCCCACTTGAGCGGAGCGCCCATGTTCGCGCCGCGCCAGATCAGCTCGCGGGTCGTGCGGGTGCCGAAGACGGCATCGCAGTCGTCGCCGTAGACAAGGAGCTTGAAGACGTCGGCGGGGAGGAAGGTGCCGTCCGGCTCGGCCAGGATGATCAGGTCGCCGCTTGCCTCGGCGAGGCCGCGCTGGGTGGCGTGGCCGTAGCCCTGCTTCGGCTCGAAGACCTGGAGCGCCCGCGTACGGGCCACCTCCTCGGCGGTTCCGGCCTGGGCGTTGTTGTTGACGACCAGCACCTCGTCGACCACGCCGGTCGCGAAGAATCCCTCGATCACGCCGCGGATGGAGTCGCGTTCGGCGTAGGTCATCAGCACGACCGAGACCGTCCGCCCGTTCCACATGCCGGAGGCTCCCCCTACCCGGCGGCCGGCCGGCCGCACCGCGCGGCATCTTACACGCCCGTCCCGTGAACCGGCAGCGTCCGAGGACGGAACGGTTCACCGCCGGCCGCTGAAGCACCGCGGGGCGTCGGCGGCACGTCGTCGATGCCGCGGCGGCGCCTAGCAGAGCACAGGGCACGCTGCGACGACCGAGGTACGCGGCCCGCGGTCGGGTGGGGGCACGGTCCGAATACCGCTCCCATTCGCTATCATGCCGCCGCCATGACGACCCCTACCGCCGCCTCGCCCCCGTTCGCTCGGCTCCTCGTCGCCAACCGGGGCGAGATCGCGGTCCGCGTGATCCGCGCCTGCCGCGAGCTGGGGGTGGCAACCGTCGCCGTCTACGGCGAGGGGGAGGAGAACGCCGTCCACGTCCGGGCGGCGGACGACGCCCACCGTATCCCGCCGGGGCCCGGGCTCCCCTACCTCGATGGGGACGCCATCGTCGCCATCGCCGGCCGTGCCGGGGCGGCGGCGGTCCACCCCGGCTACGGGTTCCTCGCCGAGAACGCCCCCTTCGCGGAGGCGTGCGCGGCCGCCGGACTCGCCTTTGTCGGTCCGCCCGCGGCGGCGATCCGGGCGATGGGGGACAAGGTCGCCGCCCGCCGCATCGCGGCCGCCGCCGGCGTCCCAATCGTGCCCGGGACGGAGGGCCCGGTCGCCTCCGTCGAGGAAGCGCGGGCGTGGGCCGGGCGGCACGGGTACCCCGTCGCGGTCAAGGCGGCGGGCGGCGGCGGCGGGCGCGGCTTCCGGGTGGCGCGGGACGAGGGGGAGCTGACCGACGCGTTCGTCGGCGCGGCCGGTGAGGCCGCGCGCTTCTTCGCCGACCCGACCGTCTACCTGGAACGCTACCTGGAGCGGCCCCGACACGTCGAAGTCCAGCTCATGGCCGACGACCACGGGGCGATCGTGGCCCTCGGCGAGCGCGACTGCTCCGTCCAGCGCCGCCATCAGAAGCTGATCGAGGAGGCGCCGGCCCCGGGTCTCCCGGCCGAAACGCGGCGGACGCTTGCCGAGGCCGCGATCGCGCTCGCCCGTGCCGTCGGGTACCGCAACGCCGGCACGGTCGAGTTCCTGCTCGCCGCCGACGGGCGGGTCGCCTTTCTGGAGATGAACACCCGCATCCAGGTCGAGCACCCGGTGACGGAGGCGGTCACGGGGATCGACCTCGTCAAGGAGCAGATTCTCGTCGCCGCCGGCCGTCCGCTCTCGTTCGGGCCGGCCGACGTGGCGCCCCGGGGGCATGCGCTGGAGTGCCGGATCAACGCCGAGGACGCCGGCCGCGATTTCGCGCCGGCGCCCGGCCTCGTCGCCGGGTACCGGGAGCCGGGCGGGTTCGGCGTCCGGGTCGACTCGGCGATGGAGCCGGGTGGGGCCGTCCTGCCCGCCTACGACTCCCTGATCGCCAAGCTGATCGTCTGGGGCCGCGACCGGGACGAGGCCGTGGCCCGGACGCGCCGCGCCCTCGCCGACTTCGCGGTCGGCGGCGTCCCGACCACGATCCCGTTCCACCGCGCCGTCCTCGATCACCCCGTCTTCCGGGCCGGGGCGGCGACGACCGCCTTCCTCGCCGAACACCCCGAGGTCCTCCCCCCGCCCGCGCCGCCGGCCGGCGAGGCGGCCGAACCGTCCGCCCCGATGCGGGAGGTGATCGCCGAGGTGGACGGCCGCCGCGTCGTCGTTCGCCTGCCAGCGAGCGGGGAGTCCCCCACTCCCCGCCGCCCGCCGCGCCTCGGCCGCGCCCGCGCCGACCGGGACGGGGCCGCCGCCGCCGCCGACGGCCGCGCGCTCGCCAGCCCGGTCCAGGGGACGGTCGTCCGGATCGCGGTCGCCGTCGGGCAAGCGGTGACGCGGGGCGAGACCGTCTGCGTCGTCGAGGCAATGAAGATGGAGAACGAGCTGCCCGCCCACCGAGACGGCACGATCGCCGCGCTCCGGGTCGGGGCCGGGGACGCGGTCAAGGTCGGGGACGTGGTCGTCGAGATCGGCTGAGGCCCCCCTCTCCCCGAACTCGGGGACCGCGTTCTGGGGGAGGCCGACGACCCGTGCTCGACGGTCGGGGGGACTGCGAGTGCCCTTCTCCGGGGGGAACGGCCCGTGCCCTCCCCGGACTGGGGGAGCCGGGGGCCGCGGTCGCTTACCCCGCTCCCAGGTAGTCCGGCACCAGCTCCGACTCGACGACCTTACCGTCCCGCCGCTCGACGCGGTAAGCCCTGGCACCGGATCGTGAGCCGACGATCCGCATCAATCGGTCGCCGACGTAGTGGAGGGCGACGCCGTCGTCGGCGGCGTACCCGTCGCCGATCTCGCCGGCGGCGAGGAGGCGGTGGTACGCGGGGCGGCGCTCGGCCTCGCCGTCGTAGTGGGGGCAGTTGCTGCCCGGCAGGAAGCCGAGGCAGGGCAGGGCAGCGAGCCCGCCGGGGATGACGCTATCGGTCACCCCCGCCTCGAACCAGCAGATCGAGCCGGCGCTGAGGCCGGCCAGCACCGCACCGTCGGTCCACATCTCCCGCAGGACGGCGTCGATCCCCCACTCCCGCCACAGGAGGAGCATGTTCCGGGTGTTGCCGCCCCCGACGTAGACGACGTCCTGGGCCAGCAGGAGGGAGCGCAGGTCGGGGGTCGGGGGCGAGAAGAGCGAGAGGTGGGAGGGCTCGCACGGCAACCCGGCAAAGGCGGCGTGGAAGCGGTCGACGTAATCCGCGGCGTCGCCGCTCGCCGTCGGCAGGAAGCAGACCTTCGGCCGCGGCCGATCGACCAGCCCGAGCACGTAGCGGTCGAGCAGCGGGTTCTCCGGCTCCATCGAGAAGCCGCCGCCGCCCATCGCCACGATCTGCCCCGTCGCCGCCGTACCGGCCATCGCTCATCCCCTGTGCCTCGGCTCCGTGCCCGCCTCGACGCGGCGGTGGGCAACCAGCGTAGCAGCCGACCGGCGCGCCGCGACTCCCGGGCGGCCGTGGCAACAAGCCCGCCGAGCCCCGCTGCTCCCGCCCCGTCTCGCGGTCGTCCCGACGAAGGAGGGATCTCTCCACGGCGACGTGGGCGTGGAGGAGATCCCTCGCTCCTCGGCGTGACGAACGGACGTCGGCCGGACGCGGGGCCTCACGGTGGCGAACCGCGCCCGGCGCGATGGCAGGGGCCTCGCCGGGACGGAGCGGCCGCGGAGTGGGTCGTGGGCGTTGGGGTGACGGGGCCACCGCGTGGGGGAACGGTGGGCCGGCGGATCGGGAGCGCGGGGATGGAGCGGGGCAGGTTCGGGAGCGCCGGGGTGCGGGCCGCGGGCGGACGATTGTGACGAGGCGGCACGCGAGGGGGTGCTGCCGGGCTCGCTAGGCGGCGATCAGGGCCGGCGCCGCCGCTTCCTCCTCGATCCCGACGTAGAAGGTCCAGCGCGGGATGTAGGCGACGGACCGGACCGCGAGGTCGGGCGCCTTCGCGTCGGCGGCGAGCTCGGCCGCGTCGGCGGGGCTGGCGAGGCAGGTCTCGGGCGCGGCGCCGAACTTCTCGGCGTAGCGCTCCATCGCCTCCGCCAGCTTGCGGCGGGCGGGCTTCTTCTTGTCGGGATCGTACCAACCGAGGTACATCACAGTCTCCTCTGCTGTCCTGTCTCCGAAACGGTCCAGCGGGGGTCTTGACCGCAGGGTCACAGAATACCAGAACACTTGATCTAATACAAGCATTCTTGCCCCGATTGGCCGCGAACGTACGTGGGGTTTCGTCGCGGGGTGGGGGCTAGACAGCGGGGGGCGGCGGGCGTATTCTGTGGACAACGGTGGGGAAAAGTGGGGACAAGTGGTCCCCTTGGTGGATAACTGCCCTTCCTCCCCGACGGCGACGACCGGGTCCCGACGCCCCACGATCGCCCACCATCGCCCCCCAAGGACGCGCGACCTCGATGTTTCTCGGGCGCTTTGCCCACGCGCTGGACGCCAAGGGGCGGCTGGCGGTCCCGGCCCGGTTTCGGGAGGCCCTTGCCGAGGGGGTCGTCCTGACCCGCGGCATCGACCGCTGCCTGTCGCTCTACCCGATGGCCGCCTGGCGTCCCCTCGCCGAGAAGGTCAGCGCGCTGCCGATCACCGACCCCGATGCCCGCAACTTCCGCCGGATGGTCTTTGCCGAGGCGACCGACCTCGACCTCGACGGCCAGGGCCGGATCCTCGTGCCGCCCGAGCTGCGCCGCTACGCCGGCCTCGAGCGCGAGGCGCTCGTCGTCGGCATGGACACCGCGATCGAGATCTGGAGCCCGGAGCGCTGGCAGGCCGTCGAGGAGGTGATGGAGGCCGACGGTGCCGAGATCGCGCAGCGGCTGGCGAGCCTAATTTGAGGCGCGGAGAAGGTCGGAGGGTGACGCGAGCGTGGCCGTTGTCCGCGCTTCCCGATCAACAGGACGGGACGGGTTTGTCGCTCGGGGTCCAACGCCCTTGGTGGCGGCCAGGAGGGACGCCTTCGTCGGTGTGCTCGACCGGTTCCGTCCCACACGCGACGCGGACCTAAGCGAAGGCGAACCCGCGGTTCTGCCCCTCCCGCCGGACCGCGACAACGCTTCAACGATGCGCCACACCACGGGATCTGGGTGGACATAAGTACCCAGGACGCCGAGCGGCCCCAGGTGACGGTGGATCAGGGCAGCACCGCTGGGACGGCGGAACACACCCGAGCCGCCCTGCACATCGCCCGTGCGACGAAAGGGATACGGGGTGGGGAAGCGATGCCGCCCCCGATCCCCCGGTCCCCGGAACCGTGCCTGCGCGGACCGGACGGACGCCGGGCGGGCACCGACGGCCGGGGTCGGTCCTCAGCCCGCTCGCGGGGGCGTCCAACCGCGAGCCGGAGTCCGTCTGAGGGGCGAGGGATGACCGTTCGCCGATGCGGTGGAGCCCGTTGAGCGGCCTTCGTTTCGAGCAACCCGGGTTCTGAACCGCGGACGGCGGGGCGAACCGGTGACGCCTGGCACCCCGCGTACCGCGTCCGCCCGGTTCCTCCGGCCCACCCTGTAGCATACTCATCCCTGCTGCCGCCGCCGCCCACGCGACCCGAGGACGCCCTCCGGATGAACCTGCTCACCGAACCCCAGGCCGTGCTCGGCTCCCCGCCCATTCCCCCGCCCGACCCCGGACACCGCCCCGTTCTTCTCGCCGAGACCCTCGCCGCCCTCGCCCCCCGCCCCGGCGGCTGCTACCTGGACGGCACCTTCGGTGGCGGCGGCCACAGCCGCGCGATCCTCGCCGCCGCCGCCCCGGGCGGCCTCGTCCTCGCCCTCGACGCCGACCCGGAGGCGATCGCCCGGGCCGAGCGCACGGCGGCGGACCCCACCAACGCCGGACGGCTGCGGCCCGTCCGAGCCAACTTCGCTGACCTCGCCGTGGTGGCGCGGCGGGAGGGGATGGCGCCGCTCGACGGGGTCCTGCTCGACCTCGGGCTCTCCTCCTTCCAGCTCGATGCGGCCCAGCGGGGCTTCGCGTTCCGCTTCGACGGGCCGCTCGACATGCGCTTCGACCCGGACCGGGGACGACCGGCGGCGGATCTCGTCAACGGGCTGCCGCCGACGGAGCTGGCCGACCTCCTCTTCCGCTACGGCGAGGAGCCGAAAGCGCGCCGCATCGCGCAGGCGATCGAGCGGGAGCGGGGGCGGGCGCCGATCGTCTCCACCGCGCGGCTTGCCGAGGTCGTGAGCCGGGCGGTCGGCGGCCGGCGCGGCCGCGAGACCCATCCGGCGACGCGGACGTTCCAGGCGCTGCGGATCGCGACCAACGACGAGCTCGGGGTGCTGGAGCGGGCGCTGGCCGGGGCGGTCGAGGTCCTCGCCCCCGGCGGTCGGCTGGCGGTGATCGCCTTCCACTCCCTGGAGGATCGGATCGTCAAGCGGTTCGTCGAGCGGGAGAGCGCCGACTGCGTCTGCCCGCCCGAGCTGCCGGTCTGCGTCTGCGACCATCGGCCGCGGCTGGCAAAGGTGACGCGGCGCCCCCTGAAGGCGACCCCCGAGGAGGTGGCCGCCAACCCGCGCAGCCGCAGCGCGGTCCTGCGGGTGGCGGAGCGGCTGGGGCCCGCCGCCGAGGCCCCGACGGACAACGGGGCGACCGGGCGGGGGCGGGGCCGATGATGCCGCTGGATCTGCCGGCCGTCCTGGCCGGGACCGGCGGCGAGCTGCGGGGCGCGCTCCCCCCGGCGACCCGGTTCCGCCGCGTCGAGCGGGACGCCCGCGAGGTCGGTCGGCGCGACCTCTTCGTCGCGATCAAGGGGGAGCGGTTCGACGGGCACCGCTTCGTCGCCGACGCGGCCGCCAACGGCGCCGCGGCGGCCCTGGTCGGGGCCGCGTGGGCGGCGGCGCAGACCGACCCGCCCCTGCCGCTGATCGTCGTTGACGAGCCGGTGGCGGGGCTGCAGCGGCTGGCGGCCGCATGGCGCGCCCGGCTCTCGACCCTCGTCGTCGGCGTCACCGGCAGCGTCGGCAAGACGAGCACCAAGGAGGTCGTCGCCTCCGTTCTGGCCGGGCGCTTTCGGACCTACCGCAGCCCCGGCAACCTGAACAACGAGATCGGCCTCCCCCTCTCCCTCCTGGAGCTGGCGCCCGACACCGAGGTCGCCGTCCTCGAGATGGGGGGTGCCTACGCCTTCGGCGAGCTCTCGCTGCTGGCGAGCATCGCGAAGCCGCGGATCGCCGTCGTCACCAACGTCCACCCCGTCCACCTGGAGCGGATGGGCTCGATCGAAGCGATCGCCGAGACCAAGGCCGAGCTCGTCGACGCGCTGCCGGCGGACGGCACGGCGATCCTCAACGGCGACGACCCCCGCGTGCGGGCGATGGCCGGTCGCTGCCGCGGCCGGGTGCTCACCTACGGTCTGGAGGACGACAACGACGTCCGCGGCGGGGACGTCGTGACCGAGGCGCTGGAGGGGACGACCTTCGGCCTGCGGCTGCCGGGGGAGGAGCCGATCCGGGTCAAGGTGCCGCTCGTCGGCGGCCACGCGGTCGACCTGGCGCTGGCCGGCTTCGCCGTCGGCCACGCGCTCGGCATGGACGCCGCGGAGATGATCGCGGGCTTCAAGGATCCCTCGATCCAGGTCCGGCTGCTGCTGATGCCGGGGCCGCGCGGCTCCAGCCTGATCGACGACACCTACAACGCCAGCACCCCCTCCGTCCTCTCCGCGCTCGGGCTCCTCGCCTCCCTCCGGCCGAGACGGGCGATCGCCGTCCTCGGCGAGATGCGGGAGCTGGGCGAGTTGGCCGAGGCGGAGCACCGGGTGGTCGGCCGCCGCGCCGGCGAGGTCGCCGATCTGGTCGTCACCTACGGTCCGCTGGCCGAGCCGATCGCGGAGGAGGCCCGCCGGGCCCCCGCCCGCGTCGACGGGCGGCGGCCCGGCGTGACATCATTCGCCCTCGACCAACGGGGGGAGCTGGTCGATTTCCTCCTCCGCGAATTGAGGGACGGGGACGTGGTCCTGCTCAAGGGCTCGCGCGGGCTGCGCATGGAAGAGATGGTCGCCGCGCTGCGGGTCGATGCCGGGCCGTCCGCCGCCGCCCGCGCCTGATGGGACCGTTCCCCCTCCCCGCCGCGGCGTTGCTCGTCCCGGCCGCCGCAGGGGTGATGCCGGTTGATCCCGAGCAGAACATGGCGGTCTCGCTCGCGCTCGCCGGGCTCGCCTTCGTGATCACCCTGATCATCGGCCGACCGATCGTCACCTTCCTCCGTCAGCAGAAGGTCGGTAAACAGATCCGGGTCGATGGCCCCCGGACCCACATCGTCAAGACCGGGACGCCGACGATGGGCGGGTTGATGGTCTCCGTCTCCGTCGTCGTGGTCACCCTCGTCTTCAACACCTACGGCCGCCTCTCGATGCTCCTTCCGGTCGCGGTGCTCCTTGCCGCCGCCGCCCTCGGCGCCGTCGACGACCGGCTGAACCTGGTCGGCGGCAGCCGAAGCGGCCTCACCGCGCGCTTCAAGTTCGCCTGGCTCTCCGTCTTCGGCGTCGTCGCCGCCCTCGTCCTCCATCTTCCCGAGCCGTTCGGCCTCGCCCTCCACCACATCTACGTTCCCTTCGTCGGCCGCTACGACATCGGCCTCGTCTACTTTCCCCTCGCCGCCCTGGCCATCATCGCCACCGCCAACGCGGTCAATCTGACCGACGGCCTCGATACCCTCGCCGCCGGCACGGCCGCGATCGCCTTCGTCGCCTACGGGATCATCGCCTACCGCCAGGGGCAGGTCGGCGTCGTCACCTTCTGCTTCACGATGGTCGGCGCGCTGATGGGCTTCATCTGGTTCAACGCCCACCCCGCCCAGGTCTTCATGGGCGACACGGGCTCGCTGGCGATCGGGGCGGCGCTGGCGACGGCGGCGTTCATGACCGGCCAGTGGCTGCTGCTGCCGGTCGTCGGGTTCGTCTTCCTGGCCGAGGTCGCCTCGGTCATCCTCCAGGTCGCGTGGTTCAAGCTGACCAAGTACCGCGCCGGCGAGGGGAAGCGCCTCTTCAAGATGACCCCGCTCCACCACCACTTCGAGCTCCTCGGCTGGTCGGAGACGCAGGTCACGATGCGCTTCTGGATGCTGGGGATGATGTCCGGCCTGCTCGGCGTGGCGCTCGCCCTGGTGGAGCTGTGAGGTACGACGGTGCGCGGGCGACGGTGATGGGCCTCGGCACCCGCGGCGGCGGGGTCGGGGTGGCGCGCTACCTGGCGGAGCACGGCGCGCGCGTGACCGTCACCGACGGCAAGCCCGCCGCCGAGCTGGCCGAGCCGCTGGCGGCCCTGGCGGACCTGCCGATCCGGTTCGCGCTGGGGGGGCATCGCGAGGAGGACTTCACGCCGGCGGGGGCGGATCTGGTGGTCCGGAATCCCGGGGTGCCGCGGCGGGCGCCGATGCTGGCGCTGGCGCGGCGGCATGGCGTGCCGGTCGAGATGGAGATGACGCTCTTTTTCCGGGCCTGCCCGGCGCCGATCGTCGGCGTCACCGGCACCAAGGGGAAGACCACCGTTGCCAGCCTCTGCGGCGAGCTGCTGCGGGCCTGGGACCCGCGGACCGTCCTGGCCGGCAACATGGGCGTCTCGGCGCTTGGGCAGCTCCCGCGGATCGCGGCCGACACGCCGGTCGTGATCGAGCTGTCGAGCTGGCAGCTCGAGGGCCTGGACGAGCATCGGCTCGCCCCCCATGTCGCCGTCCTGACGAACATCTCGGAGGACCACCTGGACGCCTACGACGGCTTCGCCGACTACGCCGCCACCAAGCGCACGATCGCCCACCACCAGCGCCCGGACGACCTCCTCGTCGTCAACGCCGACGACCGCGGGACGTGGCGGGCCGCCGCCGAGACGCGGGCGCGGGTGGCGCCGTTCGGCCTGGACGACCGGGGTGGTGACGGGGCCTGGCGCGCCGGCGACCGCCTCCTCTGGCGGTGGGCCGGTGCCGAGGTCGCGTTCGATCTGCCGGAGACCCCGGCGCTGGCCGGGGAGCACAACGCCGCCAACGGCCTGGCGGCGATCGCGGCGGCGATGCTGCGCGGCGCCGATCCGGCCGCGGTGCGGGCGGGATTGGGACGCTTCGCCGGGGTCCGCGACCGGATGGAGCCGGTCGCCGAGGTCGGCGGCGTCCTCTTCGT
Organism: uncultured Thermomicrobiales bacterium; assembly: GCA_902806405.1. Classification (GTDB taxonomy): domain Bacteria; phylum Chloroflexota; class Chloroflexia; order Thermomicrobiales; family UBA6265; genus CADCWL01. The sequence goes on along the minus strand of CADCWL010000256.1, from coordinate 7,491 downwards.
CAACGACACCACCGCCACGGCGCCGGTCGCGGCGGTCGCCGCGCTGCGGAGCCTGGCCGGACGCCGTGTCCACCTCCTGGCCGGGGGCGCGGACAAGCGGCTCGACCTGGCGCCGCTCGCCGTCGCCGCGGTCGAGGCCGCCGCGGTCTACCTCCTGGACGGGACGGCGACGCCCGCCCTCGCCGCGCTGCTGCGGGGCGCCGGGGTCGAGCCGCTCGGCCCGTTCGGCGGGATGGACGCGGCGGTGGCCGCCGCCGCCGCCGCCGCCCGCACGGGCGACGTCGTCCTCCTCTCGCCGGGGACGGCCAGCTTCGGTCTCTTCCGCGACGAGTTCGACCGCGGGGAGCGGTTCCGGGAGGCGGTCCGCGCCGTCGCCGCGGCGGGCGCGGTCGATCCCGCGCCGCCCACGCTTCCGCGGTCGGCGGTGACGGCCTGACGATGGGAGACGAAGCGATCGACGCGGTGCGCACGATCGCGCCGGCGCAACGACCCGAACGGGACGTGGCCGGCGCGGCCACCCTGCCCCCCCCGCCGGCCAGGGTCCACTTCGTCGGCATCGGCGGGATCGGGATGAGCGGCCTGGCCCGCATCCTCCGCGCCCGGGGGTATGCGGTCGGCGGTTCGGACGCGGCCGCCTCGGAGCAGACGGCGGCGCTCCTGGCCGAGGGGATCGCGGTCACCATCGGCCACGGACCCGACTCCGGCGAGCGGGCGGCCGCCGCCGACCTGGTGATCGCCACGGCGGCGGTGCGCGGCGAGAACCCGGAGTTGGCGGCGGCGGCGGCGGCCGGGGTGCCGATCGTGAAGCGGGCCGCCCTGCTCGGTCTGCTGGCCGACGCTCGGCTCGGGGTGGCGGTCGCCGGCAGCCACGGCAAGTCGACGACGAGCGGCATGCTGGTCGCGGCGCTGCGCGCCCTGGGCGAGGACCCGACCTACGCGATCGGCGCCGTCCTCGGCGCGACCGGCACGAACGCCGCCCCCGGGAGCGGTCCGGCGATGGTCGTCGAGGCCGACGAGTACGACTACTCCTTTCTCCAGCTCCACCCCGAGCTCGCGATCGTCACCAATCTCGATTACGACCACCCCGACCTCTTCCCCGACCAGGACGCCTACGACGCCGCCTTTGCCCGCTTCGTCGCCAACATCCGGCCGGCCGGCGCCCTCGTCATCCCCGCGGACGACGCCGGCTGCGCCCGTCTCCGCGTCCGCGCCGACTTTGCCCCGCCGGCGCGCCTCGTCACCTTCGGCGAGTCGGCTGAGGCGGAGTGGCGGTTGGCGCGCGTCGGCGACGCCTGGGCGGTGACGGGGCCGGACTGCGGGACGGTGCCCCTTCCCCTTGCCGTCCCCGGCGTCCACAACGGCCGCAACGCGACCGCGGCGTTGGCCGCCCTGGCGGCGCTCGGGCACGCGCCGGCGGCGGCGGCCTCGGCCCTCGGCGCCTACACGGGGGTGGGGCGCCGCTTCGAGGCGAAGGGGGAAGCCGGGGGCGTCCTCGTCGTCGACGACTACGCCCACCACCCGAAGGAGATCCGGGCGACGCTGCGCGCGGCGCGCGAACGCTTCCCGGGCCGGCGCCTCTGGGCCGTCTTCCAGCCCCACACCTTTACCCGGCTCAAGGCCCTCCTGCCCGACTTCGGCGCCGCCTTCGCCGACGCCGACCGGGCGATGATCCTCGACGTCTACGCGGCCCGCGAGACGGACCACCTCGGCGTGGCCGCCGCCGACCTGCTGGCGCTCCTCCCCGTCGGCTCCCTCGGCGCCGCCGATCCGATCGCCGCGGCGTCCCGCCTCGCCGGCCTCGTCGCGCCGGGGGACGTGGTGCTGACGATGGGGGCCGGGGACGTGACGGCGACGGGGCCGCGGCTGCTGGCGCTGCTCGGCGGCGACCCCGTTCCCGTCGGCCACGCTCCGCGGCGGGGGAGCACGGAGACCTCCCAGACGGTGACCGCCGACCGGGTCGATGCGCGCCACCCAGGCGCGCGAACTCCCGGCCCGCCGCGAGTCGACGGCCCTCCCCGAGGCTCGGTTCCGCTTCGGGAGGGAGTGGGGCCCGAGGGGCCGGGGGTGAGGTCCTCCCCCCCGACGATCCCCGGCCGCCCCAAGCTCAAGCTCCTCCGTGCCTCCCCGATGTCGCTCCACACCACCTGGCGGGTCGGCGGCCCCGCGGACCTCCTCGTCCGGGCGCCGACGCCGGATGACCTCCGCGCCGCCGCCGCCTGGGGCGCGGCGGAGGGGCTGCCGCTCACCGTCCTCGGCGGCGGCAGCAATTTGCTGGTTGGGGATGGGGGGATCCGCGGCCTGACGATCCTGGCGCGGACGCCGGGGGAGCGGGCGGAGGGGCTGGTTGCGGTCGAGGACCTGGGCGACGCGGTCCGGCTCCGGGTCGGCGCCCAGGCGCCCCTCTCCTGGACCGCGCGCTACGCTGCCGAGCGGGGCTGGGCCGGCCTCGACTGGGGCGTCGGTCTCCCCGGCACGATCGGCGGCGCGACCGTCAACAACGCCGGCGCCCACGGCACCGAGCAGAAGGACCACCTGGAGGCGGTCGTCGTCCTCGACAACGACGGGGTGGTCGAGGAGAAACCGGCCTCCTGGCTGGAGGCGGCCTACCGGCATACCGTGATCAAGGCCGCCCCGCGTCCCCGGCCGTTCCACGTGCTGGAGGTCGTCGTCCGCTTGCCGAAGGGCGACCCGGCGGCGCTCGTCCGCCTGGCCGACGAGCACGCCGCCTTCCGCAAGCGGACCCAGCCGACCGGCGCCTGCGCCGGCTCGACCTTTGCCAACCCACCCGGCGACCACGCCGGCCGCTTGCTGGAAGAGGCGGGGCTGAAGGGCCACCGGGTCGGCCCCGCCGGCTTCTCCCCGAAGCACGCGAACTGGATCGTCAACGACGGCCGCGCCACGGCCGCCCAGGTGCGGGAGCTGATCGCGGTCGCCCGCGACCGGGTGCGCGAGCGCTTCGGGGTGGAGCTGCGCCAGGAGATCGAGGAGCTCGGGGAGGGATAGGCTCCCCCGGCCCCCCGAGCACGGGGGGAGACGATGAGGCGTCCGTGCGCCCCCCAAGGCTTGGGGGAGGCAGGGGGGCCGTAACGGGAAGGAACGCTCGGTGTCGTCCCAGGACTCGGGGAAGGTTCGCGTCGCCGTCCTCTTCGGCGGCCAATCGGCGGAGCACGATGTCTCGCTCCGGTCGGCGCAGACGGTGATGGGGGCGCTCGACCCGGACCGCTACGAGGTGGTCCCGATCGGGGTGACCCGGGACGGGCGGTGGCTGACCGGTGGCGACCCCCACCGCCAACTCGCCGCCGCATCGCCCCTCTTCGCGCTGGGCGCCGGGGAGCATCCAGCCGGGGACGTGCCGCCGGACGCGGCGGTCGCCACCGACTCCGGGGCGCTGGCGGCGGGCCTGGACGGGGAGGTCGACGTCGTCTTTCCGGTCCTGCACGGGCCGATGGGGGAGGACGGGACGATCCAGGGGATGCTGGAGCTGGCCCGGCTGCCGTACGTCGGGTCCGGCGTCCTCGGCTCGGCGGTGGCGATGGACAAGGCGATGGCGAAGACCGTCCTCGCCCAGGCCGGACTACCGCAGGCGCCGTGGCGCCTGGTGGCACGCAAGGACTGGGAGCGGGACCCGAACCTGGTCACGGAGTGGATCGGCGGCCTGTTCGGCTTCCCCTGCTTCGTGAAGCCCGCCAACATGGGGTCGAGCGTGGGCGTCGTCAAGGTCCACAACGCGGGGGAGCTGCCGGCGGCGATGGCGACCGCCGTCGCCTTCGACCGCCGGGTGATCGTCGAGCAGGCGGTCGACGCCCGGGAGCTGGAGGTGGCGGTCCTCGGGAATGACGAGCCGGTTGCCTCGGTCGCCGGCGAGGTGGTGCCGGTCGGCGAGTTCTACAGCTACGAGGCGAAGTACGTCGACGAAGGCTCCCGGCTGATCATCCCGGCCGATCTTGAAGGCAAGACGCTCGTCTACCTCCAGGAGTTGGCGATCGACAGCTTCCGGGCGCTCGATCTGGCCGGCTTGGCGCGGGCCGATTTTTTCCTGGAGCGGGGCACGGACCACATCTACGTCAACGAGGTGAACACCCTTCCCGGTTTCACCTCGATCAGCATGTTCCCGCTGCTCTGGGAGGCGACCGGCGTCCCCCTGCCGGAGTTGGTCGACCGCCTGATCGGCCTCGCGCTGGAGCGCGCCGCCGCCCGCCGCCGGTAGGGTCGGGTTCGGCGATCGTCCGGACGGGGCGTTCGGAAAGGCTCCCACCGGAACCCGGCCGGGGGCGGCTGCTATACTGTGCGGCCAGCAGCCGGGCATGGTGGGGGCCGATCGCGATGCGGCGGTGGCTTGTCCGCGGTCGGCGTGGCCGGGGGGCGCGTCCCGCCGACGTACGGCGTCGCGCGGCGGTGGTGCCGACCGTTGCCGAGACTGCCCCTGGCGCGCTGGGGCGCTTCCGGCCCCCCGCGACCGTACGGGGCGTTCGGCGGGCGGTTCCAACGACGCGATGGGGTGGGGAGAGACGATGCAATCCCAAGGCCCAGGATCGGGTGCGGCACGAGGGCAGCGGCGCCCGGCGCCGCAGGCGCCGGCGGATCGCCAGGTCGTGTACGGACCCCCGCCGGCCGGGCCGGGTCGGGCAGCACAACCGGGCGAGCGGCCGAACCGGGCGCCGCAGGTGCCTCCCCCCGCGCAGGGCGTGGAGGCCGAGCGCGGCCCGGAGGCGCCGGCCGCCGGTTCCCGACGGTGGTCGAGCGGGGACGTGACGCCGGAGCGGGACCGGGACGAGTATCTGAACCCCTTCGCCCGGATCAAGGTGATCGGCGTCGGCGGCGCCGGCGGCAACGCGATCAACCGGATGGTTACGGCCGGGGTTGAGGGGATCGAGTTCGTGGCCGTCAACACCGACGGTCAGGCGCTCCTCTCCAGTGAGGCGCCGATCTACGTTCGGATCGGCGACAAGCTGACCAAGGGCCTCGGCGCCGGCGGCCGACCGGAGATCGGCGAGCGGGCCGCCGAGGAGAGCGCCGAGACCCTCGCCGAGCTGATGCGCGGCACCGACATGGTCTTCATCACCGCCGGCATGGGGGGCGGCACGGGCACCGGCGCCTCCCCGATCATCGCCAAGCTGGCGAAGGCGGCCGGCGCCCTGACCGTCGGCGTCGTCACCAAGCCGTTCGATTTCGAGGGAACCCGCCGCCGCCGCGCCGCCGAGGAGGGGGTCCACCACCTGCGGGAGACGGTGGATGCCCTGATCACGATCCCGAACGAGCGGCTGCTCCAGATGGTTGACCCGAAGACGCCGATCACCGAGGCGTTCCGGATCGCCGACGACGTGCTGCGGCAGGGGATCGGCGGCATCTCCGACCTGATCACCAAGCCGGGCGTGATCAACCTCGACTTCGCCGACGTGAAGACGATCATGCGCGACGCCGGCTCCGCCCTGATGGCGATCGGCCACGGCGAGGGGGACACCCGCTGCATCGACGCCGCCAAGGAGGCGATCGAGAGCCCGCTGCTGGAGATGAGCATCCAGGGCGCGACCGGCGTCCTCTACAACATCACCGGCGGCTCCAACCTGACCCTGCTGGAGACGAGCGAGGCGGCCGAGATCATCCGCGCTGCCGTCGACGAGGACGCCGAGATCATCTACGGCACCTCGATCGACCCGTCGCTCGGCGACGCGGTGGCGATCACCTTGATCGCGACCGGTTTCGACGACCACCGTTTGCCGGAGACCGGTATGGCGTCCGGCCGCGCCGTCGTCTGGGATCCGCCGCGGGATCGGGAACGGGAGCGAGATCGGGGCCGCGACCGCGACCGGGAGCGGGAGCGGGAAGGCGACCGCCCATCCCGCCCGACCCAGCCGCCGGCGACGCCGGCCGCCCGCCAAGCAGGCGCCCCCGTCTTCCCGGCCGACGAGTGGGTCGGTGAGTCCTCGATCATCAAGTTCCTCCGCGAGCGGTAGACGGGCGATCGGCACGGTGTCGGGTGGAGACCGTGGGCGGAGGGACGGCCGTGACGCCACGTGGTCCGCTCGGTACGTTGCCGGTTGTGGGTAGCTGACGGCTCGCCATGCGCTGCCCCTATTGCCACAGCGGTGACTCTCGGGTCGTCGACAGCCGGGAGTTGAGCAGCGGCGAGTCGATCCGTCGACGGCGGGAGTGCGGGAACTGCGGGCGGCGCTTCACGACCTACGAGCGGGTCGAGGGCGTCGGCTTGATCGTGGTCAAGAAGGACGGGCGGCGCCAGGAGTTCGACCCCGCGAAGCTGCGCCAGAAGCTGCGGGTGGCGCTGACAAAGCGCCCGATCGGGGAGGCCGAGATCGACGCCCTCCTCAAGCGGGTGGAGACCGATCTGCTGACGCTGGGAGCCGCCGAGGTGCCGTCGAGCGCGATCGGCGAGGCGGTGCTGCGGCGGCTCAAGGCGCTCGACGAGGTGGCCTACATCCGCTTCGCCTCCGTCTACCGCCAGTTCGGCGACATCGACGATCTGCGGCGGGAGGTGGAGGGGCTCCGGCCGGAGGCAGTGCCGACGGTGGGCGGGTCGGGGGCGGACGGGGAGTCCGCCCCCGCCGGGACGAACGTCGAGCGTGGCACCGACGCCGACGGCTGAGGGGGACGGGCACCCGACCGGAAGCGCCCGCTCGCGCGATCGTACCGAGAGCCGCCGGAGCCGATGCCGAGCCGCCCGATGCCAAACCCGCTCCTCCTCTGGCTGCCCGCGTTCGGGGTCTTCGGTCTGCTCTTCGGCGTCTGGCAGGTGCTCCTGGCCGACCTCAGCGAGGGGTTGTCGCTCTCGCCCGGGCCGCTCGGGGCGGCGCTGACCGCCGGCTTCGTCGCCTCCTTCCCGGCCATGATCGCGGGGGGGCGGGCCGCCGACCGGTGGGGCCGGCGATCCATCGTGGTCGGCGGGGGAGGGCTGATGGCGGTGGCCTGGGTCGGCTTCGCCCTGATCCCAAGCTTTCCGTGGCTCGTCGGTTTGTTGGCGGTCTTCTACTCGGCCAGCGGCGTCTACGACGTCGGCATCAACGCCGCCGCGATCGCCGCCGAGCAGAGGACCGGGCGGCGCCTGCTACCGCTCTTCCACGGCGCCTTCAGCGGTGGCGGTGCGATCGGTGCCCTGGCGGCCGGCGGCCTGGTGGCGGCCGGGGTGCCGTTCCGATGGCTCTACGTGGCGGTCGCGCTCTTGGTCGCGGCGGTGGTCGCCCATCTCTGGCGAGGCGACCGGGGGTGGGCGGTCGATCGCGCCGATCACGCCGCAGCCGCCGGAGGAGACCGGTGGGGGCTTTTCCGGCGACGGGCGCTGCTGCTCGTGGCGGCGGTGACGGCGCTCGGCTTCCTGTTCGAGGGGGCGATGGAGACCTGGTCCGTCGTCTACCTCCGCCGCTCCCTGGAGTTGCCGCCGCTTCTCGGTGCCTCCGGGGCGGCGGTCTTCCACGTCGCGATGCTGGTCGGGCGGTTGGCGAGCACTGCCACCGTGGCCCGTTTCGGGCGGCGGGCCAC
>CADCWL010000255.1 GCA_902806405.1 uncultured Thermomicrobiales bacterium | reverse complement strand
GAGCACGCCGGCGGCGGCGCCGGCCACGAGGGAGCGGAGCAGGCGCCGACGGGAGGGGGCGCGGGCGAGCGAGCGGGCCAGGTCGTCGAAGCGGCGGTCGTCCACGGGGGAACCTCCACGGGCACAGGGCGAAGCCGAGCCGCGGCGCGGCACGGCACGAGGGGACGGGGAATAGGAGGGTTGAAATCTAGCAAAACCCGCCGGCGCGAAGCAAGGAAGGGCGCGAGCGGACCCGGCCCGGCGGTGACCTGCGCCCGATCCGACCGTTCGAGGTGCGGGAACCGGGCGCCGTGGGCGTCGCCCCCAATCGCCGTCGCGACCCGTTGCCGGCTCGTCGGCGCGCGATCCCGGAGCCGCGGCGGGGCGGCACGGTCGTCCCGGATCGGACGAGGTGATCGCCGGTGGCCATGGTTCGCCTCCTTCTTCGCTCGGTCGTCCCGGATCGGAGACGCGGCCGGCGGTGCGTAGCGGTCCGGCGATGCCCCGCCTCGTGGGATTCGAAACGCGGCCACGGGGAAAGCGCCTGGGGCACGGGGTCGCGGCGCGTCGCGACGGTGCTTCGGTCGGTGGTCGAGCCGGCGGGAACGACACGGGAGAGGATTGGGACCGCTCTATCACCGCTGCCACGCCGTCCGGGCCGGGGCGCCCTTGAGTTGGAGCGCCACCTCACCCCCCGTTGCGTCCTCCGCGGGCCGATCACGGGCCCGGTCCGTCCACGGTCGGCGCCGGCCCCGTGATCGCGACCCCGCACCCCGCCGCGATCGCGATCAGCCGCGCGACCTCCAGCTCCCCGTGCTCGGCGACCTCCTCCTCGAAGGAGGCACCGACCCCCGCCGGAGAACGCCACACCAGCAGCCGTGCCTCGCCCGACGCGACGGCGTACCCGTGCTCCACGCCCCCGGGGAGGACGAAGCAGCTCCCCGCCTTCGCCACGGTCGCCTCGTCGCCGACGCAGAACGTCAGGGTGCCCTCCACGACGTAGACGATCTCGTCTTCGTGGTCGTGGACGTGACGGGGCACCCCGCGGCCCGCCGAGGCGCGGAGCTCGAGGAGCGCCAGGCGCCCCCCGGTCTCGTCGCCCCCAAGAAGCGTCGTCACCGCCCGCTCCCGTGTCTGGCCGGTTCCCAAAATCGTTCTCGCCGGCATCATGATCCGCTTCGCCCCCTCGTTGCCGGCCGGCGACCCGCCTCCGTTGCGTCCCAGTCCGTTCGGTGGCCCCTCAGCCGCTCCACGCGCCAACCGTCGGCGGTCGCCGCATCCGCCACCGCCGGCCGAACCTCGACGCGGGGGGCGACGGGCGGCAGGCGGAGCAGGGCGAGGGGGTCGTCGGCGGCGGCGACGCGGTTGCGGCGCTCCAGGCCGCAGCCGTTGCAGCGGTGGAGCACGGCCTGCTCCCCCTTCGCACGGAACAGGGTGCCGACCGGGGCCATCAGCGCCCGGCAGGGGCTGACCCGGTCGCCGGGCCGGCGCAGGTCGACGTGGCGGGACGTCAGGCAGAGCGGGCGGTGGTTGCGGTGGCGGCCGCCGGAGACCGTCGGGCCGACGAAGGTCCGGCAGCGCCCGCACTTGAACGACTCCCGCCCGTCCCGACGCCGTCGACCTCCCGACGCCGGCGCCCCGGGAAGGCCACGGCGTTGCCGCTCGTCGTCGGCGCGCTGGAGAGGGGAGCGCCGCCGCCGGCGGTTCTTCGCCCCATTGGCCGGGCGCCCGGTGTCGCACTCGAAGGCCGAATCGAGATCCGGGTTGCGAAGTGGTGGCACGGAAACTCCTCCAGTCGTCGTCCCGCCACGGGTCGGAGCGGCTCCGTCCCGTCCCCGTTCCCAGTCTCCTTTCCACCCTGCCTTCCCACCACCAACGGGACCCACACATCGTCTCCAACAGTCGCCGCCCGCGGGACGGGGGAGACCGACGGGCGTGCCCCGATCGCCCTCCTTCCGCTGCTGGTATGCTCTGTTCCGGTGTCGGACGATTCGCGACGGTGACGCGACATGGCCGAGGAGCAGCGAGGCCGCTTCGGCGCCCGCCTGCGCCACCTGCGGGAGACCGCGGGGCTGACGCAGGAGCAACTGGCGGAGCGGGCGGGGCTGACGCCGAATGCGATCAGCGCGCTGGAGCGTGGGGAGCGGCGGCGCCCCTACCCGCACACGGTGCGGGCGCTCGCCCGGGCGTTGGGTCTGTCGGCCGACGAAGGGGAGGCGCTGGCGGCGGCCGTCCCGCGGCGCGCCGGCGCCCCCTCCGCCTCGCCGCCTCCCCCGCCCACCGCCGACTTCGGCGAGCTGCCCGCCGCGCCCACCGGTCTCATCGGCCGGGAGGGGGATCTGGACGCGCTCGCCGGGCTCCTGGGCGGCGGCGGTGGACCGATCACGCTGATCGGACCGGGCGGGGTGGGCAAGACGCGCCTCGCCGTCGAGCTTGTCCGGAAGGTCGCGGACCGCTACCCCGACGGCGCGGTCTTCGTCGACCTCTCCCCCCTCACCGACGCCACCCTCGTCGTCCCGGCCGTTGCGCGGGCGCTCGGCGTGCGGGAGACGCCCGGGCACCCCCTGCACCAGAGCCTCCGCGCCCACCTGCGGGAACGGTGCCTGCTCCTGGTGCTCGACAACGCCGAGCATCTGTTGGACGCCGCCCCCGACCTTGCCCGTATCGGGACGGCGGGCGATGGCCTCGACCTCCTGATCACGAGCCGGGCGCCGCTGCGGGTCCGGGGCGAGCGGGAGTACCCGGTGCGGCCGTTGGCCCTGCCGGATCTCTCGCGTGTGCCGACGGTGGCCGACGTCGAGGCCAACCCGGCGGTCGAGCTGTTCGTCGAGCGGGCGCGGGCGGTGCTCCCGAGCTTCGACCTCTCCCGGACGAACGCCGCCGCCGTCGCCGCGATCTGCCACCGCCTGGACGGCCTACCCCTGGCCGTCGAGCTCGCCGCCGCCCGCGTCCGGGCGCTCGGCCCCACCGCCCTGCTCGCCCGCCTCGACCGCGCGTTGCCCCTCCTCGCCGACGGCGCGCGCGACCTCCCGGAACGTCAGCGCACGATGGAGCGGGCGATCGCGTGGAGCCACGACCTGCTCGACGCCCGGAGCCGGGCGCTGTTCCGACGGCTGGCGGTCTTCGCCGGCGGGTGGACGCTGGAGGGGGCGGAAGCCGTCGGCGCCGGTCCCGGCCTGTCGGCCGAGGAGGTGCTCGAGCTCCTCGCCGGCTTGGTGGCGCAGTCGCTGGTGGTCGCGGTGCCCGGCGAGGAGGGGCGCTACCGCCTGCTGGAAACCGTCCGGGAGTACGCCCTGCAGCGGCTGGCGGAGAGCGGGCGGTGCGAGGCGGACGCCGCCCGGGACGCTCACGCGTCGTACGTCCTGGCGCTCGCCGAGCAGGCGGAGCCGCGCCTGCTCCAGCCGGGCCAGGAGGACTGGCTCGATCGCCTCGCCGCCGAGCACGACAACGCGCGGGCCGCGCTCGCCCGTCTGGCGGCCCGCGGGGAGCGGGAGCGCTTCCTGCGACTGGCCACCGCGCTGCGCTACTTCTGGTTCGTGCGCGGCCACTTCCGCGAGGGGCGCGGCTGGCTGGAGCGCGCGCTCGCGGGGAGCGAGGCGGCGCCGGCGGCGCTCAGGGCGAAGGCGCTCGGCGTGGTGGGCACGATCGCGATGTTCCAGGGCGACTACCCGGCGGCGGCGGCCCTCAAGGGTGAGAGCCTGGCGCTGGCGCGGGAAGCGGGCGACGACGCCCAGGTGGCCCTCCAACTGGAAGGGTTCGCGCTGCTCGCGTTCCGCCACGAGGCGTACGACCGGGCCGCGGGGCACCTGGAGGAGGCGCTCGCCCTGCTCCGCCGCCACGGCGAGCCCGCGCCGGTGGCCAGACCGCTCTTCAGCCTCGTGCTCGCCAACCTCGGCTACGCGGCCTACGCCCGGGGCGATCTGGCGGGGGCGGCGGCGCGGTACGAGGAGGCGATCGACCTCCAGGAGGCGATGGGGTACGGCTGGGGGGCGGTCCAGTCACTCGCCGGCCTGGGCCGGGTGGCGTTCGTTCGGGGCGACGCGCCGGGGGCGCTCGGGCACTACCGGAGAAGCTTGGTCCTGGCCTGGGATTGCGGCGAGCGCGAGGGGGTCGCCGCGGCCTTGGCCGGCGTGGCGGGGGCCGCGGCGGCGCTGGAGGAGCCCGAGCGGGCGGCCCGACTCCTGGGAGCGGTCGAGGCGCTCAACGAGGCGCTCGGCCTCCTGGTCCCCCCGCTCGAGCGCGCGTCCCAGGAGCGGGCGGCGCGGGCCGCCCGCTCGGCGCTGGGCGACGCCGCCTTCGCCGCGGCCCGGGCGACGGGCCGCGCGCTCCCCCTCGCGCGGGCCGTCGCCGAGGCGACCGATCCCGACTTCGTGCCGGCAGCGAGCCAACCCGCCCCCCCGGGGTCGGACCTACCCGCCGGGCTGAGCTCCCGAGAGGCCGAGGTGCTGCGTCTCGTCGCCCAGGGCCTCACGAACGCCGAGGTCGGCGATCGGCTCTTCATCAGCCCCCGCACCGTCAACGCCCACCTCCGCCGCATCTTCGACAAGCTCGATGTCGGCACCCGCAGCGCGGCGACCCGCTTTGCCCTCCAGCACGGACTGGCCTAGCGGCTCCCCGCGCCACGGCCCGCGCCGCCGCGCCGCGGGCCGCCGCTCCGGGGACGGCGAGGCGGTGCGGCGCCCCCGTCTCCCCCAAACGCCCGCCCCGTCCCCGCCGATCGGTAGGGTGGTCCATGTTCGGGCGCAGCCAGGCAGTCGGCTCCTCCGGCACGTCGGTCACCGGCTCTGGGATGGGACACACCGCTCAGCCCCGCGGCACCAGCTCGATCGCGAAAAGCTTCGGCCAGAGCTTGCCGGTGACGAAGATCCTGCCGGTCGCCGGGTCGTGCGCGATGCCGTTCAGGACATCGGGCGAGTGGTCCCGGCGATCCTGCGCGGAGAGGAGGCCTCGGAGGTCGATGACGCCGGTGACACGGCCGGTCGCCGGGTCGATGCGGACGATGACGTCGGCCTGCCAGACGTTGGCCCAAATCTCGCCGTCGACGAACTCGAGCTCGTTGAGGTTCGCTACCGGCGTGTCGCCGTAGCGGACGTCGATCCGGCCGATCTCGGCGAACGTGTCCGGGTCGCGGAAGAAGAGCGTGCTGCTGCCGTCGCTCATGATCAGCCGCTGGCCGTCGGTCGTCAGGCCCCAACCCTCGGTCGGGTACGCGAACGTCGCCAGGGGCTCGAACGTCTCCCGGTCGTAGACGAACGCGGTCTCGGTCTTCCAGGTGAGCTGGAAGATGCGGTCGCCGAGCACCGCGATCCCCTCGCCGAAGTAGCGCGCCTCCAGCGGCCGCGACTGGAGCACCTCGCCCGTTTCCAGGTCGACCCGGCGCAGGGTCGATTCCCCTTCGAGCCCCGTTCCCTCGTAGAGGACGCCGTCGAGGTAGACCAGGCCCTGGGTGAAGGCTTCCGGGTCGTGCGGATACTCGCGGACGAGACGGTAGTCGTAGATCGGGGCCGCGGCCGGGGTGGCGGGGGTGGTGTCCTGGGCGACGGCGCCCGCTGCGCCGAACAGCACGAGCGCGAGCAGCGCGCCCGCGAACGGGACGAGACGACGCACGGGCCTTGCCTCCTCGCGTGCCACGGATCGACCGGGCCGCCGGTGAACGGTTCCACCGAACCGCCACCCTAGGAGATCGGGCCGCCGGACGCAAGGCGAGACCGTGGCCGGACCCGCCCCTACCGCGCATCCAAGCCGTCCGCCACCGCCTCCAGCAGCGCCGCGCAGGCCGCCACCCCCGGGACCGCGGCGTCGATCTCCTCCCGCACCCGCTGGGGCGTCTCCGCCGCCAGGACCCCGACCCGCAGCGCCGCCACCTCGCCCGCCTCGCGCAATGTCCGGAGGGCGACGAAGCCGTCGACATCGGTCAGGTCGTCCCCGAGGAAGACGACGCCCCGCAGCCGGTGCTCGGCAACCAGGTCGACCAGCGCCGTCCCCTTGTTGACGCGGACGCGCGGTCGCAGCTCCACGATCAGCCGGCCCTCGGTGACGACCAGCCCGTGCCGCTCGGCGGCGGCGGCGGCCAGCGGCAGGAGCGCCGCCCGTGCCGCCTCCGGGTCTGATGCCAGCCGGTAGTGGACGGTGCCGGAGAGCACCTTGTTCTCCAGCAGCAAGCCGTCGTCTGCCCCCGACGCGCGCGCTCCGGCCTCCACCTCGGCCAGCGCCGCGGCGAGGCCGCCGGCGCCTGCCGCCGCCCCTTGATGCGTCCGAGTCACGCCCCGGTACAGCCGCTCCATGCCGTGGTTGCCGACGTAAAGGAGCTCGTCCAAACCGACCATCGCCCGTCCCGCCGCCGCCGCCCGCCCGGAGACGACGGCGACCAGCGCCAGCCGCGCCGCCAGGCGCCGCAGCGCGGCCGCCGCCGCCGCCTCCACCCGCGCCTCGTCCGGCGTCGCCGCGATCACGCTGATCGTCCCGTCGATGTCGGTCACCAGACCGGCGGGCGCCCGCCGCAGCGTTTCGAGGCAGCGCGCCAGCGTCCCCGGATCGACGGGTGGCGGAGACAGAGGACTTGGCGGTAGGTTCATCAATCCCTCCTCGGCGGAAGACGGCAGCCGGCGGGCCGGGGCGGCGGGCTGCACCTGGTCGAGGCCTCCGGGTCCACCCTGCGACGACGCCCGACACCCTCCCCCGATCATCCCGAGGCACGAGAGCTCCTTCCACGGCAGAGTCCGTCCGAGAGAAGCTCCCCGCAAGCTCGGGATGGACGCGGGGTGGGTCGCGGGCGAGCGATCGCGCGGATACCACCGACTCCGCCGCGGCTGCCCGGCCCCGCGGCCCCCGTCCCCACGACCCCCGCCTCAGTACGGATACAGCAGCCAATCCGCCCCGCTCACGAAGAGGTCCCGAACCTCCCCCTGGTCATCGATCGCCACGTGGTAGACGACGTCCGGCGGCGTACCCGGCGGGCCAAAGGGGTCGGTCGGGGCATTGAGGCGCACCTCCACCCCGGTCGCGGGGTTGAGCCGGTCCTCGTCGGCGTGCCCGGCCTGGGCGAGGACCAGCTGCAGCTCGCGGAAGGCGAGTCGGTCCACCGGCAGGGTCGGCACGGAGGACGGCTCGACCTCGGCCGGCTCGGTCTCGCCGGTGTCGCTGAGAAAGAAGGACTGGGCGCGGTCGGAGTAGAAGCGGCCCTGCCAGCGGAAGGTCGGCTCGAGCGGCTGGCAGGCGACGCGGAGGCTGACCAGGCGGGCGTCGCCCCGCCATGACTTCGCCCGCTCGGTCGCGGCCGCGATCCCGGCGTCGCGCTCCTCGTCGACCCGCACCAGGTCGCCAACCGTCAGGCGCCCCCCGGCGCACGACTCGACGACGGTCGTCGCCTGCGCGGTGGGCGGGCGCGTAGCGGCCGGGGTCACGGTCGGCGCCGGGCCGGTCGCCGGGGGGGGCGGGGCGGCGACCCCGCCGCAGGCCGCAAGGCACGCGACGAGGAGTGCGGACGGAAGGGGGTGCGCCGCGCGGGCGACACGGCGTCCGGAGCGGCGGGCCGATCGCGGTCGCTGCGCCATCGTCCCGCTCGTCCCTCCCCCGGCCTTCCCGAACGCGGTGGGTCCGGGCGCGTCACCCCGGAGGCGTCGGGTCGGGGTCCGATGGTACCACGCGCCATGGCCCGCCCCGCCGCGGCGACGGCGCCGGGTCGAGCGGCCCGCGCCGCGCCCCGGCGCGGGCCGCTCGGATATACTGCGCCGTCGGACGCGGCGGAGGCGGTCGGCCGCGCGCACGGAGCGGGAGCGGACGCGGAGCACGAGGGGAATGCAGCTCTACAACACGCAGACCGGCCAGGTGGAGCGGTTCGCGCCGCGGGACGGCGCCGTCGGCATCTACGTCTGCGGCATCACCCCGTACGACACGACGCACCTCGGCCACGCCTTCACCTTCCTCACCTTCGACATCCTCGTCCGCCACCTGCGCGCCCAGGACCTGGACGTCACCTACGTCCAGAACGTGACCGACATCGACGACGACATCCTGCGCAAGGCCAAGGAACTCGGCGAGTCGTGGGACGAGGTTGGCCGCCGCGAGACGGAGAAGTACCTCCGGGACATGGCCGACCTGAACGCCCTGCCGCCCGACCACTACGTCCGCGCCACCGCCCATATCGCGGAGATGCTGGCCCTCATCGCCCCCTTGATTGACAAGGGTCACGCCTACGAGGCGAACGGCAGCGTCTACTTCTCCGTCGAGAGCGACCCCGAGTTCGGCAAGCTGAGCCACATCCCGCGCGAGGAGATGCTGCCGATCGCCAACGAGCGCGGCAACACCCCGGACGACCCGAACAAGCGCGACCCGCTCGACTTCGTCCTCTGGCAGGCAGCCGCCCCCGGGGAGCCGAGCTGGGACTCCCCCTACGGCGCGGGCCGCCCTGGCTGGCACATCGAGTGCAGCGCGATGGCCAGCCGCTACCTCGGCCAGACGATCGACATCCACGGCGGCGGCGCCGACCTCGTCTTCCCTCACCATGAATGCGAGGTCGCCCAGTCGGAGCTCGCCTTTGGCGTCGAGCCGTTCTCCCGGGTCTGGATGCACGTCGCGATGGTCGACTACCAGGGCGAGAAGATGAGCAAGTCGCTCGGCAACCTGGTCCTGGTCCGCGACCTGCTCCGCGAGTACCACCCGGACGCGATCCGCCTCGCCCTCTTCTCCCACCACTATCGGGCGAGCTGGGAATTCGTCGACGGCGAGGTCGAGGCGTGGGCCAATCTGGCCGGCGACCTGCGCGAGGCGGCCGACTTCCCCGCCTACGGCATCGAGGAAGTGGTCGACGTCGGCCCCTTCCGCGAGCGCTTCCTGAACGCCCTCGACGACGACCTGGACACGCCGACCGCAATTGAGGCGCTGCGCGAGATCGGCCAGGCGATCCTCGAAGCCCCCGAGGAGGACGACGTTCGCGACGCCCAGGAGACGCTTCGCGAGCTGGGGGATCTACTCGGCCTCTCGCTGGCGTCCTGACCAGGCGGGTCGCCCCGGACAGAGACGGTCGCCTGCGCCGTTACGCCAACCCTTCGTCAGGCGCGAACCCGATCCATTCTCGGACATCTCGCTCGACCTCGGCGGTGGTGGTTGTCCGGCACTCGGCCTCCGGCGCTGCCCTAGCGACGACGCTCGTGGCGTTCGGCGGTACCAGATCCGCGAGCGGCTGGCCGATTGCCGTACGTTCCTTTTCCGGGGCGGGTGGCTCCCCCCGTTCGCCGCGGGAGGGGCCGGGTCCCTCCCCTCCCGTTGCCGCAACTTGCCGCAACGCTGATTCGCTCCCACGCCAACGCACGATCGATCCCCCGGCCCTCGTGTGCTAGACTCTGCGGTCGTCCGGTCGTCCGACCGAGAATCGAAGAGAGCCTTTCTGCTCCGCCGGTCGCGTGGGCGCGCGATCCCACCGCTACCCGAGCGGGGCATACCCGAAGGAAGGAGGAGCCGTTGCGCTCCTACACGCGTGATCCCCGCACCTACGAGCTGCTGACGATCCTGAGCCCCGATGTGCCGGAAGAGGAGCTTCCCGGCGCCCTGGAACGGCTCTCCGGCTACGTCACCGGCGCCGGTGGCACGGTCGACGAGACGCTCCGCGACTCCCCATGGGGCCGGCGGCGCCTCGCGTACCCGATCCGCTTCGAGAGCCGGGACGTGCGCGACGGCTACTACACCCTCTTCCGCCTCACCCTCGCCCCGGAGCGGGTGGAAGAGATGGAGCGGGAGCTGAAGCTGAACACCCAGCTGATGCGCTACCTGGTGACCGTCTACACGCCGGTCCCGCTCGACCCGTTGGCGATCGAAGACGCCGAGTTCGCGGCGGAGGACGCCGCCGCCGCCGCCTACGCCGCGGCCCAGGCCGAGGCCGCCCGCCTCAGCGCGGCGGCCGAGGACGACGCGGCCGCCGCCTACGCCGCCTCCCAGGCCGCTGCGGCCAGCGCCGCCGTTGCCGAGGCGCCCGCGGCCGCCGAGGCTGCCGCTCCGGCAACGGAACCGGCCGGACCCGCTGCGGAGTCCGCGGCGCCGGACGCTCTGGCAACCCCGGCCGCCGGGGTGCCGACGGCCGAGGCGCCCGCCGCCGTCTCACCGGAGAGCACGACCGCCGCCGCAATCGACGCCGGCGAGACGGGGTCGGCCGCCCCGGACGCCGCCCCCACCGCCGACGTCGCGGCGACCACCGACAGCGAGGAGCGTTAGCATGGCCGGCATCAGCAAGGTCATCCTGGTCGGGAACCTGGGTCGCGACCCGGAGACCCGCTACACCCCGAACGGGACGATGAACGTCCAGTTCTCCCTCGCCGTCACCCGCCGCTTCCGCGACGGGGGCGGGCAGCAGCAGGAGCGGACCAACTGGTTCCGCGTCACGGCCTGGGGCAAGCTCGCCGAGATCGCCGACGGTCTGGTCCAGAACGGCTACCTGACCAAGGGCAAGCAGGTCTACGTCGAGGGCCGCCTCGACCCCCGCGAGTACCAGGACAACGAGGGCAAGACCCGGACCTCGCTCGACGTCAATGCCAACGAACTCCAGCTCCTCGGCTCCCGCGGCGACGCAGACGGCGGATTCGGCGGCGGCGGCGGGGGCGGCTCCCGCGCCCAGGGCGGACAGCGCGGCGGGGAGCCGCTCGACGACCCGTCCAGTTTCGACGACGTCCCCTTCTAGGCTTGGCACCACGCCGTGAGCGACCACTTCGTGTGCGTCCGGCTTCGGCCGCCGCCGTAGGTTGAGCGCGGAGCTCCGGGCCCCGCGCGACAGGGCGCCGGCGGCATCGCGCGTCCCCTTTACCCGACCTTAATCCCGAAAGGATTCCCCACCATGGCCGACTCCCCGAACCGTCCCCCCGCCGGCGCCCCGCGCGCGGACGGCGAAGCCCCCCGGACCCGCTTCGGCGCCGGCGCCCAGGGCGCGCGCCCCGGCGGCCGCGAGGAAGGCGGCACCGGCGGTCGCGGTGGCCCGCGGGGTCGCCGCCCGGGCGGCGGACGCTACGTGCCGCGTCGCAAGGTCTGCGGCTTCTGCGTCGACAACATCGGCGAGGTCGACTACAAGGACATCGCCCGCCTCCGCCGCCACCTCTCGGAGCGGGGCAAGATCGAGCCGCGCCGCAAGCTCGGCACCTGCGCCACCCACCAGCGCTCGCTGACCACCGCGATCAAGCGCGCCCGCCACGTCGCGCTCCTCCCCTTCACCACCAGCGTCCGCTAAGCGGCCCGTGCAGCGACCGCCCCAGCCCCCGCGCGGCCCCGGCGGCGCGGGCGCGCCGTCTCCCCCCCCGGGGCGCGGCCCCCGCCGAGCGGGGAGCTTACCCCCGCCGCACCGCGTCACCCTCCGGGAGCGGATCGATCGCGTCCGGGGCCGAGCCGGCGGCCGGCCGACCGCGCCGGTCCGTCGCCGCCGCGTCTCCCGCCGAGAGCGCGAGGCGCGGCAGCGGCGTCTCCTCTATCTGGGGATGGGGATCGCCGGCGGTCTCCTCGCCCTGATCCTCGCCGGCGGCTTCCTTTACGAGAACATTCTCAAACCGCGCGCCGTCCTCGCCTCGGTCGACGGCGAGGAGATCCGGCGACGCGAGTACTGGCAGGTCCGCTCCGTCACCCTGGTCGAGCAGGCGAACCAGCTCGAGCAGATCGCCCAGCTCGTCGGGCCGGATCAGCAGCAGCAGTACCTGCAGCAGGCCAGCCAGGCGCGGCAGGAACTGGTGGAGGTCTGGGGCAGCACCGGGGTCGACGAGCCGACGCTGCAGGCGATGATCGACGACCGCGTCTACCTCCGGAACCTGGACGACCTCGGCCTGGAGGTCACGGCGGGAGAGGTTGAGACCTACGCCCTCAACCAGTTCGCCCCCGCCGACGCACCGCTGGTCGCGCCGACCCCGAGCCCGACGTTGATCCCGGCCCGCGCCGAGATGGCGACCCAGACCGCCGTCGCCCGGACCGCGACTGCGACCGCCGCCACCCCGTCCCCCGTACCCACCAGCGCCGACATTCCGCTCCCGCCCGGCGCCCCGTCCCCGCCCGCGGCGGTGGCCGCCGCCACGGTAACCCCGCCGCCCGCCACGCCCGCCGCACCGCCCCCGGCGACGCCGGCCGCATCCCCCGCGGCCACCCCGGACGCCGAGCAGGCGCGCGCCACCGCGGAGGCCGGGTACGCGAGGTTCGGGGACGATGTCCTCGGCATCGCCCGCCTCGACCGGGACGGGTACGAGCGGCTCATTGCCCGGCCGCGCGTTGCCCGGGAGAAGGTCGACGCCGCCCTCACCGCCGAGGTCGGCCAGAGCGCCGAGCAGGTCCATGCGGCCCACATCCTGGTCGAGACCCGCGATCTCGCCCAGCAACTCGCCGACCAGGCACGCGGCGGCGCCGACTTCGCCCAGCTTGCCCGCGAGCAGTCGACCGACGAAGGGACCGGCGCCAACGGCGGCGACCTCGGCTGGTTCGCCCGCGAGGAGATGGTGCCCCCCTTCGCCGAGGCCGCCTTCGCCCTGCCGCCCGGCCAGATCGGCGACCCGGTCGAGACCGAGTTCGGCTGGCACGTCATCCAGGTCATCGAGCACGCCCCAAACCGGCCCCTGACCGACCAGCAGATCGACACCATCGAGCGGGCCCGGGTTGCGC
Source organism: uncultured Thermomicrobiales bacterium (assembly GCA_902806405.1). Lineage (GTDB taxonomy): Bacteria > Chloroflexota > Chloroflexia > Thermomicrobiales > UBA6265 > CADCWL01. Next base: position 2,448 of record CADCWL010000255.1, on the reverse strand, counting down.
GCTGGTTGGAGGAGCGGAGGGCCGAGGCCGACGTCTCCTCCGACGAGATCGCGCCGACCGAACCAGCCGCCGAGACCTTCCAGCCCCCGGTCGAGGCGCCGCCCGCGCCGACACCCGCCCCGCAGCCCGACCCCGCACTCGCCCCGCCCGCGACCCCGGTTGCGCCGTAGGTGGAGTCGCGGTCAGGGACGGGCAGCGGTCCGTCGCCACGGAAACCGCGTGCGCCCGTCTCGGCCGCGTCCGGCCATGCCGGCGCCCCATCGCACCAAGACGCCCCGGCTCCCATCCGCCGACCCGGGTCACGCCGGATCTCTCGCGCGCGGCGCCGGGCCCGAAGGAACCGTCGCACCTCCGGATGGCAGGGGAAAGGGATGCCGCCGGGGGGGCGTGGCGACGGACGTGTCCTCTGCCCGCACCCCGAAGCCCGCGCCCCTAGCCCCCGGTCGCCGCACCCCCACCGCCCTTGGGCCGTTGGACGCGTGCTATCCTGACGATCGGGTGCCCGCGGCCGCCCGCACGCCGAGACCGCGCCGCCGGAGGCCCCTCGGCCCCCGGCCGTTCGCCGCCGGGAGTTCCAGGCATGTCCAACCGCGATCCCAGGCGCCCGACCGTGTCCCAACCGGAGGACGAGGGGGACCCGCCGGTCGACCGGCGCGGGCGTACCGACGTGCCGTCCCGACCTGCCGCCCCACGCCCGAGCGGGGAACTGCCCGGCGTGCGGCGCTCCTCCGGCTTCCCCTGGCGGACGGACGGCCCCGATGCGGGCCGCGGCGTCGACGACCGAGGCGTCCCCGACCGAGCGGACGCCGTCGGCGCGCGGGACGGGGCGGGCCGCGGCGCCGCCCGCCCCGTCCCACCCGTCGACGACCCAACCGACCCGGCCGCCTGGGCCGAGGTCACCGATGCCTGGGCCGCCGACACCGACGACGGCTGGGACGAGCGCCAGGGCCCGGCCGCGCTCTCCATCGCCGAGCCGGTGGCCGCCGATCGACCCGTCCTCGCGCCGGAAACCGCCGCTCCGCGCCGCGTCGCGCGCGGGGTCCGTCCGCCGGCCACAGCCCGCCCGCCGGCCACAGGCCGCGCTCGGGCCCAGACCCGCGAGGGAGCGGGGCGGGGGCTGGCACTCCCGTCCGTCCGCTTGCCGGCGGGCTTCGCCGGCACCGGCCTGCTCGGCGACCGGACGGCTCTGACCCTGCTCGGCGCGGCCGTGCTCAGCGCGGCGGTGATGGCGCTCGTCTTGAGCAGCCAGATCCCGAACCTTGCCCCCTCCCTCACCCTCCACCTCGACGCCGCCGGCATCGCTGACCGCTTCGGCCCCCCGCAGGTGCTGTGGCGCCTACCACTGCTGGCCACGATGGCGACGCTCATCAACCTCGTGTTGGCCTGGTTCCTGGCCCGCTCCGACCGCTTCGCCGCCCGCTTCCTCCTTGCCGCCACCCTCGTCGTCCACCTGATCGCCTGGGTGGCCCTCTTCGATTTCGTGTAGGGCAGCGGGACCGGGCCGGCATCCGACCCGGTCGGGGCATTCCGAGGGTACGCGGGACCATTCCCACGCCCACGCTCGGCGCAGCCGTCCGGCCCGCTGATGTGGCGTCCCGGTCGTTCTCGTTGCCACCACCGCCCGGGCCGGTTGAGCCGACCCGCCTCGGCGGGCGATAATCGCGCCGGTGGCGGCACGCCGTGCGGTCGCCGTCTATTCAGAGCGAACGGAAGCCACCGTTCCCCGACTATCGACCCCCACCTCGGAAGGATCGACCCCGCGCGATGGCGAACCTGATCACCGTCGGGCGACTGGGATTGCTCTTCGTCGTCGTCGGGTTCCTCTACCGCGCCCCGGTTGCCCTCGCCGCCGTCTCGATGGCGGCCATCATCGTGGTCTTCGCCGGCGACGGTCTCGACGGCTACGTCGCCCGCCGCCGCAACGCCACCTCCCGCTTTGGCGCCGTCTTCGACATCGCCGGCGACCGGGTCGTTGAAACCGTCCTCTGGATCGCCTTCGCCGACCTCGGCGCCGTCCCGATCTGGGTCCCCCTCCTCGTGGTCACCCGCGGCGCGGTCGTCGATGCCATCCGCTCCCTCTCCTACGCCGACGGCATGACCGCCTTCGGCGAGCAGAACATGATGCGATCCGCCCTCACCCGTTGGCTCACGGCGGGACGCTTTATGCGCGGCCTCTACGGCTATGCCAAGGCGACCGGCTTCGTCTTCCTCGCCGGCTTCGTCGGCTACGACACGGGCCGCGCGGACGGTACCTGGCTGGAGACGATCTACGGGCAAGACGTCCTGCGCGGCCTCGGCTGGCTCTCCGTCTGGCTGGCGGTGACGCTGACCGTGGTCCGCGGCGTCCCGGTCGTCCTCGACGCCCTGCCCACCCTTCTCCAGCCGGAGACCGCGCCCCAGCCCGCGCCGCCCGCCGCCCGCCCCGCCCCGCCACCCCGAACGAAGCCG
>CADCWL010000254.1 GCA_902806405.1 uncultured Thermomicrobiales bacterium | reverse complement strand
GGTGGCGCAGATCGGGACCGAGCTGGTGCTGGTCGACGACGCGGTCTGCGCGGGTCCGCTCGCCAACCCGGAGGCGCGGCAGGTCCACACCGAGCCGCGGCTGGTGCGGGTGGCGTAGGGGAAAGGCCCCCACGGCCCCCCCCTCGTGAGGGAGAGGGGGAACAATCAACAAGCGAGCGGAGGAGGCCGGAGCCTCCTCCCAGAGCCCCTTGCCGCGGCCGTCCCGAAACCGCGAGTTATTCAGAGCGCGTTTCATAACCGGTCGAGGGAGCCGTGGCGGACGGGGCGGCAGGCGAGCGTGGGGAAGACCCGGTGGGTGTCCGCCCGCCGCCCGCGGCGGACGGCCGGCCGCCGGTCGCGCTTCGGCCACGCCGGCGTGCGCTCAACCACCCGGCGGTGGCGCCCGAGCCGGCCCTTCGCCTCAGCTCCGACCCGTCCAATGCGGGGCCTGATGCCGCGCCGGCGGAGGGCGGCCCGGCACCGCTCGTCGTCGTCGCCCGTGTCGGCGTGCGGCTTCGCCGTGCGCTTGCGGCGTCGGACGGCGGGGGTGGGGACCAGGGGCGCGGCGTCGGGCTTCGTCCCGGACGCGGTCGGGGAGTGGCGGTTGGCGGGGTCGGCCCGGGCCGCCAGCGGGACACCCGCCGCGTCACCGAGGACGCGGGGCGTGACGCCCGGCTTGCCCCGGTCGGTGTAGGAGCGCCCGGTCCCGTCGCCCCCCCTTGGTCGGCACCGTCGCGGTGTCGAGGCATGCCCGCTCCCGGGCGATGCGGTCGGCCGCCGCCGAGCCGGTCCGGGAGCGCCGGGTGAGCGGCCTCCCAGACCCCGGCCTGCTGCCAGTCCCCCAGGCGGCGCCGGCGGGTGGCCGACCTGGCCGAGCCGGGGACCGGGGCGCCGCCGACCACGGCGCCCCGGTCCCCGGCACGAAGGGGATGCCGCACGGCGCGGCCCGGTCGTCGGCGGTGGGCCGGCCACCCCTCCTCCGGGGCTTCCGCGGCGGGAGCACGGGGGCGACGGACTTCCGGAGGTCGTCGGCGAGGCGGGGGAGGACCGTGGGGAGATGATTCCACGGCCCCACCCGATTGTGAATCGCGCTCTAAGAAGCGCCCCGGCGCGGGGCGAGGTCCAACGTCAGGTCGCGGCGCGCCCGTTGGGCTTCCCGGAAGCGCGCGGTGTCCGACATAGTGGTCCGTCACGGCTGGATCGTGGGTGGCAGGGGCCGTGCTGGGCCCGGCGGCGGACCCGCCGTGTCGCCCAGGAGGCCCCACCGTAGCGTACCCGTCCCGCTTCTCCGTCGCCGACGACCGGCGCGCCGACCTCCTCGCCCTCGTCGGCCCGGGGGTCGCCCCCGCGCCGACCCGCGCCCGGATCTTCCTCACGGCGGGGGCGGCCCCGGCCGGTCGGGCGCGGCGATCGCGGGAGCGCTCGACGTGCACCCAAGCACCGTCCAGCGCGTGCGGCGCCGTTCCGTGGAGGGGGGGCTGGGCGCGACGCCGGTGCGCAAGCGGCTGGACCGAGCCCACGAGCGAACGCCGGTCGGGCGGCAGGAGGCGCACCTCGTCGTCTTGGCCCGCTCCGCGACGGCCTCCGGCCGCGCCTGCTCGTCGGCCAGCGGGCGTGGCCGGAGACCGTCGCGGCGGTCTCCAACAAGACGGTCTGCCGGACGACCAAAACAACGACCGCAAGCCGCACCCGAGCGAGCGGTGTTGCCCGGCCCCGACCGCCGACCCGGCCCTCGTCTGCCGCATGGAGGACGTCCTCGACGTCGACGATTGCCTCCATGATCCCGCGCGCCCGGTGGTCTGTCCCGACGGGACGGACTGCCGGCTGCTGGCCGACGCCCGGGCGTTGCTCCCCTCGGCGCCGGGCCGGGCGGCGCGCCACGACCCGGGGTACGTCCGCGGCCGCGTGCTGAACCTCTTCCTCATGACCGAGCCGCTGCGCGGCCGGCGCGACGTGCTGGCCAGCGAGCGGCGGACCCGTCCCGACTCCGCCCACGTCGTCCGACTCCTGGCCAGCATCAGCTCCCCGGAGGCCGAGCGGATCGCTCCAGATGGCCACCCAGCGAACTTTCATCCTAGTATTTCTAATTCACTTCGATGAGAGCAGGCGCGGCCGCGCGCGGACGCTCTCCAGGGCCGGCTCGACGGGCGAGACCAGCGGCTTAGAGCCCCCACCAACGTCCAACTGGGTTGACCGTGCTTAACACCGCACGCTCGGCGCCGGCCGCAGGACCGAACCGGACTCTCCCAAGCAGCGTCGACCGCATCGCTGTCTGCCGGCAGTGAACCGGTCCATCCCCGGCAGTCGGCCGGTCGTCGGGCGGCGAGCTTACCTATGGGCCAGGTTCTGGGCGAAGAAGAGGGCGTTCGCCGGGCGTTCCGCCAAGCGGCGCATCAGGTAGAAGTACCAGTCCGGTCCGAATGGCGTCGCGACGAGCACGCGGTGGCCGCGCCGAACGAGATCGGCCTGGAGCTGCGGCCGGATGCCGTAGAGCATCTGAAACTCGAACCGGTCGCCGGCGACTCCCTCGCGGCGCGCGAATCCGATCAGGTGCTCGATCAGGCGCTCGTCGTGGGTGGCGATCGCGGTGAAACCGTTCGCGGCCCGCAGCATCCGCTGCGCCAGCCGCAGGAAGCCTGCGTCGACGTCGGCCTTCTTCGGGTAGGCCACCGTCGCCGGCTCCAGGTAGGCGCCCTTCACCAAACGCAGGTTCGGCGCGAGCGGCAGCAGTCCCTCCAGGTCCGCCTCGGTCCGGTGCAGATACGCCTGAAGCACCGTGCCAAGGTTGTCGTGCCCCGCCTCCCGTAGGCGTCGGTAGATCCGCAGCGTCGCGTCGACCCGAGTCGACTCCTCCATGTCAATCCGGATGAAGTTGCCGCGGGTCGCGGCGTGCGCCACGAGCTCGGCGGCGTTGGCGTAGGCCAGCTCTTCCCCCAGGTCGAGCCCGAGGTGAGTCAGCTTTAGGGCGACGTTGGTCGTCAACCGCTCGGCCGCGATCCGGTCGAGGACGATTCGATAGGCGGTGACGACCTCGCGCGCCATCGTCTCGTCCCGGACGTGTTCCCCCAGCAGCGTGGTGTTAGTTCGCAGCCCCTTTTGGTTCAGCGAACGCAGGACCGGGACAGCCTCGTCGATGGTCTCCCCCGCGACGAATCGGGCGGCGCCGCATTGCATCCCGTATCGGCGAACTCCGGCGGCGACCGCGCGGTTGTGCGTCGCGGCGAGGACCCCCTTCCGGAAGATCGGGTTCAATGTCACCGCAACCTTGGACCATTTCGTCGGCCGGACGACGACATCGGCGGACGCCATCCTTCTCTCCTTTCGCGAGCGTGGGGTGGGCGACCCCTCGCCGGCGAAGGGAGGCCGCCCGCTCCTTTAGAGCCGTTCCCCGATCGCCTTCGCCTCGACGAAGTTCAGCAGGTAGTCGGGGCCGCCGGCCTTGGAGTTGGTCCCGCTCAGCTTGACACCGGCGAAGGGATGAACCCCCATCATCGCGCCGGTGCATTTCCGGTTGAAGTAGAGGTTGCCCACCTCGAACTCCGTGCGCGCCCGCTCCAGGTGCTCACGGTTACGGGAGTAGATCGAGCCGGTCAGCCCGTACTCGGAGTCGTTGGCGATCCCCAAGGCGTCGTCGAAATCGGCGGCCTTCACGATCGCCAGCACCGGGCCGAAGATCTCTTCGCGCGCGATCCTCGCGTCCGGGGCCACATCCGCGAAGATGGTCGGGGGAACGTAGTAGCCGTTCGCCTCCGGCGTCTCGCCGCGGTAGGCGAGACGCCCTTCCTGTTCGCCGATTCCGATGTAGCCCCTGATCGAGTCGTACTGGTTCTTGTCCACGACCGCGCCGACGGTCGCCTCGCCGCCGAGTCCCGAGCCGGTCTTGACGAGTTGGCGCGTCCGCTCCACCACCCCGTCGACTACCCGGTCGTAGACGGCGGCGTGGGCGATCACGCGCGAGCCGGCGGAGCACTTCTGCCCCTGGAAGCCGAAGGCCGATGTGACGATCCCCTCCACCGCCGCCTCGACGTCTGCGTCGGCGTCGACGACGATCGCGCCCTTGCCGCCCATCTCGGCCGTGACGCGCTTCAGCCACCGCTGCCCGGGCTGGACCTTCGCCGCGCGCTCGTAGATCCGGATGCCCACATCCTTCGATCCCGTGAACGCGACGAAGCGGACCCGCGGGTGATCCACCAGCAGGTCCCCGATCTCGCCGCCGCTCCCCGGCAGGTAGTTGACGACGCCCGCCGGGACGCCGGCCTCCTCCATGATCTCGACCATCTTGTAGCCGATGACCGGGGTATTGCTGGCGGGCTTCAAGACAACGGTGTTCCCCACCACCACCGGCGCCATCGTCATGCCGGTCAAGATCGCGCAGGGGAAGTTCCACGGCGGGATGACGACGCCGACGCCCATGGGGAGGTAGCGGTAGTCGTTGGCCTCGTTCGGGAGGCGCGCCAGCTCGGCCGGCTCCTGGAGCTTCAATGCCTGACGCGCGTACCACTCGAGGAAGTCGACCGCCTCGGCAACCTCTCCCTCCGCCTCGTCCCACGCCTTGTCGAGCTCGTAGACCATCCAGGCAGCGAGCTCCAGCCGGCGGCGGCGGATGATCCCCGCCATCCGGAACAGGACGCCCGCCCGCCCCTCGACCGGCATCCTCCGCCAGCTCGCGGACGCCCGCTCGGCGGCGGCGATCGCGTCCTCGGCGTCCGACCGGCGCGCCTTCGCCACCTCGCCGACGAGCTGATCGAGGTTCCCCGGGTTGACCGACCGGATCCAACCGCCGGTCTCGCGCCGCTCCCCCCCGATCACCAGCGGATAGCGCTGTCCCAGTTGCCCCTCAACAGCCGTCAGGGTGGCTTTCATGGCCGCCCGGTTCTCTGACAAGGAGAAATCCAGCGACGGCTCGTTCGTGAACGTTCCTCGCATCATCTGGCGCGTCCCTTCTGCTGATGAGGGTGATTGTCGGCGTCCTTGCGCGCCACTTCACCCCGCAATCCTACGCGACCTGGTCCATCGTCGGCGGGGCCGCAGCCAGCCTCGGGTCGTCGCGCCAGGCGACCCACGTCCCGTCAATCTCGCGCCGTTCGAAGACCAAGCGGCCGCAATGCCGGCGAAGTGCCGCGCAAACCTCCCGATCCTCCCGCGGCAGCGCATGGTTTGCGACGTCGACCAAATCGAGCAGTGCGCCGAACGTCACGTGCGGACCACTCGGCCCGAGCTTCGGCTGCTTAGAGTGGACATCGCCCAACCGCGACCGGAGTGGAATGGGCGAATCGCGGACATGACGAGGTCAGCGGCCTCGTGGACGGTCGGGTCCTCCGTCTACGCCGTCCGGAGCACGCTTCCGTGGAGCACCGGATCGATCCGGACGATGGTCCCATTCATCGGCGACAGGATCTCGCGCAGCGACATGAGTGTCATGGCGCCAGTCTCGGTCCAGGGTCCCGCAAGTTCGTGGGCTCCCGGGTCTTGTCTTGGCCGTCGACGACCCGGTACGGTCGACCGGTTCGCGCCGGGGTCACCGGGCCGATCGTAGGTTGACGGGTCGTCCTGCACCGCCGAGAAACGCCCGGCTCTCCGAACCCAACCCTTGCCCATTTATAGGATTACGGAGCCTCGGCGGTCACGGCGATAGTTGCGCTCCGCCCAGCCCTCATCGCTTGCGCTGCCGCGGGTCGAAGGCATCCCGTAACCCATCACCGACCAGATTGAAGGCGAAGACGGTGCCAAAGATCGCCAACCCAGGGAAGACGGTCTCCCACCACGCGATCTGCATGTCGACCCGCCCGTCCGCTAACATTCCCCCCCACGACGGCGTCGGCGGCTGCGCCCCCAGCCCCAGGAACGACAGGCTCGACTCGACCAGGATCGCGTACGAGAGCCAAAGCGTCGCCTGGACGATGATGATCCCCAGCGTGTTCGGCAGCAGATGTCGCGCCATGATCCTGCCGCTCGACGCGCCCAGAGCCTGCGCCGCCAACACGAAGTCCTGCGCCCGCAGTCGCAAGAACTCCCCGCGCACCAGCCGCGCCGTCCCCATCCACGACGTCAGCCCGATCACGATCATCGTCGTCTCCAGGCTCGGCGTGAAGAGTGCCGCCGCCGCAATCAGCAGGAAGAGCTGCGGGATCGCCAGCACGATATCGGTGACCCGCATAAGGGCGTTGTCGACGTGCCCCCCCAAAAACCCGGCTAACGAGCCGAGCACGCACCCGATCAGCATGACCAGCGCCATCGACGCCAGGCCGACTGCCAGCGAGACGCGCGAGCCGACGACCACCCGCGAGAAGACGTCGCGCGTCTGCCGGTCCGTCCCGAACCAATAGTCTGCGCTCGGCGGCTTCAGCGGCTGCCCCCGATTGAACGCGGCGTAGTCATGCGGCGTCAGGAGGGGGGCGGCGATGGCAACTGCGGCCAGCAGCGCGACCCCCACCGCCCCCACCATCGCCAGGCGGTTGCGCCGGAACCGTCCCCACACCATCCGGGCCTGCGACTCGGGCTTCGGCGCCGCCCGCTCGAGCCGCGGCCTCGTCTGGGCCAGCGCCGCCTGCGTCGCCTGCATCGTTCCCCTCCTCCGGCGCCGCCAAGAGTCCCGGTCGCGGACCCACCCGTCAGTCGAACGCGATCCGTGGATCGAGCATCGCGTAGAGGGCGTCGACCAGCACGTTCAGGAACAGGACGAACGCGCCGGTCAGCAGCGTCAACGCGAGGATCACCGGGTAGTCGCGCCGCAGGATCGATTCGTAGGCGAGCGACCCCAGTCCCGGCCAGGAGAAGACGTACTCCACGACCACCGAGCCGCTCAGCAACCGGGCCGTCTGCGTCCCGATCACGGTCACCATCGGCAGGATCGCGTTCTTCAACGCGTGGCGGTACGTGACCGCCCGGTCGGCCAGGCCCTTCGCCCGCGCCATCGCGATGTAGTCCTGGTTGATCACCTCGAGCATGCTCGATCGAACGTAGCGGACCAGCACGGCCGCCGTCGGAAACGCGAGCACGACGACCGGCATGACCGCGTAGCGCGCCCGATCCAGTCCGGTTGCGTCGCTCCCCGAGGTCGAGGCCGGCAGCCAGCCGAGGCTGACCGCGAAGAGGAGCTGGAGCAGGAGCGCCACCCAAAAATCGGGCAGCGCCAGGCCGAGGAAGGAGCCCGCCGTTGTGCTTTGATCGAAGCCCGAGCGGTACCGCTTGGCGGCGACAATCCCGATCGGGAGCGCCAGCGCCAGCGCCAGCCCCAACGACAACGCCTGGAGCACCAGCGTTGCCGCGACCCGCTCCCCGATCAGGTCGATCACCGGTTTGCGATTGAAGGTGTAGGCCGTGCCGAAGTCGAGGCGGGCGACCTTGGCCGCCCAGATCGCGTACTGCACCGGCAAGGGCTCGTTCAGTCCAAGGTTCTCGCGGACCTGGGCGACGATCGTCGGGTCGGCAGACTGCTCCGAGACGAGCGCCAGCGCCGGATCACCGGGCGCCAGGTGGATCAGGGCGAAGACGACGATGCTCAGGCCGACCAACATCGGAACCAAGAAGAAGAGCCGGCGCAGGACGTAGCCACGGTTCGCCGCCGACATCGCTCCCCTCCCGGGTTCCCCCGACACCTCCGACTTCGGTCGGTGGACGCCCCCCGCTCCCGCGCGGGAGCGGGGGGCGCGAGGCCGGGCCTACCCCGTCCGCTGCCACTCCTCGAGCCGATCGAAGAAGGAGAGGATCGTGTTCGTGTAGCCGGTGAAACCGTCGGTGGTCACGCTGATGAACGGCCGGTCCCAGGCGTAGAAGACTGGCACGTCCTGCAGCAGGATCTTCTGCGCTTCGGAGTAGATCCGCTTCCGCTCCTCCAGCTCCGTCGCCGCCCGACCCGCCTCCAGGAGCCGATCGAATTCCGGGTTCGAGTAGCCGGACACGTTCTGCTGCTCCCCGGTGTGGAGCGCGCTGTAGAGCTCGTCGGGGTCGACCAGCACGCCGGCGAAGGTCGGGCAAATCGCCTCGAACGTCCCCTCCGTGCCATCCTTGACGACCTGGGTCCACTCCTTGATGTCGGGCTCGACGGTGACGCCGATGTCGCCCAGCGCCTGCTGGGTGTAGGTCACCCAGTCCTCGCGGAACTGGTTCCCGGCATTCACCGTCGTCCGCAGGCTCATCCCGCCCGCACCCACCTCCTCGAGCAGTGCGCGCGCCCCTTCCGGGTCGTAGGGGATCGCCGCCACAGTCTCGTCGTAGGCCCAGCTTCCCGACGGGATCGGCCCGACCGCCGGCCTTCCAAGCCCGAGCAGGAAGTCGCTGGCAAAGGTCCCGGTGTCGATCGCCATCGCGATCGCTCGCCGCACCCGCGCGTCCCGCAGGAGTTCGCTCGTCTTCTGGCCGAAGTTCCAGCCGTTGACGTCGACCCCCGGCGGCTTGACGAGGACGGTCAGGTTCCCCGCCCCCTCCAACTGCTCGGCCTGGGTCGCCAAGGCGTACTCCGAGCCCTCGAGCTGCCCCGTCTGGAGCGCGATCACGATCGTCTGGGCGTCGGGCGTTACGCGGTGGGTGAAGCCGTCGAGATACGGCTTGCCGCTCTGCCAGTAGGTTTCGTTGCGCGCAGCGACGAAGTCCTGTCCGGTCGACCAGGAGACGAACTTGAAGGGGCCGGCCCCGATCGGCGCCTGGAAGTACGGGTCGTCGGTCAGGTTCTTCCCTTCCAGCAGGTGCTTCGGCAAGGGTCGCAGCCAGCGCAGGCCGCTCAAAAAGGCGGCGTTCGGCGACGCCAAGGTCAGCTTGATCGTCGCCGGGTCGATCACCTCGACCCCGCTGATCGTCTGGGCGGTCCCGTCGTTGAACTCCTTGGCGCCCGCGATCCCCAGGAAATCGGTGACGTAGACGCTGGCGACCTCCTTGGTCAGGAGCCCGCGCAGGGTGAACTCAACGTCGGCGGTGGTCAGCGGCGTGCCATCGCTGAAGGTGACGCCATCCTGGAGGGTGAAGGTGTAGGTCAGGCCGTCGTCGGAGATCGTCCACTCCCGCGCCAGGCCCGGCTCGGGCTGGAGCGTCTCCAGGTTCAGGTTGACGAACTGGTCGAACATCATCTTGGCGCGCCAGGTGCCTTCGGTCTCGTTCGTCAGCAGCGGGTTGATCGACTGCGCCTCGCCGAGCGTCCCGATCAGGATCGTGCCGCCCCGCGCCGGCTCCTGTGCCGCCGGCCGCGCGGCGACCGCCCGAGCCCCGCGGACCGCCGCCCGTGCCGCCTCGGCGTCGCGGGCCGTCACCGCCCCGGCCGCGACGAGCACCGGGAGCACCGTCCGCGCCGCGGCTCCGCCTGCGATCAGCCGTAGGAAGCTCCGCCGGTCGACTCCCTGCTCGGCGTAGACCGCCTCATAGCGCCGAAACTGCCGAACGATGAGGTCGGCCCGCTCTCGAGGAATGCGACGAGTCATCACGTCCTCCCGTGGCACGGCCGGCGGCGGCCTTCCGTCCGCCGACCCGATCGTTCGCGTCCGCTGCTCGAACCCGTCCTCCGCGCACGCCGCTCGGTCGTTCCTCCTCTCGCCGCGGCGTCGACCCCGTGCCCGTCGACCGGCGGCGCCCGCCCCGCCCGCCGGCCTAGAGCGCGATCGTCAGGCTCTCCAGGTCTCGCGGGTAGTAGGTGATCATCTCGATCCCCTCCGGCGTCACCGCCACCGTGTCAGAGTGGCGGAACCCCGCGAAGCCGGGGACGTAGATCCCCGGCTCGACGGTGAATACCATACCGACCTCGATCGTCCGCTGATCGCCAATGTCGAGGAACGGCGCCTCGTGGACCAGCGTCGACTTAGCATGCCCCGTGTGGTGGCGCCAGTGGGACTCCAGCCGGTGCTCGCGGAAGAAGTCATTGACGGCGTGATCGACGGCGGAACAGGGGATGCCCGGCTTGATCGCGTCGAGCGCGATCGTCTGCGCCTCCAGCATCAGCCCGAAGAAGCGCGCCTGCTCCGGTGACGGCTCCCCCATCACCATCGTCCGCTCCAGCTCGCTGCCGTAACCCCAGACGGAGGCGCCGGCCCCGGTCACGAGCACGTCACCGGCCTTGAGCCGGGCGTTGCTCGTCATCGCGTGCGGCAGCGCGGAATCCTTGCCAACTTGCCCCCGGAAACCGGCTGAGGCATTCGACCGCCCCCAGCTCAAGGGCCGGTACTCCGAGCCGAGGGTCCGTAGCATCGCCTGCGACGCCTCGAACGACGCCCGCATCGAGATCTCCGTCTCGCCGACCCCCACCGCGCAGTACTCCTGGAGGTAGACATGGGCAAGGTTGCCCCAGCGGGCGCTCTCCCGGATCAGCTCCAGCTCTTCCTCGGAGTTGACCATCTGCATCGCCTCGACATCGTCGAGGACGATCTCGACCTTCGCGTCGGGCAGAAGCTCGCTCACCTTCGGGCCGCGGTAGCCGTAAAGGCGCCCGTAGCCGTCGCTGTCGACGCCGATCGTCGCCCGCTCCAGCCCGGCCCCGCTCAGCACGTCCTTCAGGTACGCCATCGGGTGCCGCTCGCCGGGGTACTCCGGGTAGTCGACGACCTCGTCCGCAAGCGCGAACTCCCTGGCGTGCTCCACCTCCAGTCGGGGCACGAGCAGCACGGCCCGGTCGGCGCTCAGCACGAGGGCGATCGGCCGCTCGGTTGCGATGAACCCAAAGCGGCCGAAGTAGGAGACGTTGTTGGCACCAAAGAGGACGACCGCCTCGACGCCGCGCTCCCCGACGCGCTCGCGGATCGTCCCGCGGCGCCGCGCGTACTCACCGTCGCTGAGCCTCAGCCGGGGCATCGACGCCTCCCTCCGGGAAACGGTCCGCGTCGGACGGTGAAACAGCCGGGAGGTGCACGGCTAAGTGAAATTGTCGTAGGGTATGAGTGCAACGCTACCGTCCAGCCGGCGCAATGTCAAGCGCGAGCGCTTAGGCACCCGGCGGCGGGAAGCTGCCCGTGATATCCCCTCTTAGCGCTGCCGCATACCGCGGAGGAGGAGGGCGTTCGCATGTCGCTCGGCCAAGTGCCGCATGAGGGATGAGGTCGAAGGACCGATCGGGCTTGAACGGCGGCGCCAGCCGGCCCCAGAACTCGCGTCTCGTTGACTCCCACTGGTACGCCGAGCGGATGGCGGAGAGCAGCTGGAACCCGAACCGGTCGCTCCCGACGCCGTGGCACGCGGTGTAGACGATCAGGTGGTCGATGATCCGGTCGTCGTGCGTCACGATCGCGGCGTAACTGCCGCCGCCCAGCGTCCGCTCCGCCATCCGCACGCAGCCACGGTCAACATCGGCCTTCTTCGGGTGGGCGACCGTCGGCGGCCCCAGGTGGGGCCCTAAACCGGTCGGAGGTTCGGCGGCAGCGGCAACAGTTCTTCTCCAAGCGACGCTTCGTCCGATAAAGCGCCGCTTGGAGCACGGTGCCGGCATTCTCGTCCCTCCCCTCCTGCAGCAGCCGAAAGACCACACAGTCGGCGTCCCACGTCGACTGTTCCAGGACGATCCGTACGAGGTTTCTCAGACCGCAATTATGGACGAACACGCGCTCCGCGAGGTCGTGCCCGATCTCCTCGCCGGGGTCGAGCCCGACGTAGGTCCGTCTCAAGGGGACGTTGGTCCGCACCCCTTCGGCCGCGATCCGTTCGAGGACCGCGACGGGGGCGTCTGCCACCCCCCCGCCGTCGCCCCGTCGCGATCCCCCTTGCCGCGCAGCGTCGCATTCGTCAGCAGCCCCCGCCCGTTCAGCCCCCGCAGGATCGGGACGCAGGCGTCGAGCATCTCCCCGTTCACGAAGCGGTCCATTCCAAACCGCAAACCGTAGCGTTGAGCCTCGGCGGCAACCGCGCGGTTCTACGCGACGACCAGGATGACCTTCCCGAAGACCGGGATCGGCTGCGCTGCCGGGCGGGCCGGTCGTCCTTTGGCACCCCCCGGTCACGCTCGGCAAATCCCTCGACACGTGCGATCAGGAGCCTCCTCAGCGGACTGGCGCGTCGACAACGTGCAGCCCCGCATCGGCCACCAGACGTTGCAGGTCGCCGATCTTCTCCGCCACCTCCCCCCGACAACGGTTCTTCACATCGTCGACGCGGTCTCCGAGCAGGGCGAAGACCTCGCGCGTCTGCCGGGTCGGGGCCGCGTCCGCGCTGTCGACCGCGTCGAAGAGCGCGTTCAGCTTCTCGTGCAGCCCGCTCGGGTGGAGCTGCGCCTGCCGCATGCTGACATCGATCAGCGCCGTCTCCACTTCAAGCAGGCACGCCCCGAGCGCGTCGGCGGCCTCCTTGATCGCAGCCTGCTCGGCGGCGCCGTCCACTCGCCGCAGCACCCCGGCGGTCTGCGTCCGCGCCGCCTCGATCCGGCTAATCAGCCCATTCGTCTCCGCCAGCCGGTCGCGGATTTTGATTAGGAGATCGAACTGCTCCCCTAGTGCCTCGGGCGGCGCCGGGTGGCGCGGGTCGGGCAGGACCTCGAACTCCCGCGCCCGCATCGTCTCGCCAATGGAAAGCCGCGCCTCGTAGCGGCCCGGCAGCACCATCGGTCCGTCATCCCGGTGCCAGGGGACAAGATCCTCCCCCTCGACCCGGGGGACCCCCGGCAGCCGCAGGTTCCAGCAGAAGCGGTTCATCCCTGGCCGCGCCGGCGGCAGCCCCGTCTCCCCCGCCTCCCCCTCGCCACACCCGAAAACGCGCAGCAACTCCCCGCCCTCGGCATGGAAGCTCAGCCTCACGCTCCCCTCCGGCACCTCCGGCACCTCCGGCAGGTAGTACTGCACCACCACCCCGCGCGGCGGGTTCTCCCCGGCGTCGAGCAAGCGGAAGCGCTGCCCGCCCTCCTCGTCGCGGACCACGTCGTAGGTGTAGACGCTTGTCCCGGCGTGGGCGTAGTTGGTGTACCCCTCCCGCGGCTCCCAGCCCGGACCCTCGGCGTAGCGGAGCCGGACCGTCGGCGGCGGCGGGAAGAGGTACGGCGCCGTCGCCGCGAGGTCGCCCCGCTCCTGCAGCTCCCTCAGCGGCGAAAGGTCGTCCAGAATCCAGAACGAACGACCGTGGGTCGCCACCACCATCGAGCGGTCCTTGATCGTCAGGTCGTAGATCGGCACCACCGGCAGGTTGCCGCCGAGCCGCCGCCAGCTAGCACCGTCGTCGAGGGAGGCGTAGAGCCCCGTCTCCGTCCCCGCGTAGAGCAGGCCCCGCCGCTGCGGGTCCTCCCGAATCACCCGGGTGAAGTCGTCGTCGGCGATGCCGTCGACAATCGCCGTCCAGCTCTCACCAAAGTCGACCGTCTTGAAAAGGTAGGGCCGGGTGTCGTCGAGCTTGTAGCGTGTCGCCGCCACGTAGGCGCCCCCTGCCTCGTGGGGAGACGCCTCGATCACGCTGATCAACGCCCACTCCGGCAGATCCGGCGGCGTCACCTCGCGCCAGCTTGCTCCCCCGTCGTGCGAGACGTGGACCAGCCCGTCGTCCGTCCCCGCCCAGAGCAACCCTTGCCGCAGCGGCGACTCGACCAGCGCGAAGATCGTGCAGTAGACCTCGGCGCCGGTGTTGTCGCGGGTGATCGGCCCGCCCGAGGGGCCGAGCTTGGTCGGGTCATTCCGCGTCAGGTCGCCGCTGATCGCCTCGAAGCTGCCGCCGCCGTCGGCCGAGCGATGGACCCGGTTGCCGGCGACATAGAGCAGGTTCGGATCGTGCGGCGACCAGAAGATCGGGAACGTCCACTGGAAGCGCTCCTTCAACCCCTCCGCCCCCACGCCCCACCCGTACAGCTCCGGCCAGACGGTGACGTTGCGCGCCTGCCCGGTCCTGCCGTCGTAGCACGACATCACGTCGTTGAAGGCGCGCCGTCCGATCGGGCCGGAGGCGACGACGACGTTCGGGTCGTCCGGCTTGATCGCGATGTAGCCGCTCTCGCCACCCCCCGGCGCGTACCACTCCCGCTCGTGGATCGCCCCGTCGAGCGAGAGGCTCGGCAGGCTGATCGCGCTGTTGTCCTGCTGCGAGCCGTAGACCCGGAAGGGGAAGCGGTTGTCGGTCGTGACGTGGTAAAGCTGCGCCGTCGGCTGGTTGCCGACCCGCGACCAACTCCGGCCGCCGTCGAAGGAGACGCAGGCGCCGCCGTCGTGGCCCTGGATCAGCCGGTCGGGGTCGTTCGGGTCGAGCCAGAGGTCGTGGTCGTCGCCGTGCGGGTTCGGGATGCGGTCGAAGGTGCGCCCGCCGTCGGTCGACTTCCAGGTTCTGTAGTTGAGGACGTAGCATGTCTCCGGGTCGAGCGGGTCGGCATAGAGGTGCATGTAGTACCAGGGCCGGGTCCGCAGGAACGACTCCTCGCAGAGCCGGTCCCACGTCTCGCCGCCGTCGTCCGAGCGGAAAAGCGCCCCATCCTCGGCCTCGATCAAGGCCCAGACACGCCCTTCCTTGGCCGGGGAGGCGGCGACGCCGATCTTCCCAAGCACTCCTTTCGGCAGGCCGGGTTTGCGCGTTATTTCCTGCCAGGTGTCTCCGCCATCCCGCGAGCGCCAGAGACCGCTCTCCGGCCCGCCGTTGACGAGCGCGTGCGGATACCGCCGCGCCTGCCAGACCGGGGCGTAGAGCAGCCGCGGGTTGGCCGCGTCCATCGAGAGGTCGTGGCACCCGGCGCGGTCGCTCGTATGCAGGACCCGCTCCCAGCTCCCGCCGCCGTCGCGCGAGCGGAAGATCCCCCGTTCGGCGTTCGATCCCCAGGCGCGCCCGAGCGCGGCGACGTAGACCAGATCCGGATCGGTCGGATGGACCCGGATCTTCCCGATGTGGCGGGTCTCGGCGAGGCCGACGTTCGTCCAGCTCGCCCCGCCGTCGGTCGACTTGTAGACGCCGTCGCCGTGAGAAACGTTGCCGCGGATCGTCGTCTCGCCCGTTCCGGCGTAGAGGACGTTCGGGTCGGAGGGCGCGACCGCGATCGCGCCGACCGCGGCCGTCCCGAAGTACCCGTCGCTGACGTTGCGCCAGCTGATCCCGCCGTCCGCCGTCTTCCACACGCCGCCGGCGCAGGCCCCGAAGTAGAAGACCAACCGCCGCGACGGGTCTCCGGCGACGGCCACCACCCGCCCGCCCCGGTGCGGCCCGATCGACCGCCACGGAAGCGATCCCAGCACGCTTTCGCGAACCGTGCCGTTCGACGTCGCTCGTTGCCGAT
>CADCWL010000253.1 GCA_902806405.1 uncultured Thermomicrobiales bacterium | reverse complement strand
GCCGGCTCTCGGCCCGCGAGCTGGTCGGGATGTACGCCGCCCGGATCGAGGCCATCGACCGGTCGGGACCCCGCCTCGCCAGCGTCCTGGAGCTCAACCCCGACGCGCTGGCGATCGCCGACGCCCTCGACGAGGAGCTGCGCACCGGCGCACCGCGCGGCCCGCTGCACGGCATCCCGGTCCTGCTGAAGGACAACGTCGACACGGCCGACCGGATGCTGACCTGCGCCGGCTCGCTCGCCCTGGTCGGCTCCCGCCCGCCCCGGGACGCCTTCGTCGCCCAGCGCCTGCGCGAGGCGGGCGCCGTCCTCCTCGGCAAGACCAACCTCTCCGAGTGGGCCAACTTCCGCTCGACCCACGCCTCCAGCGGCTGGAGCGGCCGGGGCGGCCAGTGCCGCAACCCCTACGCCCTCGACCGCTCCCCGTGCGGCTCCTCCTCCGGCTCGGCCGCGGCCGTGGCGGCGGGTCTGTCCGCGGTCGCGGTCGGGACGGAGACGGACGGCTCGGTCGTCTGCCCTTCCGCCGCCTGCTCCGTCGTCGGGATCAAGCCCACGCTGGGGCTCACCAGCCGGGCGGGGGTGATCCCGATCGCCCACAGCCAGGACACGGTCGGGACGCACGGCCGGACCGTGGCCGACGCCGCAGCGCTGCTGGGGGCGATGGCCGGGCCGGACCCGCGCGACCCGGCGACCGCTGACGGCGCCGGACGCGCCGAGGCGGACTACACCCGGTTCCTCGACCCCGCCGGCCTGCGGGGGGCGCGGATCGGGGTCCCGCGCGCCGGCTACTGGGGTTACAGCGAGGAGGCCGACGTCGTCTGCGAGGCCGCGGTCCAGGCGCTGCGCGACCTCGGCGCCGACGTCGTCGACCCGGCCGACATCCCGACGGCGGAGGCGATGACGGAGGAGCCGGGCGAGTTCGAGGTCCTGCTCTACGAGTTCAAGGCCGACCTCAACGCCTACCTCGCCGAGCGGGGCGACCCGGCGATGCGCACGCTGGAGGACCTGATCCGCTTCAACGAGGAGCACGCCGCTGAGGAGATGCCGTACTTCCTGCAGGAGATCTTCCTGATGGCGCAGGAGCGGGGGCCGCTGACCGACCAGGTCTACCTCGACGCGCTGGAGAAGAACCGCCGCCTCTCCCGCCAGGAAGGCCTCGACGCCGTGCTGGACGGGAACCGGCTCGACGCCCTGGTGGCCCCGACGGGGAGCCCGCCCTGGTCGATCGACGCGGTCAACGGCGACCTGTTCCTGGGGGCCAGCTCGGGGCCGGCGGCCCTCGCCGGCTACCCGCTGGTCACCGTGCCGGCCGGCTACGCCCACGGGCTGCCGGTGGGGCTGACCTTCATGGGCCGTGCCTGGAGCGAGCCGACGCTGATTCGGCTGGCCCACGCCTTCGAGCAGGGGACCCGGGTCCGCCGGACGCCCCGCTACCTGACGTCGACGGACGTCCCGCCGCCGGCGCTCGCCGGCGTCCAGGCCCCCGGGCTCCCGGCGGCCGGCACCCCGGTGGCCGAGGCCGCCCCCGGCGGCGCGACCCCGGTCGCGGAAGGCACCCCGTCGACCGAGCCGGGGACGTAGGGCGGGGCGACGAGCGGGCCGGTCTCCCCGCGGCGCCCCGGGCGGTCGGCGCGGCCGGTCGGCGCCGACCCGCAGATCATCTGCAAGCGCTTCGTGCGATGCTCCCGTGCTTGGGCGGCGCAGCGGCCGGGGGGCCGCTGCGCCGCCCGGCCGACTTCCCGCGGCGGGCGACGACGGTGCCGGCCGCGGTCGAGGCCCGCGCGCCTTCGTCGCTCCTGCCGGCGTTGCCGTAGCTGAACTGGGGCGTCGGCATCGGGCGAGTGCCGGTCACGGTGGCCGTTGACGAACAGCGCCGTCTGTTCGTCGCCAATGCCTCCAGAACGTCGGCCGGCCCCGCCGGTGCGAAGGCAGAACGGCCGGCGCGGGAAGCCGCCGAGCACGAGGGTTGGAAGACCTAGGGCCCGGCCCGACAGCGGCACGCTTCGCAGAGGCCGAACAGCACCAGGTGATCGGTGGCGATCTCGAAGCCGTGCCGGCGGCGTACCTCGTCGAACATCGCCGCCGTCGCGTCGTCCCCGATCTCCTGCTCGCCCCCGCAACCGCGGCAGACGAGGTGGTGGTGCGGCCGCGGCTTCTTGATCTCGTAGGAGGTCTCGCCGCTCCCCGTGTCGGCGGCCACCACCAACCCGACCTCGACGAAGAGGCGGAGGGCGCGGTAGACCGTGGAGCGGTCGATCGAGCGGTCGGCGCGCCGGACGCGCGCGTAGATCTCCCCGAGCGGCGTGTGCCCCTCCCCAGCGCAGACGGCGTCCAGGATCAGCGACCGCTGCCGGGTCACGCGGTGTCCGGTCGCCCACAGCCTCTCTTCCCAGCGCATCCGGTGGTGGGTCATTCGGCTCGCTTCCTGCCGATCTTTGCGACAAGCGGCCCCGCCGCGACCCGGTCCGTAGACTCGCCCCCAGTGTAGCGATCCTACGGACGGGGGGGCGGATGCAGGGCCAGGGGCAGCGTCCTCGGACGCACGGGCACCCGCACGGCGGCGGGCCGCTCGGGTGGCTGGGGGCGGTCCTCCACCTCCACGGGCACGCGGAGCGCGACCTCGGCGCCGACCCGGCGTTCGCGACGAGGGAGGGGATCCGCACCCTCTGGCTCGCGCTGGCCGCGCTCGGGGTCACGACCCTGCTCCAGGTCGCGATCGTCGCCGCCAGCGGCAGCGTCGCCCTGCTCGCCGACACGGTCCACAACCTGGGCGACACGCTCAACTCGGTCCCGCTCCTGGCCGCCTTCTACCTGGCGCGGCGGGCGGCGACGCGCCGCTACACCCACGGCTACGGCCGGGCGGAGGACCTCGCCGGCGGCGGCGTCGTCCTCTCGATCGTCTTCAGCGCCGGCTACATCCTCTGGGAGTCGTTGGGGAAGCTGCTCGACCCGCGGCCGATCGAGCGGCTCCCCTGGGTGGCCGCCGCCGCCGTCGTCGGCTTCCTCGGCAACGAGGCGGTGGCGCTCTTCCAGATCCGGACCGGGCGCCGGATCGGCTCCGAGGCGCTCGTCGCCGACGGCCTCCACGCCCGGATCGACGGCCTGACCTCGCTGGCGGTCCTCGCCGCGGTCGCCGGCGCGGCGCTCGGGTACCCGATCGTCGACCCGATCGTCGGCTTCCTGATCGGGGCCGGGATCGTCGTGATCGCGCGCGACGCCGCCCGCCGCGTCTGGGAGCGGCTGATGGACGCGGTCGACCCGTCGGTCGTCGACCGGATCGAGCAGTACGCGGGTGAGGTGCCGGGCGTGGATCGGGTGGCGAGCGTCCGCGCCCGCTGGGTTGGCCACCGTCTGCAGGCCGAGGTCGGGATCGTCCCCGACGACGAGCTACCCCTGGGCGAGGTTCGGCGGATGGTCGAGGCGGTGCGTGGCGTGCTCCTCGACCATGTCCGCCACCTCGCCCTGGTCACCGTCGAGGTGCTGCCGCCCGACTTCACCGAGATCGGCGCGGGCGGCGGCGCCGCGGCGACCCCGTCCTCCCTCGGCATCCTCCCGCCCCGCTACCGGGACCCGAGCGCGGCCGTCAGCGCCGCCCCGATGGGGGCCGCCGCCCTGCGGTACGACGACGCCGGCGCCGTCGCCTGGGACGAGATGTGGACCGGCTTCTGCGAGCTGGCGCTGGCCGGCGGCGCGCCCCACCGCGGGACGCTGCTGGAGCCGGTCGACGAGGCCGCGATCGCCGCCGACCCGGAGCGGTACGCGTGGGTGCTGGCCGAGCTGGAGCGGGGCCTCCGGCTGGTGACGGGGCTGCCGGTGCGGCGGAGCGGGGTCCCAGGCTGGATCGGGATGGAGTGCGAGAGCGAGGAGATGGCGCTCTGGGTGCTGCGCGCCGTCGTCGTCGAGAACGTCGCCGTCCGCCGCGAGGGGAACGTCCTCTGGTTCCCGGCCGGCCCCGCCTTCCGCCTCGAGCGGGAGGTCAAGAACGTGATCACGGTGGCCGCCAAGACTGCCCACTACTGGCGGGAGCACGTGGCGGGCGCCGCCGCCCGCGGGCGGTGAGCGATGGACGCCGCCTCGCCGAGGACCGGGCGGCCCCGGCCGCCGTCCCCCGGCGGCGACGCGCGCAAGAGCGGGAAGCATGACCGAGCCGATCGCCGCCCCGACCGAGCGCTCCCGCCACGCGCCCCACGCCGTCGCGAACCGGGTCATCCCGCTCGTCCTCCGCGCCCCGGTCCTCCACCGCGCCCTCAGCGGGGAGCTGATGCTGATCACCTTCACCGGTCGCGCTGGCGGGAAGCGGTTCACGACGCCGGTCACCTGCGTCCCCGTCGACGGCGGGGTCCTCTTCTTCAGCAACCGGCGGTGGTGGAGGAACCTGCGGGGCGGCGCGCCGGTGACGCTCCGGCTGCGGGGCCGCGACGTGCCGGCCTCGCCGCGCCGGAGGAGAACCCGGAGGCGGTCGTCCGCGAGGCCCGCGCCTACCTGGCGCGCCGGGGGCTCGGGAGCGCGCGCAAGGCCTGCCCGGCCCTCGAGCCGGGGCACCGGCCGACCGACGCCGCGCTGGCCGCCGCCGCCCGCGACCACGTCGTCGTCCGGGTCGCGGTGCCGGCGGCCCCGTGAGCCGTCGCGTTCCCCGGGCACGAGCACGGGGGCACCACGCGACCGCGCGGGGCGCATTGCCGATCACCGCCGCTGTGTGCCGACGGCAGCCGCGCCCTCGGGGAGCCGATCCCCCTGCGGTGGCCCCGGCGATCGGCGTTCCTGGGCGACCCTCAGACGTCGGTGTCGACCGCCCCGGTGGTGAACGAACCGTTGCCGCGGTCCGAGGTTGGCGCTCCCCCCGGCGGTGGCCCCGAACGATGGCGCCCGCTCCCGGCCGACACCCCCGGCCCGCCACCGCCGGACGCCGTCCGCCCCGCCCGGAAGGCGGTCGTCCTCGGGGGGGGCGAAACGGCCCCCCGGCCCGCGGGGCGGACGGGGGGCCCGGGGAGGCTACGTCGTTCGGTTCGGGGCGTCGACCGCCCGCCGGTTCTCTCTCCCTTCGGGTCGAGAACCGGCGGACTCAGCGGGCGCGAGGTGTCGGCGGCGGTGCGGCCTTCCTCCCCTGCTCTCGCTCGGGCTCGGCGCCGTCAAGGTCGACGCGGTCGGCATCCGGCCGGTGTTCTGGACGGGCGGGACGCTGCTCGCCCTGAGCGGGCTGGTCGGGCTTGCCCTGCTCGGCGGCCACGACTTCCGCCGCAAGCCCACACATCTCGACCGATCCCTCACGTGACATCGGTGATCCCGGTCGGGGATCGGCATCAACGACGCGCTGGCTCGCGCTCCAGCCGCGCGGCATGGTCGCGCTCCGCATCCCGATGCGGACGTGCCCCGACCTCTTTGCCTGCTAGTCTAGGCGAGACCGACCGCCAATCGGCAAGACGGGCCGGCGGCGGGTTCACGGAGGAGGACGCCCGCGATGGCCCGAACGCTGCTCTTCGTCTGCCCGCACGGCGCCGGCAAGAGCCGGATGGCCGCCGCCTTCTTCGACCGGGTCGCGCCGCCGGGTTGGCACGCGACCACGGCCGGGCAGGAGCCGGACGCCACCGTCAGCCCGAACGCGGTCCGCCTGCTGGCCGGCGGCGACGCCGAGGCCCTGCTCGACCGCGAGCCGCCCCGCCCGGTCGCCGCCGTGGCGTCCCCGACCCGGATCGTGGCCATCGACTGCGACGTGACCGGCGCCGAGCAGTGGGACCTCGACAGCCGGCAGTTCGACGGCGCCATGTGCGACGAGATCAGGGGCCGGGCGGAAGCCCTCGCCCGCGGGCTCGCCGGTGGCTAGGCGGACGGCCGCCGCGCCGGCGCCGCCGACGCGCGACGACGGGGCGGCCGGCGGTTTGGCCGCGCTCGCGGTCTACTTCCTCAAGCTCGGGACCATCGGCTTCGGCGGGCCGGTCGCCCTCGTCGGCTACATGCAGCGCGACCTGGTTGAGCGGCGCGGCTGGATCGACGACGACGAGTACAAGCTCGGCCTCGCCCTCGCCCAGATCATGCCGGGGCCGCTGGCGGCCCAGCTTGCCATCGCCATCGGCTACTTCCGGCACGGCGTCCTCGGCGCGACCCTCGTCGGCCTGGCCTTCGTCCTGCCGTCGTTCCTGATGGTCCTGGCGCTCTCGGCGCTCTACGTCGCCTTCGGCGGCCTCTGGTGGATGCAGGCGCTCTTCTACGGCGTCTCGGCCGCCGTGATCGGGATCGTCGCCATCGCCGGCTACAAGCTCGCCCGCAAGGTCAACGGCCGCGACCCGCTGCTCTGGGGCGTCTTCGCGGCCCTCTTCCTCGTCACGGTCTGGGCGCAGGCGGAGCTCGCCGAGTTCTTCCTGCTCGCCGGCCTGCTAGTGCTGGTCGTTAAGGCGCCGCCGCGGTGGCTGCGCTCCCGCCAGCCCTTCCTCGGCGTCGCGCCCGTTTGGTTCGCCGCGCCGTTCACGGCCCTGGTCGCCGCGACCGAAGCGCGGTCCGGCGTGCTGCTCGACATCCTGCTCTTCTTCACTCAGGCGGGCGCCTTCGTCTTCGGCAGCGGCCTGGCCATCGTGCCGTTCCTGCAAGCGGGCGTCGTCGAGGGGCGCGGCTGGCTGACCGAGCAGCAGTTCCTCGACGCGGTGGCGGTGGCGATGATCACGCCCGGCCCCGTGGTCATCACGGTCGCCTTCATCGGCTACCTCGTCGCCGGGCTGCCGGGGGCGACGCTGGCCGCCGTCGGCATCTTCCTGCCCGTCTGGGTGCTGACGGTCGTCCCCGCGCCCTGGTTCGTGCGGCACCGCGGCAACGCCCAGCTCCGGGCGTTCTCGGACGGGGCGACGGCCGCCGCGAGCGGCGCCATCGCCGGCGCCGTGGTGGTCCTCGCCCAGCGGGCGATCGTCGACGCGCCGACGGCGCTGATCGCCGCCGTCAGCCTGGCGGTGCTGTGGCGCTGGAAGGTGCAGGAGCCGGTGGTGGTCGTGGCCGCCGGCGCCGCCGGGCTGGCGCTCTGGCCGCTGGTCGGGTAGGGACCGGTCGCCCGGCCCGGTCGATGCCCCGCAGAAGGCGTCCGGTCCTGTCGATGGCCCGATAGCCGCCCATGCGGCCAGCCAACCGCGCCTGCCGCTTGCCCGAGGACGCCGTGGTGGAGGGCGGCGCCGTCGGCCGCCAGGTTGGGCCCCGGGTCCCTGGCTAGCCCACCGGTGGACCTAGCCGCCGGCGACCTCCACCAGGTCGGCCGCGACGAGCGGCTGGGTGATCTCGCCCCCTACGTTCGCGACGAAGCTCTGCGTGTCGACGGCGGTGCCGTGGACGATGACCCCCTCGACGCTCCCGTCGGCCGCGGGGACGGCGACCTGGAGCTGGGCGTCGTCGTGCGCGGGGTCGGCGTCGCCCAGGGACGCCCCCTCGCCGTCGTCGAAGATCGCCGCCATCTGGCCGCCAAACGCCGGCTTGTCGCCCTTCATCCGCCCGCCGCGGGCGACCGGCTCCTCCACGTCGGCGAGCGGCGGGTAGTCGGCCGGGCTGACCGTCGGCGCCGGGGTCGCGTCGGGCTCGGACGCTCCGACTCCCCGCTCCGTCGGCGGCGGGTCGGTCCGTGCCGCCGTCCCGCCGTCCGGCCCTGGCCCCCGTCGCCGCCGGCCCCCAGCGCGACCACGCCGGCCGTGATGCTCAGCAGGGTGAGCCCCCCGGACCCCGATCACGGTCGCCTTGAGCAGTTCGCGCGACCATCCCCACCGCGACGACGGGTCGCCCCGATCGTCTCCATGGCCGGGTCCTCCTCCGCCGCCTCCGCGATCCGCCGCCGGGGACGCCCCCGACGCCGGACCCCCTGGCGGAGCCGACGAGGACCCGAAGGGCGCCGGACGCTCGCAGGCGTCCGTCTCCTCGGCGGGGACGGCGCCCGCGCCGACCCTCACGGCAACCCGCGGCGCCGGTGGCGAAGCCGACGTGCCGCTCCCACTCCCGAGGACCCGGACTGGCGCGCGGTGATCGCCTCCGTGCGCGCCGGCGAGCATCCGGCGCTCGGCGCCCTCCCCGGCGGGACCGACTCGCCGGCGGCGACCCCACCCCTTGATCGAGGCCGTGTACGTACGAGCGTGGGCGGCTCCCAAACTCCGCCCCGGGCAGCTAGCTCGGCCCGAGATCGGGACCGAGGGTCGTCATCAACCCTTCTGGCCGGCCGATTCGGCCGCGGGCGGCTGTCGTCCACCCCGCCCCGCTCCACCGGGGAGCTCCGTCGGTGACGGTCTACCCTCCATCCTGCGCCGGTCGAGCGGACGCCACGGAAGGCGGCCAGGCGTCCCAGCGGCGGCGGTTTCCCGTTCGGCTCCGGGGAACCCCGCGTCCCGCAGACCGGACCACGGGTCGGTCCTGCGCCCGGTTGTCCCGCCTCTGCCGTGCTGCCATGCTTCCCGCATGGAGACCCTCAAGCGCGTGGGCGGCGGGATCGTGCTCGGGGCGGGGTGGGGCGCGGTCTCGTCCCTGACCAACGCCGCCGACTCCCCGGCCGGGCGGGTCGCGAGCCTGATCGCGAACGCGGGCTGGGCGTGGGCCGCCGTGGCGGTGGCCGCGGGTTGGCTGGCCGGCACGTTCGCCCGCGGCGCGGTCGCCGGCGTCCTAGCGCTGGTCGCGGCGACGGCGGCGTACTACGGCACGGACGCCGCCCTCCGGCAGGAGCCGTTCGCCTCGTACCGGGACGAGATGCGCGCCTGGTGGCTCGCGGGCGTGGTCCTCGGGTCGGCCCTCGGTGCCGTCGGCGCGAGCATCCGGCGCCCCGGGGTCGTCGGCCTCGTCGCCGGGCTGACGGTCCCGGTCGGCGCCGCCGTGGAGATGGCCTGGCTGCCGCGCTGGCCGGGCGGCGCGGACGCGGACCCGGCGCTGGGCTGGGCGCGGCTGCTGGTCTGGGCGGCCGCGGCGGCGATCGCCGGCGGCGTCGTCGCACGGTTCCTCCTTGCGGCGCGGCGCCGTCGACCCCGGTGACGTCGGGCACGCGACCGGCCGCTGGGGGGCTTGCGGGTTTCGCTCGCCCTGACCTGCTTTCTGCGCTATCCCGATGCCGCCCCTCCCTATAGTGGAGGCAGGTGATCCCCGCGCCCGTGCCGGGATTACCCACGAACACGACGCCGACCGCGCGGTCGGACAGACGGCGGCACGGGGGCGCGACCCGGGCGACGGCGGGGAGGCCGTCCGTTGGGGGGGGCGGGCTAGTCCGGCCGGCCCGCCCCGTCGGGCAGGAGGCGGGCGACGAGCCCGAGCAGCTGCTCCAGGTCGAACGGCTTCGGCAGGAAGGCGGCGACGCCGGCCGGCAGCCGGGCCGGGTCCGCCGCCGCGCTCATCAGCACCACCGGGATCGCCACCCCGGCGGGCCGCGCCCGCATCGCCAGGTAGGCGGCGCGGCCGTCGAGCCCCGGCATCATCACGTCCATCAGGACCAGGTCGGGCGCCGCCTCCTCCATCGCCGCCAGCGCCGCCCGCCCGTCCGCGGCGCCGACCGCCGCGTACCCCTCCAGCCGGAGCACCTCGACCACCAGCTCGCGGATCGTCGGCTCGTCGTCGACGACCAGGACCGTCGTCACGGCGCGGCCTCGCCGCCGGGCTCGCCGGCGCCGGGCGGGCGGGGGTCCCCCGCCCCGGTCAGCAGCGGCCCCGCGCCCGGGAAGGGCTCCTGCACCGCGATCCCCGCCGCCCCGATGGCGTACTCCCGCAGGGCCGGGTCGTAGGCCGTCCGCCGCGCCTTGAGGACCGAGACCAGCCGGTGCAGCCGCGACCCCAGCTCGACGTGGCGCAGCAGCAGCACGTTGTCCACCGCCGCCGAGACCGCGTCCAGGGGGATGCGCAGCTCCCGCCCGACCACGGTGTCCAGCTCGACGACGAAGAGCGTCGTCACCCCGTCGGCCCGCAGGCGGTTGGCCAACGCCGCCATCCAGTCCGCGGCCCGATCGGGGGGACGGATGTGGCGGTGGACGTCGGTCAGGGCGTCGACGACCAGCCGGCGCGGCCGGTGCCCCGCGATCTCCGCCAGCAGCCCCCACGCCCAGGCGTCGGGGTCCAGCTCCAGCGGCGGCCGCCAGGCGACCCGGACCAGCCCCGAGGCGAGGTGGCGGCCGAGGTCGATGCCCACCCCGGAGGCGGTAGCGGCCAGGCGCTCCGGGCCCTCGTGGAAGCCGGCGACGAGCCCCGGCTCGCCCCGCTCCGCCCCCTCGACGACGAAGCGGAGGCCGCTCAGCGTCTTGCCGGCCCCCGGGTTCCCCACCAGGAGCGTGGCCGAGCCGGGCAGGAGGCCGCCCCCCAGCATGGCGTCGAGGCCGGGCACGCCGAACCGGAGGCGGCCCCCGGCCGGGTCGCGGGCGGGGGGGGCGTCCGCCAGGGCCGCCTCGAGGCGGGGGGAGACGGCGACGCCCTGGGCGCCGATGGCGAAGGGGTGGCGGCCGACCAGGTGGGCGCCGCCGCGCAGCTTGACCACCTCGACCGAGCGGGTGGCGTGCACCCCGCGCGGCTCCTGCCGGAGGAGGAGGACGCCGTCGACGTGGGTGCCGATGTCCCCGATCCGCTCCGGGGGCCGGTTGGCGAGCAGGACCGTCGTGCAGCCGAGGAGGGCGGCGTGGGCCTGGAGCCCGTGGACCAGGTCCCGGAAGGCGACGGCGCCCACGGTGTCCTCGGCGATGCCGGCGCCGTCGACGACCAGGAGGGTGGCCCCGGCGTCGCGGACCGCCCCCCGCAGGGCCGCCACCGTCCCGTCCGCCCCGTCGTGCGCCAGGGCCGCGGCGACGCTGAGGTAGCGGACGCGGCCGCCGGCCAGGGCGGGGTCGAAGAACCCGAAGCCGCGGAGGTGGGCGAGCATCCGGTCGTGGGTCTCGGTCTGGACGGTGGCGACGAGGGCGGCGCCGCCGGCGGCGGCGTGGCGGTAGGCGAGCTGGTTGCCGAGGGTGGTCTTGCCGCTGCCGGGCGAGCCGACGACGAGGTAGGAGTCGCCGGTCAGGAAGCCGCCGCCGAGCACCCGGTCGAGCCCCGGCACCCCGGTCGGCAGCCGCTCCAGCGCTGGCGGCGTCCGCGGCGTCTCGGTTCCGTCCACGCGGCCCCTCCCCCTTCCGGCCGCACCGTCGGCCGGAAGGGGGAAAGCGCAAGTGCGGTGCCGGGGAGCAGGGCCGCGGTGTCCCAGCCCCGCTCCCCGCCTCCGCCTACGCCGCACGGGCGTCCCGGCTGGGGCTACCACGCCGACCACCCGTCGGGGTCGGCGTGGTAGCCCCAGCCGCCGCAGCCGAACCGGCAGGCCGGGGCCGCTGGGGTGGGCGGCTGTGGGTCCATGACTCCGGCGGCGGGGGAGAACGCGGCGTGCGAGCGAACCGCGTCGCCGGACTCGCCGCCCGGGCGGGTTCGGACCTGGTGGGCCCCTCCGGCGACCTCCGGCACTCGGGAGTCGACCGGCGCGTTTCGCGCCGTCTACGGCTGGGAGGGCGACCCAGCCGGGACGGCCGACGAGGCGATCCTGGGGCGGCAAGCGGGGCGACTACCGCCAACGGCGATTTCTTGAGCAAGACTAGCGTCTCTTGTGGACGAAGGTAGAGAATCACTGGTTCGACCGCACGAGTGCGCGCCTGGGTCCGCCGTGATTGACGTGAACGATGGGACGGTTGCTCCTGTGCCTACTCGAAAGCCTGCTCGAAAGGGGCGGGATTCAGTTGCCCAAGAGTCTTGCAGCTGTCGTTTGCCAAGCACGCTCAGATGTCGACGAATCACCCGATCACGGCGCATGGATTATGACATACGCAGCGCGTTATCACCGTTTGGCCTTTCTGTTTGCTCATCGATTTGCTTGAAAGGGGCTTGAAAACGACAGAACTGGCCGATCAGCGAAGTGGCTGCCTCCATTGGCATCTCCGAATGGCGTTCCGTTGACCTGCCTCCACGCCGCGCTCAACCAGGCGGTCGCGGCGCGGCTGCTGGGGCTGAACCTCGCCCGATCGGACGTGGCCGGGTGGTGGGCGCACCGCCGTCGCGTGGTGGCGGTTTGAGCGCAATCTCCTGATGGGAGCAGATGACCGAACGCCGCGGGTGTTCACGGGGAGCCAGGAATAACCCGTCTCGGTCTGCTCCGGCTGGCCGATCGCCTGATCCGTCGTTGAGCCGAACCGGGCGACGCTGTCAATCGTCGAGCCGCCGCGGCCGGGATGTCGGCCGATCCATCGACGGGGATGGTGTGGTTCGGCGGAAGGGGAGGGATTCGAACCCTCGAGACGGTATAACCGCCTACGCGATTTCCAGTCGCGCGCACTAGGCCAGGCTATGCGACCCTTCCGAGGTCGCGCCGGGAGGCGGTTTGCCGGACCCGGCGGGGGCGGAGAGGGCGGGATTCGAACCCGCGGAGGCTCAGCACCTCACCGCTTTTCGAGAGCGGCACCATCAACCACTCGGACACCTCTCCGCCGGCTAGTGTAGCAAACGGTGGGGGCGGCGGCCACCGAAAACCAAATGCGTGCGATGGCCGCGCCCTCCCAGTATGCTGCCGTACCCGTCCTGCGGGGTGCCGATGCGCATCCGAATCGGACCCGATCGCCGTTTAAAACCGGAGTCTCCCCGAATGATCGACCAGGAACGGTTCAGTCGCATCGCCCACCAAGGGATTCAGTTCTCGGCGCCGATCTCGAATGCAAAGGTCGCCGAAATCGAAGCGCTGCTGCCTCTCGGTCCGAACACGATGGTGCTCGACCTCGGCTGCGGACGGGCGGAATGGCTAATCCAGATGGCCGAGCGTCACGGGGTGCGCGGCGTCGGGGTCGATCGGTCGGCGGACGCCATCGCGGAAGCGCGCTCGGCAGCGGCGCGTCGCGTGGCGAGTTCGACGATCGAATTGGTCGAACAGGACGCCACCGGGTTCGACGTTCCGGAGGCGTCGGTCGATGTCGGGCTGTGCGTCGGATCGACCCACGTCCTCGGGGGGGAACGAGCCACGTTGCGAGCGTTCCGGCGATGGGTGAGACCCGGCGGGCACGTGGTGATCGGCGCCGGGTACTGGCAGCAGGAACCGTCTCAGGAGTACCTGGACGGGTTCGGGGGATCCAAAGACGAGTTGGTTTCTCACGCCGATAACGTCACCGTCGCGCTGGAGGAGGGATTCGTGCCGCTCTACGCCGCGGTCAGCAGTCCCGACGATTGGGACCGCTACGAGGGCCTGTACGCCCGCAACGTCGAGGTTTGGGCGATGGACAATCCGAACGATTCCGAACGCGACGCGATGCTCGATCGCATCCGGCGTTGGCGAGACGGGTATCTGCGATGGGGGCGGTCTACGATGGGATTCTGCCTCTACCTCCACGCGATTCCGCCGGACCCCGGCGGCCTGGTGCCGTGATCGTTCGTCCAGTGGTTCGCCGTGGTCGGCGTCAGGGGACCGGGTAACGGCCCAAAAGGACGGACGACGAGATTTGATCCGACGCGCCGATTACCCGACCGCAGGGCAACCGGGATCGTCCGACAACGAACACGAAAAAACCGCCCGGCGTTCAGCCGAGCGGTTCAGGTATGCCCGGAGGGAATTGAACCCCCGACCTCTTGGTCCGCAACCAAGCGCTCTATCCGCTGAGCTACGGGCACACGAGCTATGCTGATCCGCTCGGGTGACCGGCGAGTCTTCGCCTTCTCACGCCGACCGGTTCTCATCTGGTGGCAGCGTTCTCGCTGCGATCGGCGCCGCCGAGCGCTCCAATCGCGGTTGGCCAGGGCGAACCGCCGAAGCAAAGTGTACCGCGCTCCGCCGGTGTTGTACAGCCTCCGGCGCCCGCGACCGCAGGGGGATGAGCGCAGACCGTTGGCAATGCGAACCGCCTCGGCCGGTGTATTTCGTGTTCCATCAGGTGGTGGCCGATATGGAGCCGCGGTCCGCGAAGGATGCCGAAACGTGGTCGCCGGTTGGGGATGAAGCGGAGATGCTCGGGGGTCTCCATCGCCGGTGGTCGACCGGGTCAACCGAGGGGAACCAGCGGCGTTGGCGCGGCCTCACGGCGCTGATTCCCGAGAACGGGGCGGCTCGACACGAATCGTGACGTCCGCGGGACCCCTAAGCTCTCCTTCGCGTGGCCCGTCGGTGGACGGGAGGTTGACCGAACGGAACCACGCAATGCGCACGGCATCGGCGGTTCGTACCAGGTGCACGCCGCCTCGGGCTAACGGTCCACGATCTCGGTGTCCGCGCCGGAGTATCGAGCTCCAGGCCGGTTCTGGCCCAAGTTGTCGACGCGCTAGAATCAATAACGCCCGCCGGTGCGGCGCGGAACGGATGGTGCGGTGCCGCCAGGCGCAAGGATCCCGCCGACCTCGAAGGAGGAGTCCCCCGCCATGCCGACCGCCGATCCGGTCCTCCGGCTCGCCCGACTTCAGGCGATCTTCTACGGCGCATCGGGCGTTTGGCCGCTCGTCGCGATGCGCAGCTTTGAGGCCGTCACCGGGCCAAAGACAGACCGTTGGCTCGTCCGGACCGTCGGGGCGCTAGTGGCGACCACCGGCCTCGGGCTCGCCGTCGCCGCCCACCGGGGGCGGGTCGCCCCGGAACTGGCGCTGGTCGCGGCCGGCCAGGCGGCCGCCCTGGCGGCGGTGGATGTGGTCTACGTCGCGCGGCGGCGGATCCGGCCGATTTACCTGATCGACGCGGTGGCGGAGGTGGCGCTGGTGGGAGCATGGGTGCGCCTCTGGCGGGGGACGTAAAGGGGGTGGGCGCGACCGCGCGCTCGACCGGGCCAGCCGGCCGATCCGCGCGGGAACCACCCCCGGGCACCACCCGCCGCCTCCGCCAGCCCACCCCGGCACGACACCCTGCTCAACGACGAGGGGATCGCCCCCAACGCCCAGCGCCACGAATTGGTGACGGGTTGGTGCGTCTGGCGGCAAGGGTGCGATGGCCCGGGTCGTTCGGTCGACCGCCAACGTGGCAAGGACGCCTCGCCGGCCGGCCACGCCTACGAGCGGGCAGCGGGCGGCCGGGCGGATCACGGCGGGTCACGGGCCCCGCAAGCGGCGCGGCCGGCGACGGGTCGCTTGTCCGGCGGGCGGTCCCGTTGCGCTGGCATGGTCCGGTTGGGGGGCAAGCACGCGACGTTCGGTCGCGCCGAGAGGAGCAACCGTCCGCAACGAAGACGCCCGGTTCCCCGCTGGCGACGTGAACCGCGGTCCCTCGAGACATTAGCGGAGCGGTCGGTCTGTGAAAGGTTTTTGTAAGACCTGATCGCTACCTTGGGTGCGGACCGCAGCGCGCGGGCCGAGGACGACCAGC
>CADCWL010000252.1 GCA_902806405.1 uncultured Thermomicrobiales bacterium | reverse complement strand
GCGTCGTTGGATAACGGCTCGACGATCAGCCACGTCCCGTCGGGGGCGAGCGTCTCCCGGACGTGCCGGGCCGCGCCCACGGGATCGCCCATGTCGTGGAGGCAGTCGAAGGAGGTCACCAGGTCGTAGCCGGCGCCGGGGTACTCCTTGGCGGCGGCGACCTCGAAGCGGACCCGGTCGGCGACCCCGGCCTCCGCCGCCGCCTCCCGCGCCCGCGCGATCGAGGCGTCGTGGTAGTCGAACCCGACGAACCGGGAGTTCGGGAACGCCTCCCCCATGATGATCGTGGAGGCGCCGTGGCCGCAGCCGACGTCGGCGACCGTGGCGCCTTGCTCCAGCTTGGCGACGACGCCGTCGAGGGCGGGCAGCCACGCCGCGACCAGGTGCGCCCGGTAGCCGGTGCGGAAGAAGCGCTCGGTGCCGCTGAAGAGGCAGGGGTGGTGCTCGTGCCAGCCGACGCCCTCCCCGGTGCGGAACGCCTCCCGGATCTTCGGCTCGGCGACCATCATCGCGTAGAGGGACTCGAAGAGGCCGGCGAGGAAGACGGGGCTCCCCTCGTCGGCGAGGACCATCGCCTGCTCGGGGGGCATCGCGTAGCGGTCGGCGGCGGGGTCGTAGGCGACGTAGCCGGCCGCGGCCTGCGCGGCCAGCCACTCGCGCACGAAGCGCTCGGCCGTGCCGGTCCGCTCCGCCAGTTCGGCGGAGGAGAGCGGCCCCGCCCCGGCCAGGGTCTTGTAGAGCCCCAGCTTGTCGCCGAGCAGCATCAGCGGCGCGTTGGCGGCGGCGCCGAGGTCGCCGACCATCTGCCCCAGGAAGTCGTTGAGCCTGGTCTCGTCGACCGCGGGGGTGGTGACCATGGCGGTTCCTCCTCGTCCGACGGAGCCGCGCCGTTGCTGGCTCCGGGCGGCTGGACATGGCCGAAGATGACTCGTGCCGGGACGCGCGACGCACCCGGCAAATCGACCGGTGGGGGCCTCACCTCCTCTCGGCGCGCGTCCCGGCGCGCGGGTTCCTTGCCCCAGGCGGGGCCGCTACGGCGCCGGCGTGGCGGCCGTCTCCATGCCGGCCTTCTCCGCCTCCGTCATGATCCTCGTGAACGGCTCGCCGACCCGGGTCAGGCCGGCGACCAGCAGCACCACGTCGTCCCCGCCGGCGTTGCGGACCGCGTCCCGGGGGTCCTCGACGAAGAGCCAGTCGCCGGCGGTCAGCCCGCCGGCGCCGAGCCGGGTGAGCGCCCTCCGCCGCGACACGCCGGTGGCCACCGCCTTGGTCAGCGCGTCGAAGTGCTCCGGGGCCATGGGGTCCTTCCTCACCGTCGCCGTCGCCGCCCCGGACGGGGGCGCGTGAAGGGGGGAACCAGTCCACGCCATGGGTTGTGCTAGTGCAGCCTATACTACACCCGTTCGTCGCCGTGTCAAGGACGGGCGACCCTATCCGGCGACCGGGCCGTCGGGCGACCGGCCGGCGTCGACGGCGTCTCGCGGAAGGGGACGATCCTGCTCCGGCCCGGCACGGACAGCCGGACCCGGCTCTTCGTCCTGCTCCACGAGGTGTGCCACCAGGTGGCCCATCAAGGCGGCGACCAGCGGGAGAAGCCGGTCGCGCAGCGGGAGCTCGAGGCCGAGGGGGTGTCCTACGCGGTGGTGGCGCTGGGGTTGGAGAACCCGGGCAGCCGTGACGATCTCCTTCAGCACGAGGTGACGGCGGACGAGCTCCGTGCCTCGCTGTCGGCGATCCGGGCCCTGGCGCGGCGGGTCCTGGCGATCGTGGCCGAGCCTGCGGCCGAGGAGGCGGCGCGGGCCGCCTAGCGCGGAGGACGGGGGCGGGGGGCGTCGGCCCCTCGTTCTCGTCCTGCCCCACCGCGGGGGCTGCCGGGTGTGGTGTCGAGCGCGCAAAGAGAACCCTGCCAAGGTCGGACAAACGACGAGGGCGGCCGCGATGGTCGCCCTCGGTCCTGTCTGTCGGGTTGCGGATCGGGGCCGGGGCTACGGCAACCACTCGCAGGCGATCCCGTCGCGGTCTTCGTCCAGCAGGTGCGGGTCGGAGGCCGGACCGCCGTTGGCGGGGTAGAAGGCTTGGGCCTCCTGTTGGGTGGCGAAGTGGGTCGTGCAGTCGAGGTCGCCGGCCGGGAAGGCGGGCGGCGGCACCGGCTGCTGGTCGAAGGGCGCGGATTGCCCGGCCTCGGCCTCTCGGGCACGCTCGTACTCGTGGTAGATGGCGGTTCGGTCACCTCGTCGGACTGGGGCTCGGGGCCGGCGACGTCGTGGTTGTCGTCCGGGCGGTCGGGCGGGCCGGAGTCGGCATACTCGTCCGGGCGACGCCGGGCGCTCGTGCCGCTCCGTCGCCCCCGCCCCGGCCGCGCCGACGCGGCCGGACGTATCCTGGGCGGGACGGCGGGGGCTTCCCGATCGCGGCCGGCGGACGGAGGCCGACAAGCGTCGTTAAGTTCAGCTTCCACTCCCCGACCGACTCCCCTTCCCCGCGCTCCACGGCGCCCCCCGTCTGCTGGAGGGGCCGCTCTGGACCACGTGATGGATCGACCCGGCGGTGGCGATCGGCGTCTTCGCGCTGGCCGCGCTCTACCTGGCTTCGGTCGGGTCGCTCAACCGACGCCGCCCGGGGGTTCAGGACCGGCCGGCGAGCGGCGGCCAGAAGATTGCCTTCCTCGCCGGCTGCGCAACGGTGTTGGTCGCGCTCGGGCCGCCCCTCGAGGACTGGTCGGAGCTGCTGCCGAGCGGGCACATGGTCCAGCACGTCCTGCTGACGATGCTCGTCCCGCCCCTGCTGCTGCTCAGAACGCCCGCCTGGCTGCTGCGGCCGCTGCTGCGGTGGAAGCTCGTCGCCAAGCTCGGCTACGCCCTGACGCGGGCGCCGGTCCTCTTCGCCCTTGCCGGCTCCGTGGGGCTGGCGGCGGATCTGGCTCATTCTGGGGATGCGGCGGGGGAGAGCGTGCACTAAGCTGGCCGGAGGGCACTGCGGAACCGGCCGCCGCCGCACGGTGCGAAATGAGGACGCGATGAGAACCGCGCCATGCAGGGTGTGATCGCGCGCCCCCGGCATCGTCCCCGCCGACGGCCCCCGGCCGGCTCATCGCCCCGCTTCGCCCCGTCCCCCAGCGCGGGACTCAGGCGACCGTGACCGGGCTGCGGCCGGCGTCGAGGGCCTACATCGCCGCGCAGGTGGTTGCCGCCCTCGCGCTGGTGCTTGTCACCTTGGCGCGGGCGGCGCCCCCGCCGCGCGGCGAGGCGCTGCTCGCCCTCGCCTTCGCCGGCTCCGTGGGGCTGGCGTCGTTCTTCCGCCTCCACTTCGCCTTCCGGACCAAGCTGAGCGTCGACACCTCGGTGGCGGTGGCGGCGATCCTGGTCTTCGACCCGGGGATCGCCCTGCTGGTCGTCGGGACCGGGGTGTTCCTCGGCGAGGTCGCGCGCCCCCGCCGCGACTGGGCGGAGATTCTGCTCAACAGTGCCCAGATGGTGCTCGTCGCGGCGTCCGGTGCGCTCACCCTCGCCGCCGCCGGCTGGGACCCCGGCCACCCCTCGTCCGCCCGCCCGGCAACGCTGCTGATTCTGCCGGTCGCCGGCGCGCTGATGCACCTCGTCAGCGTCGCCTCCGTCGCCACGATCGTCGCCCTGCAGGAACGCCTGCCGGTGGTGCGGACCTGGCGCGAGGCGTTGCTCGCGGACCCCCGCGCCGAGTCCCTCGCCCAGCTCTCGCTTCTGGCGATCGGGGTCCTCATCGCCCTGGTGGCCGAGGCGTCCCCCTGGGCGCTGGCCCTGTTCGTCGTCCCGTTGGTCGGCACCTACGCGGCGCTGGAGCGCCACGTCCGGCTGCGGCAGGAGGCCGAGGAAGCCCGACACCGCAGCGACGCCGGCCTGGCGGAGGCGCAGCGCATCGCCCACATCGGCAGCTGGGCGTGGGACCTTGCCACCGACGAGCAGGTCTGGTCCGAGGAAACCTGCCGCATCTTCGGCCTCGCGCCGCCCGCCGGCGCCCTGAGCAAGGCCGCCTTCCTCGGCCGCGTCCACCCCGACGATCGGGCGCGGGTGGAGGGCGTCCTCCGGCGCGCGGCGGCCCAGGGCGTCCCGTTCAGCGTCGAGCACCGCGTCCTCCGGGCCGACGGGTCGGAGCGAATCGTGCACCAGCGGGGCGAGGCTGTGGCCGAAGGGGGCGGCCGGCCGGTCCGCCTATTGGGGACCGTTCTCGACGTCACGGAGCGCAAGGCCTTGGAGGGGTTGCTGGCCCATCGGGCCTACCACGATCCTCTCACTGGCCTGCCGAACCGCGCCCTGCTTGCCGAGCGGCTGCAGCGCGCCCTGGCGCCCCTGGATCGGTCGGCCCGTCCCGTCGCCGTCCTGTTCCTGGACCTGGACGGCTTCAAGCTGGTCAACGACGGCCTCGGGCACCACGAGGGGGACCGGTTGCTGATGAGGGTGGCCGACCGCCTCAGCGCCTACGTTCCAGCCGGCAGCACCGTCGCACGGGTCGGGGGCGACGAGTTCGTGATCTTGCTCGAGGCCGTTGCCGGGGTCTGGGAGGCCGAGCGCGTCGCCGAGCGCGTGATCGGGGCGCTGGATCCCGTCGTCCTCAATGGCATGGAGACGTTCGTGAGCGCGAGTGTTGGGATCGCGACGGGCTTTCCCGGCCGGGCCGACGCGGACGGGTTGCTGCGGGCCGCCGACATCGCGCTGTACCGGGCGAAGGCGGCCGGGCGGGGCACCTACGTCGTCTACGAGCCGGCCATGAGGGCGCCGGTGTTGGCACGGCTGGAGCGGGAGGCGGCGCTGCGGCGGGCGATCCACGACGGCGACCTGTTGCTCCACTACCAGCCCCAGGTGGACCTGGCGAGCGGGCGCCTCGTTGGGGCGGAGGCTCTGGTGCGCTGGCGGCACCCCACTGCGGGGGTGCTACCGCCCCGGGAGTTCGTCCCGCTGGCCGAGGAGGCGGGGCTGATCGTCCCGCTCGGGCGGTGGGTGCTGCGGGAGGCGTGTCGGCAGGGGCGGCACTGGCAGGACCTCCGCCTGGGCGACCCGCCCGTGGTGGGCGTGAACGTGTCCGCGCGTCAGCTGCGGGACGCGGACTTTGCCACCGACGTCGCGCGGGTTCTGGAGGAGACCGGGCTGAACCCCGGCCTGCTCGAATTGGAGGTGACCGAGAGCGTAGCGATGGAGGCCGGTCCGGCGTCCGGGGAGGCACTGCGGGGGCTGCGGCGGCTCGGCGTGCGGTTGGCGATCGACGACTTCGGCACCGGCCACTCGTCGCTGGCCCGCCTGTGCGAGTTGGCGCCCGACGCGCTCAAGATCGACCGTTCCTTCGTCGCGGGCCTCGTGCATGACGGGGGCAGCCGGGCGATCGTGCGGGCGGTGAGGAGCATGGCCGGCGACCTCGGGCTGGGGGTTACGGCCGAGGGAGTCGAGACGGCCGGGCAGGCCGCGCTGCTGCGCGGGCTGGACATCGCCCGCGCTCAGGGCTTCTACTTCGGGGCGCCGTCGGAGGCGGCGGCCATCGACCGGTTCGCGGCGGGCGCCGTTCCGTTGCCCGAGGTCCGCGAGATCTCCATCGCCGTCAGAGGCGGGGCGCCTGTCGGCGCGACGCGTTGAGGCAACCGGAAGTAGAATGGTGATGGAAGACGTCGTCGCGCCGGTTCCTACCGACGCGTCTCGCGCCCGCAGGACGCGCCCGGGCGATCGCTGCAGTCCGCGGGATGCCCCGAGCGAGGCGTCCGTCGTCCCGAGGTCACTCGTGCACGAGCCCCCCGCCCGCCTCACCCGCCGCCGCGTCCTCCGGTCGCTGGCCGGCGCCTCGGTGGCCCTCCTCCCCGCGCTGGGGCCGCGCCGGGCCGGCGCCTTCCGCCGCTGGTGCCGCGTCGACCCGGTCTTCCGGATCGGCGGCCAGACCGCCCACGTCTGGGTGTCGGCCCAGGTGAACAACATGCGCGCGGCGCGGGCCCTATCGACCGGCCCGACGAGGCTGGTGCTCGCCGTCCCGGCCGGCGTCGAGGCCGAGCACGTGGCCAGCGACGACGGGTTCGGGTACGGCTACGACGTCACCGTCGAGGAGGCCGCCGACCTGGACGGCACCGGGGGGGTCCTCCCGGTGCGGGTCAAGGTCACCGTCCCGATGGCGACCGACAACGTGGCGA
The DNA here is from genome assembly GCA_902806405.1 of uncultured Thermomicrobiales bacterium. Taxonomy (GTDB): domain Bacteria; phylum Chloroflexota; class Chloroflexia; order Thermomicrobiales; family UBA6265; genus CADCWL01. The sequence goes on along the minus strand of CADCWL010000252.1, from coordinate 9,173 downwards.
TCCGGGTGGAGTTCATCCCCGCCCGGCGGAGGGGCCGGCTGCGGCCGGGGAGCGGCGAGGGGGCGGCCAACGCCGAAATTGCCTTCGTCGCCGGCGACAGCGGCGACGGCGGCGGCGGCGGGATGCACAGGGTCGGGTAGGACGGGTCGCAACCCAACCCGGGGCACATCTCCTCCTGCTGGGTCGGGTCTTCGCGCTCGGGTTCGTCGTAGTACTCGTCGGGGAGGTCGGGCGGTTCGTAGTCGGCGGACTCGTCCTCGTATTCGGTGCAGGTCGGACCGTCCCCGCCGCCGCGACCCACGAGGTCCTCCCCCGGCTCCTCGGCAATGCAGCCCTCGCTTGCCGTGGATTCGGGTGTCGAACCCGTCGCGGGCGAGTTTCCACCGAGGGACGACACGCCAACCCAAATCACGGCTCCCCAGAACGCGATGCCGGCGAGCACGGTTCCGGGCGATAGCCCGCGGTCGTCGCTCATGCCCGCCCCTTGCATATGCCGACAGCAGTCGCATCCTAGCAAACACGACCGAGCCCCCCGAGCGATCGGGGGCCTCGCCAGCACCGGGGCATCGTCATGCTCGAGTTGTGGGAATCGGGTGCTAGGCCGCGCTCGTCCGGGAACGAATCGAGGCGCGGCTTCCCCGTCGCAAAGCGACCCCTCCCGCCCGGCGTCGACGTGGTGTGCGGGGGCGGTCGGATCGCGGTCCGGCCCGGCCTTGGCTCGCGGCAGAAGACCCTGGGCCGCCTCCACGAGCTCGTCCACGCCGTGGCGCACGACCGGGTCGCCCGGGAGGAGAAGCCGGTGCGGGTCCGGGAGCGGGAGGCGGAGGCGACGACGTTCGTGGTCGGCGCCGTGCTCGGCCTCGACGCGGTCGGCGCGCGGGACTACCTCTTGACGTACCGCATCGAGCCGGCGCAGCTGCGGGGGGCGCTGGCGACGATCCAGCGGCTGACCCGGCGAGTCCTGGAGATCGTGGCAGAGCCCGCGGCCGTGGAGGTCGAGAGAGCAGCCTAAGCATGGGGGACGGGGTGGGGGACTGGCGCCCCTCACCTTCGTCCTGCTCCACCGCGGGGCCGGCCGGGTGCGACGGCCCTGCCACGGTGCCCCCGCCGCGGACCGGCGTCGCCTCGGGGAGCCTCCGCGCCGGGGGCCGCCTCCAGCCGGGCCGCGAAGTCGGCGAGGGGCAGGCCGAGCGCGGCGTAGGCGCGGCGCGGCTCGACGCCGTCGAGGCGCCGCTCCCCGGACTCGATCTTCGAGACGACGCTCTGCGGCACCCCGAGCCGGTCGGCGACGTCCTGCTGCCGCAGCCCCGCCTCCAGCCGCGCCTCCCGCAGCAGCGCCCGGAACGCCCTCTCGCTCGTGGACAACGAGGAGATCCGGCAGGTGGCGTCCAAGCAGACGCTGATGGTGCATCGCACCTACACAACGGTCGGCCGGGAGCGGTTCGCCCAGGCCCTCGCGGCGACGACGTCGTCCGACCTGGCCCTCCAGCAGCAGATCGGCGCGGTTGTGATCCAGCACCGGCGGCCCGCATTGCCTCGGCGACGGTGGCTCTGGCGGGTAGTCGAAGGAGTAGGCGGGCGTCTGGGGTGAAGCTGGCCGGTCTGTTCCTGTCGGCGAGGGCTGATCGTCGAGGGTATTGCGGCCAACCGGCCTTGGCCGTAAGAGGGGGGCTCCCCCGAACCGGCTCGCTTGCCGCCGGTCGCAGCGGCAATGGCACCGGCGCGTCGCCGGCGGTCACGTCCCCCGGCCGACGGGCCGCATCGCCGTCGGGCTCCCGTCGATTCCCCACCCGGGGGGCGGCCAGTCCGCGGCGGCCAGCGGTCGCGCGAAGTAGTGGCCTTGCCCGGCGTCGACGCCGACGGCCCGCACCACCGCCAGCTCCTCCGCCGTCTCGATCCCCTCGGCGACGACCAACATCCCCAGCTCGTGCGCCAGCGTCGTCACCGCCTGCACGACGGCCCGATTCGCCCGATCCCGGTCGATCCCCCGCACGAACGCGCAGTCGACCTTGAGCCCGTCCACCGGCAGGTGCCGCAGGTAGCTCAGCGAGGAGAACCCGGTCCCGAAGTCGTCGATCGCCAGGATCACCCCGAGCGCCTTCAGCGCCCGGACCGTGGCCAACGCCGCGCTGCCCGCCACGAGGACCTGCTCGGTGATCTCCAGCTCGAGGCCGGACGGCGGCAGCCCCGTGTCGCGCAGGATGCCCGCCACCTGGGCGACCAAGTCCGGCGACCGGAACTGCCGCGGCGAGAGGTTGACGCAGACGACGGGCGGCGGCGCACCGGGGGACGCCGCGTGCCAGGCGCGGGCCTGGCGGCAGGCCGCGTGCAGCACCCACCGCCCCAGCGGCACGATCAGCCCGGTCTCCTCAGCGAGCGGGATGAAGTCGCCCGGCGGCAGGAGCCCGCGGGTCGGGTGCCGCCACCGCACCAGCGCCTCCAGCCACTCGGTCCGGCCGGTGGCCAGGCGCACCATCGGCTGGTAGTGCAGCTCCAGCTCGTCCCGCTCGATGGCCCGCCGCAACCCGCTCTCCAGCTCCATCCGCGCCACCGCGCGGGCGTTCATCTCGGGTCCGAAGACCGCCCAGCCGGCCCCGTCGGCCTTGGCCCGGTAGAGCGCCACGTCGGCCGCCCGCAGCAGCTCGCCCGGGTCGGTCAGCCCCGGGGGACCGACGGCGATCCCGGCGCTGGCCCGGACGACGGCCTCGTGCCCGCCGAGGTCGACGACGGGTTCCAGGGCCGCCAGCAGCCGCTGCGCTGTCCGCACCGCCTCGTCCGCGGTCGTCGCGTGGGCCAGCAGTACGACGAACTCGTCGCCACCGAAGCGCGCGAGCAGGTCGCCCGCCCCCAGGGCGGCCGCGAGGCGCGCCGCCACCGCGCCGAGGAGGCGATCGCCGGCGGCGTGGCCGAGGCTGTCGTTGACCACCTTGAAGCCGTCCAGGTCGAGGAACAGGACCGCGACCGGGGACGCCCCCGCCAGCGCCTCCCCCAGGCGTTCGAGGAACAGCGTCCGGTTGGGCAGGTCGGTCAAGGGGTCGTGCACGGCCTGGTAGCGCAGCCGCGCCTCGAACGCCTTGCGCTCGGTGATGTCCTGGATCTGGGTGATGAAGTACTGGGGGGTGCCGCCGTCGTCGCGGACGAGGGAGACGGACAGGAGGCCCCAGACGGGGTGCCCCAGGCGGTGGAGGTAGCGCTTCTCCAGCTGGTAGGAGCGCCGCGTGCCGGCCAGCACCTCCCGGGCGAGGGCGAGGTCGGCCGCCACGTCGTCGGGGTGGGTGACGTCCTGGGCCGTCTTCGTCAGCAGCTCCGCCTCGGCGTAGCCGAGCCACCGGCACAGCGCCGGGTTGGCCTGCAGGGTGGCGCCGTCGGGTGCGGCCACGGCCATGCCGATCGCGGCATCGTCGAAGGCGCTGCGGAAGCGGGCCTCGCTCCGGCGCGCCGCGGACTCGGCCCGCCGGCGCTCGATCCCCTGGCCGAGGGCGTCGGCCACAGACCCCAGCGCCTCGAGCGCGTCCTCGGTGAGCGGCCCGCGCGCGAACAGCGCCATGACCCCGACCAGCCGGTCCTCAACGAGCAAGGGATGGCCGGCGAAGGCGACCAGACCCTCCCGCTCCGCCCACGCCCGGTCGCTGATGCGCGGGTCGTTGGGCACGTCGTTGGTCAGGTGCGGCCGGCGCTCGGCGGCGATGCGGCCGATCTTCAGGCGGCCGACGGGGACGCGGGCGTGGGCGCCGTCGATGTGGGTGTAGAGGCCGGCGCTGGCCCGCAGTTCCAGCACCTGCGCCGCCTCGTCGCACAGCCAGATGCGGACGAAGGCCGCGTCGAGGCGGCGGACGACCGCCTCGGCGCAGCGCGGCAGGAGGTCGTCGAGGGGGCCGCTCTCGGCGAGGGTGGCGCCGACGTCGGCCCGGAGCGCGGCGTAGCGGGCCTGCCGCTCCCGCTGCTCTTCCAGCTGCCGCCGCTCGGTGACGTCGCGGGCGTTGACGACGATGCCGGCCACATCGGGGGCGGCGAGGAGGTTGGTGGCGGTCGTCTCCATCCAGCGCCAGGAACCGTCCCGGTGCCGCAGGCGGAGCTCGGTCCGGACCGGCCGGCTCGGGTGCCGGAGCAGCTCCTCGAACAGTGCCCGCGCCCGTGCCGCGTCGTCCGGGTGGACGAACCGGGCGCCATCGAGGCCGAGGAACTCGTCGGGGTCGTAGCCGAGCACGCCCTCGACGGACGGGCTGACGTAGCGCTGGGTGCCGTCGGCGTCGAGGATGGTGACGACGTCCGACCCGTTCTGGATCAGGGCGCGGAAGCGCCGCGCCTCCTCGTCGCGGGCGGACGCCAGCTGCCGCGCGTGCTCGAGCTCGTGGACGACGAGGCGCGCCAGGATCCGGAGGGCGGCGACCGCCTCCCCACCGGGGTTGCTCGCCCGCCGGTCGAGCGCGCAGAGGGTGCCGTAGACGGTCCCGTCCCGCAGCACCAGCGGGACCCCGACGAAGGCGCGCACCCCGAGCCGCGCCGGCGCGGCGACGAGACCGCCCCGGGGGTCGTTGGGGGCGTCCGCGATCACCACCGGCTCGGCCGCGGTCACCAGGCTGCAGAACGTGTCCGCGAGGGGGAGGGTCGCCCCCGGGACTAGGCCGAACGCGGCGTCGGCGACGTGGAGGGCGCGCCAGACGTCCCCGTCCGACTGGGCGACCACCGCCGTGGTCAGGCCGAGCAGGTCGCGGGCGAGGTCGAGGATCGCGGCGATTGCCTCGTCGGGATCGGCGAAACCGCGCGCGGCGAGGGCGGAGAGGCGCGCCAGCGACGCGTCGGTCGGGGTCGTCGGGGCGGTCATCGGGGTTCCTTGCTGGCGGCGCTCGACCGGGGCGCCGCCGGGTGCACCGTTGCCCGAGGGCGGCGTCCCCACAACTACCCACTTTACGACGCACCGAGAGCCGTCCGCCACACAGGCGCCCCCGGCAGTCCGGAGCGGCGGGACGCGGGGGACGGGACCCCCCAGTGCGAACGCCCTCGCGTCCGGGTCGGCGGCGGGGAGGCGGCGCGGGCGGCCTAGCGCGGAGGACGGGGGCGGGGGGGCGAGAGCCCCTCGTTCTCGCCATGCCCCACTGCGGGGGTGATCGGAGGCGGGCGGCCCTTTAGGGCGCCCCCCTCGCGGACCGGCGTCGCCCCGGGGGGGGCGCGCCGAGGGACGCCTCCGGCCCCGCGACGAAGACGGCCGGCGGGAGGCCGATTGCGGCGCAGACGCGGCGCAGCTCGACCAGGTATAGGCGCCGTTCGCCCGTCTCCACCTTCGAGACGAAGCGCTGCGGCACCCCCAGCCGCTCAGCGAGATCGGTCTGGCGGAGCCCGGGCCCCGCCGGCGCCGGGGCGCGGACGGACTTCCTCGACCGGCTGAAGGCCGGGGCGACGACCGCCGGCATCCCGGTCGTCGTCCTGACGGGCGCGTCGCGGGAGCTGGCCGACCAGGCGGCGCACTTCGTCGGCATCGACGTGACGGTCGTCCCCAAGCCCTTCGACATCGACGCGCTGCTGGCCGAGATCCGGTGCCGGCTGGCGTAACCGTCGAAGCCCGGCCCGGCACCGACCCGTACCCCGTCCCGGACATGCCCTGCCGGCGGCGGTCCCGGTCGTGGCCAGGGCTACCCGCCCCCGTTCCCCGCCATGGGCGACGCCAGCACCTTGTCGACGCGGTTGCCGTCCATGGCGACCACCTCGAAGCGGTGGCCGGCCCAGTCGGTGGCGTCGCCGGTGGCGGGGATGCGGCCGAGGCGGGCCATCACGAAGCCGCCGAGCGTCTCGTACCCTCCCTCCTCCTCGCCCGGCAGGGCGTCGATCGCCAGCAGCGCGCGCACCTCGTGCGCCGGCAGCCCACCGTCGAGCAGCCACGAGCCGTCCGCGCGCCGCCCGGGCGGCGCGCTCGCCGGATCGAGGTCGCCGACGACCGCCCCGAAGACGTCGTTGAGCGTGAGCAGGCCCTCGACCCCGCCGTACTCGTCCACCACCAGGGCGAGGTGGACGCCCGTCTCCCGGAACCGAGCCATCACGTCCGGGACCGGCGCGGCCTCGGGCACGAAGAGGGGCTCGGTCATCGCCTCCCGCGGGTCGGTCGACGCGCCGTCGAGCGCCCGCCGCCAGAGGTTCTTGACCGAGACGACGCCGAGGACCCGATCGAGCGAGCCGTCGCAGACCGGGAAGACGTTGTGCGCGGCCGAGGCCATCCGCCGCCGGTTCTCCACGGTCGGCTTGGCGAGGTCGAGGAAGACGACGCGGTGCCGCGGGGTCATCAGCTCGCCGGCGCGGCGGTCGCCCAGGTCGAAGACGCCCTGGAGCATCGCCCGCTCCGACTCGGCGAAGACGCCGGCGCGGGTCCCCTCCCGGAGCAGGTGCTCGACCTCCTCCTCGGTGACCGACGGCTCGGTCGAGGGGCGGGCCCGCAGCAGCCGGAGCAGGAGGTCGCTGGAGACGGCGAGCAGGGAGACGACGGGCCCGGTCGCCCGCGAGAGCGCCTGCATCGGCCGGGCGATCCGCGACGCGATCCCCTCCGGGTTCCGGAGGGCGAGGCGCTTGGGCACCAGCTCGCCGACGAGGAGGGAGAGGTAGGTGATCAGCGCGACCACGACCAGGCCGGCGATCGCGCCGGCGTAGCGACCGACGCCCGGCACGCCGGCGAGGGTCTCCGCCAGCGGCTCCGTCAGCGCCGCGCCGCCGAAGGCGCCGGCGAGGATGCCGACAAGGGTGATCCCGATCTGGACCGTCGAGAGGAAGCGGTCCGGCGCCTCGGCCAGCGCCAGGGCGGCGCGGGCGCCGGCGCTCCCGCCGTCGGCCCGCCGCCGCAGGCGCACCTTCCGCGACGAGACGACGGCGAGCTCGGAGGCGGCGAGGACGCCGTTGACGAGGACGAGGAGGACCAGGAGCAGGACGTCGAGGGCGATCATGCGGACGCCTCACCGCGACGGCGATCGGGCCGGTGCGCGGGGTCTCCCCGTCGTCCCGCCGGCCGGTGGGCCATCTTCGCCCAACCCTCGCGGCCCGTCGAGGGGCCGGGGCGTCGAGGAAGCGGCCGTCCCGGTTGCCTCTTGCGGGACCGGGGGCAGCGTTCGTGCTCGTCGACCCCCGCGAGGCGATGCCGAGAAGGAGGCAGGGGTGCCCCACGAGACGGAGCTCATCGGGACGGTGGCGGTGGGGCTGACCGCGGCCTTCGCCTTCGCCCTGGTCGCGGTGCGCCTGCGTCTGCCGCCGATCGTCGGCTACCTGCTCGCCGGCGTCGCGGTGGGGCCCTTCACGCCCGGGTTCGTGGCCGACGCCCATCTTGCGCCCCAGCTCGCCGAGATCGGCGTCATCCTGCTGATGTTCGGCGTCGGCGTCCACTTCTCGCCCGGCGACCTGCTCGCCGTTCGCGGCATCGCGCTGCCCGGGGCGCTGGGCCAGATCGCCGCCGCCACCGCCCTCGGCGTCGGGGTGTCCAGCCTCTGGGGCTGGTCCCTCGGCGAGGGGCTGGTCTTCGGTCTCGCCCTCTCCGTGGCCAGCACGGTCGTGCTCCTGCGCGCCCTGGAAGAGCGCTCCGCGGTCGCCACGCCGTCGGGCCGGGTCGCGGTCGGCTGGCTCCTGGTCGAGGACCTGGCGATGGTCGTCGCCCTCGTGTTGCTCCCGACCCTGGCCGGGCCGCTCGGCGGCACGGCGCCCGCCGCCGGCGAGGGCGGCCTGCTCGCCACCTTGGCGCTCACGCTCGGGAAGGTGGCGCTCTTCGCCGCGCTGATGTTCGCCGTCGGGTGGCGGATCGTTCCGTGGCTGCTGCACCGGGTCGCCCGGATCGGCTCGCGGGAGCTGTTCCTCCTCGCCACCCTGGCCGCCGCGCTCGGCATCGCCTTCGCCGGCGCGGAGTTCTTCGGCGTCTCGTTCGCCCTCGGCGCGTTCGTCGCGGGGCTGGTGGTCGGGCAGTCGGAGGTCGGGCACGAGGCGGGCGAGCAGGTCGTCCCGCTGCAGGACGCCTTCGCCGTGCTCTTCTTCGTCTCGGTCGGCATGCTGATCGAGCCGGCCTTCCTGCTGGACGCGCCGGGCCGCATCCTGGCGGTCGCCGCGATCGTCGTCGTCGGCAAGACGGCGGCGGCGTTCCTGATCGTGCTGCTGCTGCGCGGCGGGCTGGACAAGGCGGTGGTCGTCGGCGCGGCGCTGGCGCAGATCGGCGAGTTCTCCTTCATCCTGGCGAGCCTGGGCCGGTCCCTCGACCTGCTGCCGCCGGACGGGTACAACCTGATCCTCGCCGGCGCGCTCGTCTCGATCACCCTGAACCCCCTCCTGTTCCGGCTGGCGGACGGGGCGGCGGCCCGCGCGGGCGCTCGCCAGGGCGTCACGGCGTCGGCCAGCACGAGGAGCGGGACGTAGGCGGCCCGCGGCCGCGGGGGCACCGGTCGCCCGGGGGGGCCGCGCGCGCCCTTCCCCCGCGGGCCTGGTCCCCTCCCGGCACCGTGCCGCCCGGGGCGATCGCGCGGGCGGCGGGGCGCGCACCCGGCCGCCGGGCTGGCCGCTGGCATCGGCCTTGCATCGCCCGCGCTCCGGACGGCCACGGCTGAAGCCGGGGGGACGAGCCGCGTGGACGAGAACGGGACGCCGCGGACGCCGCCGGCGCTGGCGCGGCTGGCCACCGGGGTGCCGGGCCTCGACCGGGTCCTCGGCGGCGGGTTCCTGACCGGGGACGCCTACCTGCTGGCGGGGCCGCCCGGCAGCGGCAAGACCACGCTCGGCAACCAGCTCGCCTACCGCCACGCCGCCGCCGGCGGCGCCGCCCTCGTCGCCACCGTCCGGACCGAGACCCACGACCGGATGCTCGCCCACCTCCGCGGCTTCGCGTTCTTCGACCCGGCCCTGGCCGGCGGCCGGGTCCGCTACCTCAGCGTCGCGGCGGCCCTGGAGCGGGACGGGGCGGACGGGGTGGTGGCGGTCCTGCGCGGGGCGGTCCGCGACGCCGGCGCCACCCTCCTCGTCGTCGACGGCGCCGGCATCGCCGAGGACGCCGTGGGCGCCGCCGCCTTCCGGGACCTGGTCCACGGGCTCCAGGCCCAGGCCGCCCTCCTCGGCTGCACGACGGTCCTGCTCGCCAACCGGCCCCCGGAGCGGATCGGGGACATCGGCACCCACGTCGACGGCGTCCTCCTCCTCCGGCAGGAGCCGCGCGGGGTGCACGC
>CADCWL010000251.1 GCA_902806405.1 uncultured Thermomicrobiales bacterium | reverse complement strand
TCGTCTTGAGCAGATGCGGCGACGGTCACCCGGGTGCCACCGATGCCAAGGATGGTCAGCCCGAGCGCCAGCCCGAGCCAGTCGCGCGTCGTTCCCACGGTAGTGATCCTCTCGTTGAGCGCGGCGGTGCCGCGGTTTCGGCTCGATGGTCGTGCCGGCGGGTGGCAAGCACCCCGTGGCACCTGAGGGCGGCGGCCCCGCCGCTCGCGAGCGCCCACGAGCGGCGGGGTCGTCGCGTCGTTGCTCCCAACGTCGACGTTCGCCCGTGACTACGGAGCGAGCGGGGCCGGCGGATTGGGGGACGACAACGGGCGCGCCGGGGCCGCCGGCGATCGCCGCTCCTACGCCTGGCCCGGAGCGAGGATCACCGCGCCGCGAGGCGTGAACCTCCGTCGGGTCGGGAACCGGGGCAGGCACGATGTCGTCGCATCGCGGTGTGTCGGACGGTCGGTGGACCGACGCCATCGGTCTCCGCGGTCGTTCCGACCCGTGGTGGCGGATCTTCGGATGCTGCGGCAACGCGCCGACGACGGCGTTGGCGCTACCACACGGGCCGAGGTCTTCCGCGGTCTACACCGGGCTCAGCGGCTCGTGGGGGCTCTCTGGCAGGCAGCAGCGCTGCGCCGCGCAACCGTCGAGTCCTTGCCATGACGCCGTGGATTTGGAAAGCCGTGGACGATCTACGGGGCGTCGTCGCCGACCCCGACCCGGAGCCCACTTCGGGCTCATCACCACCGTGCCGGTCGAGGACCGCGACGATGTGATCATCGCCCGGCTGGTGAAGCGGCGCGTCGAGGAGCCGGTGCCGGCGTTCGTCGGCGACCACCGGACAACCGAGCGCGCATCGACGGTCCTGGCCGCCGTCCAGCCACCGGCCGCCGTCGCGTCCTCGGCGTCCGGGGCGGATCGCGGAAGCGTGGCCCGATCCTGGTCCACGGCGCCTCGATGTTCGGAGCGCGGCACGAGGGTCCCCTCCCGCTGCCGGTGCAGGCAGCCGCGGATGGGCGGCCTACGCCTCCGCGCTGTTGAGGGGGATGCGCATGGTGAAGGTGGAGCCTTCGCCTTCGATGCTGGCGACGAGGATGGTGCCGCCGTGCTGCTCGACGATGCGGCGGGCGCCGGCGAGGCCGATGCCGGTACCGGCGATGCCACCGACGTTGGCGCCGCGGCGGAAGCGGTCGAAGACGTGGGGGAGGTCGGCCGCGGGGATGCCGACGCCGCGGTCGCGGACCGCGACGACGACCCACGGCCCGTTGGCGCCCTCCTCGAGGTCGACGCAGAGGAGGACCTCGCCGCCGCTCGGGCTGTACTTGATGGCGTTGGTGACGAGGTTGGCGATCACCCGTTCCAGCCGCCGCTCGTCCCAGATCCCGATCAGGTGGGGCAGCGGCGTCTCGACCCGCAGGCAGTGGCGGTCGGTGGTGCGGCCGTACTGCTCGGCGCACTGGCGAACGAGGGCGACCATGTCGATCGGCTCGAGACGGAGGTCGAGCGGCTGGCCGGCGCGGAGGCGGGCGATGTCGCCGAGCTCGTCGATGAGGGCGGTCATGCGGCCGGTGGTGGCGTCGATCTGCTCGAGGCCGGCGACGAGGCGGTCGACGTCCGGGGCGCCACCGCGGAGGAGGCGACGGCGCAGGAGTTGGGCCTGGCCCTTGACGGCGCCGAGGGGGTTCTTGAGGTCGTGGGAGGCCGCGGCGAGGAAGTCCTCGTGGAGGCGCTCCAGGGCGCGGCGGGCGGTGACGTCGCGATTGACCTCGACGACGAAGGCGGAGCCGTTCGGCTCGCGGACGAGGGCGTGGCGGGTCTCGACGGTCATCGTCGCGCCGTCGGCGGCGACGTGCTCCAGTTCGCCCGACCAGGAGCCGTCGCGCTCCAGGTCGTCGAGGAAGCGGGCGGTGGTGTCGGCGTGGCGGGTCCGGAGCAGGTCGTGACTGATCCGACCGAGCGCCTCGCCCCGCGGGAGGCCATAGAGGCGCTCGGCGCCGCGGTTCCAGAAGGTGATCGTGCCGTTTGGCCAGTCCCAGGCGAAGATGGCGTCGTCGGCCTGGTCCAGCAGGTCGGCGCGGCGCCGCAGCTCCTCTTCGGCCCGCCACCGCTCGGTGACGTCGACGGCGGAGCCGGTGACGCCGACGACCGCGCCCCGCTCGTCGCGCAGCGGCTCGACGGTCAGGTCGTAGACCCGGGTGCCGGTGGGTGAGGTGGCGCGGACCTCCTTCCGGGCGGCCTCACCGGTCTCCATCACCCGGCGCTTGAGCGGGAGGACGACGGCGGCCTCGGCGGGGGGAAGGAGATCGGCGTCGGTGCGGCCGACGACGCCGTCGGGCCAGGCGAGGGGGTTGAGATTGTCGACCCAGGTGAAGCGCAGGTCGCGGTCCTGCTGATAGACCACGACGGGGGCATGCCGAAGGGCGAGGCGGCGGCGCTCCTCGCTGGCGGCGAGCGCGGCCTCGGTTTCGCGGCGGGCGGTGACGTCGACCGTGCTGCCGACGACGCGGGTCGCTCGACCGGCGGCGTCGCGGACGACCAGGCCCCGGTCGCGGACGTGGCGGTAACCGCCGTCCTTGTGGCGGGCGCGGCAGAGTGTGACGTAGCCATCGCCGGCGGCGAGGGCCGCTCCCAGGTCGGCGGCGACGCGGTCGCGGTCGTCGGGATGGACCAGATCGAGCCACCACTCCTTGGTGGCGTCGGCCTCGCTCGGGTCGTAGCCGAGCAGTTCGGACAAACCCCGCGAGCGGGTGACCTCTCCGGTCTCCAGGTCCCAGTCGAAGAGGGCGGCCTCGACCGCGCCGGCGACGAGGTCGAAGCGGGTGTCTGCCCGGCGAGCCGCGTCCTCGGCGCGCTTCTGGGCGCCGACGTCGCGGAGGATCAGGCACAGCCCGTCGGCGGTGGGGGAGACGAGGATATCGAGCCACCGGTCGCCCCCGTCGTCCGCTGCGCCGCGGTGCTCCAGCCGAGCGGAGGCGCGGTCGGCCATCGCGGCACGCATCGCGCGTTCGGCCTCGCTGCCAACAAGGCTAGGCCAGGCCTGCCACAGGGTTGGGACGGCCCCGTCGAACGCCGCGCCACCGTCCGTGAGGCAGACAGCCGCGGCGCCACGGTGGAGAACCCGCCACTCGCGATCGAGGAGGAAGACCCCCTCCCCCGCGTGCTCCAGCGCGGCGAGGAGCGCCGGAGACAGGTCGGCCGCCGGCGCGGCGGACGGCGATCCATACAGGGTCGCCCTGCCGCGCGCAACCACGCCGTGGCCGTTGCGGCCCGCCGGAATCGGGGGGGCCGACGGCACCGGTTCGGGGGTCGGCAGGCGCCGGCTGCGCGGGCGCCGCGTGTCGTTCACCACGCGGCGCATTGTACCCGGTTCGGGCGGCGACCGGTGCCGGACGGGCACGTCGAACAAGGGTGTCCGTGTGCCGTGCCGCACTGACACCGCGCGCCCCTTGTCGCGCCTTTCGCGCCCACCTGGTACACCGCGGAGCCTACCGGGTGGGTATGGAAGCCCCGCGCCGAACTGGATGGGTACGGCCCGCTGTCGGCGGACTTCGCACGGAGGGCGGATCAGTCGAGGTTTCCGACCGCCTTGCTCACGTCGGCCGGGGTCTCGTACGGCTCGTCGGGGAGACGCTCCAGGACGGAGAGGGCGTTCTCGTCGGCTCCCTGGTCCCTGGCGTGCTCGACCAGATCCTCCTTGGCGGCCGGGTAGTCCATCCCCTTCAGGAACTTCTGGAGCTGAATCGGGTTGATCGATGCAATGGTGGTCCTCGGTGCGATTCGCGCGGGCAGGGGAACCCCACGCCCGAAGCCCCTCCTCGGTCCCGTGGGCGGGGACGCCGATGGGGCGGTCGGTACCCGGTGGCGTGGAAGCACGGCGGGTGCCGACGAGCGCCCACCCCACAGAGTGGGGGGCACACCGCTCGGAGCGAGCGCAAGCGGGCGGGGGAGCCGGCCGCGAACCGATCGCAGCGCGGCGAGGGCGCCGGTCGCGGCCAGCGGGGTTGGGAAGGCCGGCGCGCAGCGGTGCCGGACCACCGAGCCCTGCCTCGCGCCCGGGTTCACCACGGGTGGGGTCGGCGGCAGGGGGGCAACCGGCGACAGCGCCGAGAGCGGCCGACCCAGGCGCCGCAGCGGCCGGGCGACGCCCGGCCGAACGGTGATGGAGGCAGCCGAGGGCAACGGTGCCGGTCCGGGCCGGGGAGGGTGCAGGCGGTCGAAAGCAAGACGGGACGAACAACGATCAGCGCCTAGCCCGCTTGCGCCGGGGGCCGACCGCCGCAGGCGAGCCAGGCGGAGGGCGGGACGGCGGCGGTCGGTGGTCTCGGGGCGGCCGTCGCCTTGGCGCCGGCCGCCCCCCGGGAAACCGGGGGCGGGGCCCCTCCGGTGTGACCATCCGGTCGGAGGATCAGCCGGCCTGCGCGGCCGTCTCGCGGGATTGGGCGACGGTGGCGTCGTAGGCGTTCTCGGTGATGGCGCGGACGTCGAAGCTCATCAGGTCCATGTAGGGCTGGAGGAAGCCGGTGAGCTCGTGCGGGTCGTCGTAGTCGACGACCAGGAAGCCGGCGCCTCCGCCGACCAGGTTGTACCAGCCCTTGATCCGCTCGGGATGGTTCGCGCCCGCGTCGTGTTGCCGGACGACACGCGCCGCGACGTCGGCGCGGGTGGTGCCGGGGAACCAGGTGAACTCGCAGATGTAGAGCATGCGGACCCCCTCCTGCCTTCGGCGGCGGCGGGCGCGGGCATCGCGCCCCGTGACGAGCGGCGTTGCAGGAACGGGGCCAGGACGCCGTGGCCCGCCGCCCTAGCCGACGGTCCGCCGGGCCGTAACGACCCCGGTGTTCATGCCGACGAGGTTCAGGCCGCCGAAGAAGCGGGCGTGCTCGATCTTGACGCAGCGGTCCATGACGACGTCCAGGCCGGCGGCGCGGGCCGTGGCGGCGGCCTCCTCGTTGACGACGCCGAGCTGGAGCCAGAGGACGGGCGCGCCGATCCGGATCGCCTCCTCGGCGATGGGGGGGACATCCTGCGGCTTGCGGAAGACGTCGACGATGCCGACGGGACGGGGGATCTCGGCGAGGGAGGCGTAGACGGGCTGGCCGAGGATGGCCTGGCCGGCGTAGCGGGGGTTGACGGGGATCACGTCGTACCCTTCGGCGAGCATGTAGATGGCGGCGAAGTGGCTGGGGCGCATCGGGTCGGCGGAGAGGCCGACCATCGCGATCGTTTTGTGGTCGGTCAGGATGCGGAGGCGCTCGGCGGCGCCGGCGGTGGCGAGGGCGGCCGGGAGGGGGGGGAGGGTTTTTGAGGGGCCGGAGGCTCCAAGGGGGGTCGCTTCGCTCCCGGAGGCAAAGGTTCGGTTCGGGAGGGTGGGGGTTGAGGCCATCGGTCAGTCTCCCATCGCGGCGGCGGCAACGTCGGCGCCGGGGGCCTCGATCCCCTCCGGCACGTGCTCCTCGACCTCCTCCGCCCCCTCCGAGCGAAGCGTCCTCCCCCGTCCTGCTCCGCCGCTTTGCGTCGCGCGGCGGAGCGCGCGGTCGAGGTCCCAGCAGACATCGGCCGGATCTTCGAGGCCGACGGAGATGCGGACGAGGTCGGGGGCGACGCCGGCGGCGATCTGCTGTTCGTCCGTGAGCTGCTGGTGGGTGGTGGAGGCGGGGTGGATGATCAGGGTCTTGGCGTCGCCGATGTTGGCGAGGTGGGAGACGAGCTGCAGCTCCTCGATGAAGCGGGCGCCGATCTCGCGGTCACCGCCGACGCCGAAGGTGAAGACGGCACCCGCGCCGCGCGGAAGGTAGCGCGCCGCCAGCCCGCGGTAGGGGCTGTCGGGGAGGCCGGGGTAGGCGACCCAGCCGACGGCGGGGTGCGCGGCGAGGAAGGCGGCGACCGTTTCGGCGTTGCGGCAGTGGCGCTCCATGCGGACCGGTAGCGTCTCCAGGCCCTGGAGGAAGAGGAAGGAGTTGAAGGGGGAGAGGGCAGGGCCGAGGTCGCGCAGGTTCTCGACGCGGGCCTTCATCAGGTAGCCGTACTCCCCGAAGGTCTCGAAGAAGCGGATCCCGTGGTAGCCGGGGGAAGGCTCGGTCATGCCGGGGAAGCGGCCGTTGTCCCAGGGGAAGCGCCCGCTCTCCACGATGACGCCGCCGATGGAGGTGCCGTGGCCGCCGATGAACTTGGTGGCGGACTCGACGACGATGTCGGCGCCGTGCTCCAGGGGGCGGCAGAGGTACGGGGTGGCGAACGTGTTGTCGACGACCAGCGGCACGCCGGCCTCGCGGGCGACGGCGGCGACGGCGGCGATGTCGAGGACATCGATCCGGGGGTTGCCGATCGTCTCGGCGTAGAGCGCCTTGGTGGTGGGGGTGACGGCTCGGCGGAAGTTTTCGGGGTCGGAGGGGTCGACAAAGACGACGTCGACGCCCCAGCGGCGCAGCGTGACGTCGAGCTGGGTGTAGGTGCCGCCGTAGAGGTTGTTGGCGGCGACGATCCGGTCGCCGGGGCCGAGCAGGGTGGCGAGGGCTATGAACTGCGCGGCCTGACCGGAGGCGACGGCCAGCGCGCCGATGCCCCCCTCGAGGGCGGCGATGCGCTCCTCGAAGGCGGCGGTGGTGGGATTCATGATCCGGGTGTAGATGTTGCCGAAGCGCTGGAGGGCGAAGAGCTCGGCGGCGTGGTCGGTGTCCTCGAAGACGTAGGAGCTGGTCTGGTAGATCGGCATCGCGCGGGCGCCGGTGGTGGGGTCGGGCCGCTGGCCGGCGTGGACGGCGAGGGTGTCGAAGCCGAAGACGCGGTCGTCGTCGGCGCCGCTGTCCGGGCGGTGGCCGTTGGTGGCGGTGGCGGGGTCGAGGGGGTGGCGGGTGCGGTCGTCCATAGGGGTGCTGCTCTCTCCGTGAGGGGACGCTACCGTGCGGGGTGGCGGGCCAGCGACGGGCGTTCGCTCGGTGCGCCTGGTCGACCGATCGCTTGCCGGTCAGCCGGCGGGGTTGAGGATCGAGGGGCTTTCCGAGCCGGCGGTGGGGCGGAGGGCATGGGCGCCGACCTCGCCCTGCTCGATCTCCGGCGGGCCGGCGAAGAAGGCGGCGAGCTCCTGGCCGACGTGGTCGGCGGAGAGGCGGGTCGACTCCTCGGCGCCCTCGCGGCCGTCGAAGACGGAGACGGAGACGACGGCGCCGTCGCCGGCGTCGAGGGCGTGGAAGGCGACGAAGCCGGGGACGCGGCCGACGAGGGGGACGAAGTCCCGGTGGACGCGGGCCATCAACTCCTCGATCGAGGCGCCCTCGGCCAACCGGTAGCGCCGGATCACCGCGTACATGGTTCTCCTCCATCTAGGGGCGAGTAGGGGCGAGCTGTGAGACCCGAGCATCGAGGCGGCGGGACGTACGCCACGCACCGTACCCGACGAGCGGGCGTCCGATGAACCTCGACCCCGTCGGGCTCGACCGACGGCGTCCGATCGCTCACGCGGATTGCGCGGCGGTGGCCTTCACCGAACTGTACCCCGTCGTCGTTCGCCGCCGGGAACCCAGAGAGGGGGTGACCTACGACCCCGCCTCGGTCAGGACGGCGCCGGCGCGGCCCGGAGGTCCTGGGGAAGCGGCGCGTCGGTGATCCATGCCCGCACCGTCGCGGCGAAGAGCTCGGGGGCTTCCCCGTTCCAGCCGTGACCAAGGCCGGGGGCGAGGCGCCCCTCCGCGCGCGGCAGCGCCGCCACGACGACGGGGATCGAGCGGCGGACGAGCTCGTGTTCACGCTCGCCGGCGACGACGAGGGTGGGGCACGGTGCGTCCGCCAGGCCCGCGGGGAGCCGGAACCCCAGGAGCTCGTCGCCGATGCGCAGGAATGACCGGCGAGACATGGCCGCCATCGCCCGCCGGTAGTCATCGTACTCCGCTTCGGGGATCCGCAAGCCGCGCGCGTTCGCCCGCAGCATGACGTTCGTCTTGAGGAACGGCAGCATCACGTACCCCATCGCACGCATCCTGCCGGGGTGCGGAAACGGGAGCACGCTCAGGCCGCTGACGACGGCGTGGTCGACGAGTCTCGGTTCGGTGCCCATCAGATGGGCGACGACGTAGGCGCCGAGCGAGAGTCCGACCACGTGCGCCCGACCGTCGGTTGCCCGCTCCCGGATCAGGTCGGCGACCCGCCTCGTCGCCTCGGCCAAGGAGACCCAGGGGGTGCCATTGCTCTCCCCGTGTCCCGGCAGATCGGGCACGAGGCAGTGGTAGTCGGACAGCAGCTCGACCTGGCGCCGCCACATCCACCCGCTCGTGCCGACGCCGTGGAGAAAGACGATCGACGGGGTGCCGGCACGGCCGGATTCATCGACATGGAGCGTCATCGATTCCGCTTCGCCGAGCCGTCGGACCCGGGCGGCTCGGTCCGGATCGAGGTCGAGAGTTCGGGCGCTTCGCGCAGGGTGGCGGCGACGACGCAGTAGCGCTCGGCGCGCTGGGCGAGGCGCTCGAGGCGGTCGGGCGGGGCGTCGGCGACGACGCGGATGTCGGTCCGGATCCGAGAGAAGCCAACGGGAATCTCGGGGTCGACGCCCATCGTGCCGCGGAAGTCCATGTCGCCAGCGACGCTGACGGCCACCTCCTGAAGGGGGATGCCCATCGCGGCGGCGACCATTCGGAGGGTGATCTCCTGGCAGGCGGCTAGCGAGGCGAGAAGGAGGTCGCCAGAGCAGGCCAGCTCGTCGCCGCCGCCGGCCATCGGGTGGGCGCCGACGTCCCAGGCCGCCGCGGTCTCGGCGGCGATCCGGCTCCGCATCGGGTCGTCCCCCTCGGTGGCGCTGTGGACGGTGATGGTCAGCTTGGCACTCTCGGGGTCGGACTCGTAGCGTGCCTTCAAGGGCGCCTGGCGCTCACGGAGGGTGGGGGGTGGGGCGATGGACATTGGGTGACTCCTTGAGGGGCAATGACGACCGCCCATCGGGCGGCGTACCGCCAATTGAGCTCGTGCCGTCGCGGTTATCTATTTCTCGATCAAGTATCGGAGGCCGAGGCGCGGGGCGCAAACCGGAGCCGGGCGTGGTGCGCCGGACTCCCCTGGCTCCTTCTCGGTCGCCCGCACGTCGCCAGAGGAGCGGGGCAGGAACGACGACGCGATGCTCCCGCCACGTTCCCCAATTGGCGAAGGTGGCGTAGCCGAACAGGCCGAACTCCTCCGCCAGACAGAGCGGCAGGAAGAGGCCCTCGACCGCCGCGGTGACGAGCGCGGCGGGTTGGACGAGGTCGGCGTGCGCCAGGCTCTCCTGATGGAGCCGGCTCCCGGTGGTCAGCCCCGACGAGCGGTCAGCCGGCGACCGCGCCGAGCCAGCCGCCCACGGCGCCTAAAGACGCCGGTGTGGGGGCCTCGCTGGGAATCGTGCGCCGGCCAGAGCAGGGCCGAGCCAAGGACGCTGGGGATTGACCCGAGGCCGATCCACCGCCAGTCCGCAGGGAAGGTGGGCTGGTTTCCGCTCGGGTGGAGCACCGCCGCGCCCGCCGCAACGGCGAAGCCGAGCAAGTGGCCGACGATCGCGGCCACTCCCACCGCCTCGATCCTCACCATGCGTTCGATGCCCATGGGGTCCGTCGGCAATGCGCGCCCGCGCGACCCGAGGATCGATGTCGGTCTGGCGGGGCAGGTTAGGAAGAGGAGCGCGAGGAAAGCGACGGCCGCGATCGCTGCGTCGCCGGCGGCCCGGAGCACCACGCCCGTCCGGTCTGGAGGCGGGGCGATTGTCCTCTCCGTCACGGCGCGGATGAGACAGTGCACGAGCAGAGGCGCATCGGCCGTGCGTCGCGCCGGACGATGCCGCTGTCCGCCGAACGCCCTCCTTCTTCAACCTGACGCCCGGCCAACGACTAAACCGGCCGGCCGTCGAGGATCAGACCCGCAGTTTGGGCGGTGCGTCGTCGGCGCCGTCGCGCCCCTTCTGCATCCAGATGCCGCCGCGGCCGCGGCCGTAGTAGTCGGCGGCGGAGCCGACGGGGAGGTAGCCCTCGGCCCGATAGAGGGCCTGGGCACCGAGGTTCTCCACCTCGACCATCAGGAGGAGATCGCCTCGGGGAAGCTCCCGCTCCAGGGCGCGGAGCAGGGCGGTGGCGACGCCGCGGCGGCGGGCGTCCGGGTCGACCGCCACGTTGATGACGCGGGTCTGGCCGTCGTGACGGTCGCCGATGGCACAGCCGATGACGGCGCCGCCACGGCGGGCGACGAGGAACCGGACGTTGGGCAGTGCCCGCAGCACGATCAGGGTGCCGAAGCCGTAGGCGAGGGCCGGGCGGAAGGCGCGCCGCTGCAGCCGGGAGACCGCCGCCAGATCCCCCCACCGCGCCCGATTGACCGCGACGGCGCCCACCGTCGGCCGCGGGAGGGTCGGGGTCGGGACGGCGACGCGGTGGCGGATGTCTCGATCGAAGATCACGGCGTCTCCGGGAGGGGGGCGAGTCGACGGGCCGTCGACTCGCCGACACGGGCGGCGACCATGGTACACCCGAGGTGGACGGCGGGCTACGAACGCGGAGCCGTAAACCGTAAGCCAGGAGCCACGGGCTTTTGGGCGGCAACCGTGGCCGATTCATCCCGGAGAACGGGAGCAATCGGCTCAGGGAGCGGGAGCGGCCGGGTTCGGCCTCGGGCGCGGCGGGGGTTAAACACGAACCCGGCCGTGAAGGCCGGGCTCGTGCGGGAAGGGAAGGGGTGGAGCGAGGGGACGCTCCAGGGTTCGGGGTGAGGCGCCGGGTAGGGGGTCTGGCGCGCTCACCCATGTCTACGTGGCACCGATCGATTCGGATTCATCCGGGCACCAGATCGATCACGGGGCCGTCGTCGCGGTCGGCACGGCGGAGCCGATCACCTCGTCGATGTCGGCGATCCCATCGCCGTCACTGTCCCCGTCGACGGGGCTGGTGCCGTAGGTGCCGGCCTCGTCCCCATCGGGGAGGCCATCGGCGTCGGTGTCGGCGTCGGCCGGATCGCTCCCCAACGCGGTCTCTTCGTCGTCGGAGAGCCCGTCGGCGTCACTGTCGGCCCCGACGACCGGGGCAACGGTCGGCTCCACGGTCGGCTCCGACGCGGGGGCGGTTACCTCGACGGCGACGACGGTCTCGGCGGCTGTTTCGGTTACGGTCGCCGTCGGGTCGTCGACGGTATCGCCCTCCTCGGTGTCGGGGACGCCGTCGCCGTCAGCGTCCGGCGCGGTCGTCGCCTCCGGAGTCGGCTCCGCAGCCACTTCGGCGGTCGGCTCCTCCGTCACCTCGACGGCCGGCTCCGGCTCTGTGGTCGGCGCGACGGGTGCGGTCGGCTCGGCGACGGGAGCCGGCGTTGGGGTGGTCGCGGCGGCGGCGGAGGTGGTGGCCGAGGTGGCGGTGGCGCGGGCCGACCGCGGGGTCGCGGTCGCGGTCACGTCCTCGTCGTCATCCTGGGCGGCCGAGCGGGAGCGCGTTCGCCGCACGGACGCCCCGTCCTCCTCCTCGAGGTTGGCCAGGATCAGGAGGCGGCCGGTCTCCGGGACGAAGATGACCTGGGCCAGCTCCGCCTCCTCGCGGACCGCAAAGCCGATCACGCCTTCGCGCTCCTCCCCCGGTGCCAGGTCGCCCGCCTCGAAGGGGGACTCGGTCGCGTCATCGCCGCCGGCGGCCGGGGTCGCGGCGTCCTCGGCGAGGGCGTCCTGGAGGTCGTCGTCGAGTCCGTAGAGGAAGCCGCCTTCGTCCCGCAGGAGGAAGGTGACGGGATCGAGCGGCAGGTCCTCCTCGCCGGTGTTCTCGACGGTGAGGGGAACGAGGACGAGGCGCTCCCCATCCGCCGGCGCAACGCCGTCCGGCGCGTCGGCGACGGGGTCGACGATCTCGTCGACGGTGACGCGGGCCAGCTCGTTGCCGTCCTCGTCGACGTAGACGACCGCGGTCGGCTCGTCGGCACCGGGCGTGGCCTCCTGGGCCGTGGCCGGGGCGAGGGCGCCCCAGGCGAGGCCGGCGGCGGCCACCAGCGCAACGGCGGGCGCCAGTCCGCGCGGCAGCGCGACGGTCTTCATGCTCGTTGTCCCCTTTCCCCAAACGGCGGCGGGGCCGGCACGGTCGCGTCCGAACCGGCGCCCGATGACGCCCTACTCTAGGCCATCGTGCCATCCTGTCAACCGGGAAGGGGCGACCGGCGCGGATTGGCAGGATCGCCCGCGTCGGGACAGGAGGTGCTTCCCGCGGGACGATGTCCAGCCATCCGCCGGTCGGCGCGGGTCGGCTTAAACACGAACCCGGCCTCGAGGGCCGGGCGCGTGCGGGAAGGGAGGGAGCGGAGCGAGGGGGCGCTCCGTGGGTGCCGTGTGAGGCGCCCGGGAAGGGGTCTGGCGCGCTCATCCCTGTTTACGCCGTCGCCCGGGCAGCGGATTCATCGGCGGCCCCAGGGCTCGGACGACCCGCGCCGACCGGGCACAGGAACGCCCCCGGGGGCTGGCCGGGGGCGTGGCGATGGGTGCGCGCGCGGTTGGGATGAGGGAAGGGGACCCCGACCGCTCCTTGGGCCAAAGTGTACCGGTGGGGTGACACACAGACACGGCACGGACGGATACCGGAACGGGCACGTTCAGCCCGCGCTATCGGGTCGCGGTGCCCACCGTCGAGGGCGCTTCCGCACCGCAGGCACCGGCGGCCGCGCGAACGGCCCGCAGGACGTCGTCCAAATCGGGGTCGGGGACGACGCGGTGGCCGTCCGGCCCGCGGACGAGGGCGACGGACTCGTGCTGGGGGTAGAGCACGATCCAGGCGCAGGCGCGCTCCTCCACCCGTGGGGTGAGCCGGCTGCAGACGACGACCGGGTGACGCGGGAGGTCCAGGGCAGCGTCGAGGGCGTCGGGGGCGAAAAGCTCGACCCGCAGGTCGGGACGGAGCGCGGCGAGGGCGCCGGCCAGCGCCTCGCGGTATGCGCGCGGCTCATTCGCGACAAGGATGGTGAGCGGTTCCGTGGCCATCACACCTTGCCAGGCTCGCGAGCGGCACGTCGTCGGCACTGCCGCAATAACTGGCGGGATCCGTGCCACGGTTCTGCGGCGTCGGGGGCGACGGCGGCGGCGTAGCAGGCCGGCCCCTCCGGCCCGGTCTGCCGCCAGCCGTCCACGAGGGTTCGCCGGGTCCCAGGCAACAATCCGTCCGGCCACCCAGGCGGAGAGCCGGCCGAGGTGGCCCTGGAGGAAGGAGACGTCGTCCTCGGCGGTCGCGGCGCCGTGGGCGAAGTCCGGATCCAGGTCGCCGGTCCGGCTCGGGGTGCCGGCGGGGGTGACGGAGCCGGGGTCCCGGTCGCCGGCGAAGCGGGCGGGGCCCGCGCGGGAGGCGATCGCGATCTTGCCGCCGAAGGCCCCATCCGGACGACCGGGGCGTCCGCGCTCCGGTTCCGGAACTGACCGGCACCGTCGTCGCGGTCGAGGCTGTGGCGGCCCCGCTCCCGGACGCCGGGGGCGATGACGATCTGTCCCTTGCAACCCACCCCCACGACCTCGACCTCGCCGGTCAGCCACGGTTCGGCCACCGATCCGTTGCCGGTCCGGGAGAGCCGCATCCCGGCGCCGCCCGCGCTCGCGAAGAGCATCATCACACCGTCTTTGTATCGGGCCGGTCATGGCGAGGTCGGGCAGGAGGGCGACCGGCGAGAGGCTTGTCCGGGCCAACTTGGTCAGCGCGGCCGTCCGGTAGAGGCGCGGACCGACGGTCACGTAGACGCGGTCGTCGACGACGAGCCCGGGGGCGCGCGGCGGCCGTCGGCGTGGTGGCCAGGGTGTCGCCGTGGGAGGCGATGTTCGGCCACGGCTCGACTCCCTGCCCGCCGTAGACGGCGGTGCCAACCGCGTCCCAGGCGCGGCCCTCTTCGCGGTGGAGCGGCTGCCGCTGGCCGCCGCCGAAATCGCCGAGGTCGACCCGGCCGGTGCGGTGCCCGAAGGTCCCCTGCTGCGCCCGAGCGTAGCCGCCCGGCACCAGCGCGTAGCCGGCGCCGCCGATCTCGACGTTGCCGGCGCGGCCGATCGGCGGCATGCCTTATCCCTCCTTGAGCACGGGCGGC
The DNA here is from genome assembly GCA_902806405.1 of uncultured Thermomicrobiales bacterium. Lineage (GTDB taxonomy): Bacteria > Chloroflexota > Chloroflexia > Thermomicrobiales > UBA6265 > CADCWL01. Next base: position 1,512 of record CADCWL010000251.1, on the reverse strand, counting down.
GGGCCGGACTCGGGGTCGGCGCCGGCCATCAGCGCCGCCGGCTCGCAGCCGAGCACGCGGCCCAGCGCGACGAGCGACGCCAGGGAGGGGAGGCGATCCCCCGACTCCCAGCGGCTGACCGTCGAGCGGTCCCGCCCGAGGGCCGCCGCCAGGGACGCCTGGTTGAGGCCGCGCCGACGGCGCAGGCGCCGCAGGTTGGCGCCGACACCGATCGCCAGGCGCTCCCTGCCACGGTCGCGCCGCGGCGCCCGCCAGCCGCCGGCTATCGCCGGCGGGCCTTGTCCTTGATCTGGCACGGGGTGGTGTCCTTTCGGTAGGGGGACGGGCCTCACCCCTACCTCCCTCTCCCTCCCAAGGGAAGAGTGCGGGGGTGAGGCCCGTCCTGGGACCGGCGCCGGTCGGTTTCTGCCTCTTCTTTGCGCCCGTGCCCTCGTCCCGTCCGTCTCGGTCGACGCGGCCGCAGTTGGCAACGCGGCGGCGCGCGGCGAAGATGCGGTCGGCCTCGGCGCGCGCGGCGCGGGCGAGGGAGGAGAGGGCATCGGAGCGGGAGCCGCGGTCGGCGTCCTCGATCGCGCGGCGACAGAGGGCGGCGGCGGCAAGGGCGAGGACGATCGCCTCGTCGCCCCGCGGGCGGGCGGGGCCGCGTCGTCGGACGGCGCGGCGCGAGGGCGAGGAGCTCGATCCGCCAGAGGGCGGCGGCGAGGTGGCGCAGGATCAGCGTCTCGTCCCACCATCGCCACGCCTGACCGCCGGCCTGGCCCCCGGCCGGGGCGGACCCCCCGTCATCCTCCGTCGCGTCCGCCCCGGGGACGGCGGCGCCACTCCCGTCGAGGACGCGGACGATCCGCGCCGGGTCGATCGCCGCGCCGGGGACCGCAGTCCGCGTCGCCCCGGCCGCGACCGGCGCGGCGACGACGACCTCCTTCGGGAAGCGGGCGCCGTGGGCGCGGATCGCCCCGGCTAGCGCGTCTTCGAGCGTGGCGTCGTTCCCAAGCGGACTCGGTCCTGCGTCCTCCAGCCTCAGCCGGAGCGCGCTCCGCAGCTCGGCGCGGGCGGTCATGGGTGCACCTCCAGTGCGGCCTGGAGCCATGAGGGGCGGGTTGTCGGTCGTTGGTTGGCGGCTCGTGCCCCCGTGCCATCCCAAGGCCCGACGATCTCTCCCACCCCACGTTGCGGTCGCGGAACCCTCCCGTCGCCGGGATGACGGAGGAGCGCGACGGCAACGAGGCGCCGGGTCCAAGCTCCCAGCTCTTAGAGCGGTCCCCGAAAGTCGTGGCGGTGTGGGAACACCGTGGCATGGATGCCCGCACCCCCGCCGGCCGCGGGCGTCCGGGTCGGCCGCCCGACGGTGGGTCGGGGGTTGGCCCGGCCCGGCGCGCAAAGAAAGGCTTCGATCGCGCGGGGGCGGGACGGGGCGGCGCGCACCTGGCGGCGGCGGGGACCGGCCGGGGGCGACCCCGCCGACCCCGTGGTCCTCGACGGAACGGCGACGCCGACGACCCCGGCCCTGCT